>CAZJPE010000003.1:58672-60373 GCA_964547875.1 Candidatus Woesearchaeota archaeon
TTTTTTATTTTTTCTATTGGGTTTACTTTTGATTTTATCTTTTCCTCTAATTTTAGCTTTTCTATGAGTTCTTTATAGCGGTTTCTTATTGTTACTTCTGTGATGCCCGCCACATCTGCCACTTCTCTTTGAGTGCGTTTTTCATCATTTAGGAGAGATGCTACATATAAGGCTGCTGCGGCAATGCCTGCTGGGCCTCTGCCAGACGTTAATTCTACAATATCTGCTTTTTTTAATATTTTAAGAGAATCATTCTGACTTTTTGGGGTTAAATGCAGGATTGAAGCAAATCTTGAGATGTAATCTTTTGGAGAGCTTGGAGTGACTTTTATTTTTAATTTTCTTACAATAAAGCGGTAGGTTCTTCCTATCTCTTTTCTTTCTACATCAGATGCGCCTGCAATTTCATCTAAAGTTCTTGGAATATTATATGAGCGGCATGCAGCATAGATACAGGCAGCAATCACTGATTCCATTGACCTTCCTCTTACTAAACCTCTTTGTAATACGTAATTATAAATTCTTGATGCTTCGTCTCTTATTACTGATGGGAGACTTAAGAAAGAAGCGACTCTTCTTAATTCTGCCATTGCTAATCTAAGATTTCTTTCTATTGAAGTAGAGACTCTTTCCTGCCATTTTTTTAGTCTTAAGAATTTTCTAGTCTGGCCTGCTTCTAGTTTGTAGATGTCTGATATTTCGCCTATGTTTGTTGTCAAGCCCTTGTCATATTTCTGCATTGAGATCGGGGCGCCGCCTCTTCCTTTTTTTTCTGATTTGTCGAATTGGCCGCCAACATCCTGGCCAGTGTCAACCATTTTTTCTTCTATGATAAGGCCGCATTCGTTGCAGATTATTTCGCCTTTTTGCTCGTCGTAAGTGAGATTTACACTTCCACATTCTGGGCAGCGCTTTACATAGTTCATTTTAGAATTCTTATTGGAAAGGTTTAAAAAATTTACTATTTCATTGGTATTTAAAGGTTTCTATATATAAACTTTTTTGTCCAATTATTTTTCTTCTATCAGAACCGCATTTACCATGCCTTCTCTACTCGGGCGATTTGAGATTTTTGCCTTTCCCAGAGACGTTTCTATGATTGCGCTTTTAAGAAGACGATTTTGCCTTGCTAAAAAGCGGTTTTGAGGGGTTTCTACTACATTTTTTATCTCTGCTTTTTGTATTTTTCCATTAATTAGCAGGTTTGCTTGATTTGTTTTTAAGAGAATTGTCTTTATTTTTCCAGCTTTTACCCTAATTTGCTTTTTCTTTGTTTCTCCAAGTAGGACTATTCTCTCCTGATTTTGCTTTTCGTAGAGTTTCTTCTTTCTCTGCCTATGATATTTGCCGCCCGTTATTTTTCTTCCGAGATTCATAAAGAGAATGAAAATTGTTGGTTTATATAGTTTTTTACTTATATAAAACGAATCCAAAGATTTAAATATGAGAATGATAAAAAGCAGATATGGTTAATGGCATTGAACGCCCATTGGATTTATTAAATCATTCAAAGGGGAAGGAGGTTCTTATACAATTGAAAGGCGAGCAGCAATTTGTTGGAACATTAGTTGCATTTGACATGCATATTAATGTGGTATTGGATAATGCTAAAGAAGTTGTAGATGGAGAGGTTAAAAAAAATATTGGATTAACTTTTTTGAGAGGAGATACTATAATTTTTATATCGCCTGCTTCTATTTC
>CAZJPE010000003.1:60473-62899 GCA_964547875.1 Candidatus Woesearchaeota archaeon
TTGCTAAAGTGAATTAGTTTAAAGTTATCTTATAAAGTTATAACATCTAAATCTTTTACTAATGAAGTGTTTTTAAAGATTTTTTTGGCTTCATGTTCTATGTGGGAGAATGTAGGATAGCGCTGGGAGATATGCGTCAATATTAGTTTTTTTGCTTTTGCATTTTTCGCTATTGTAGCGGCTTGCGTTGAGGTTAAATGATGATATCTGTTTGCGAGCGATATGTCTTTTTTCTGATAAGTTGATTCTGCAATTAAAATATCTGAATTTTTTACATTCGATATTATATTATTTGAATAGCCTGTGTCAAAGACGAATGAGATTTTCCTGCCATTTTGCTTATATGCGATGCTATCTGAGCTTATTTTTTTATTGTTAAACATTATATCCTTGCCTTCTGCCAATTTTCTGATTAGAGGAGAATTTGGCAGCTTTAGTTTTTTGAGCTTTTCTTTGTTTATTCTTAATTTGTCTTTTTCTATGAATGAATAACCATTGCAATACGTGCCATGCTTTAATGGGAATGCTTGAAGCGAGAAATCATTTGTATTGAGAAATTTTCCTTCAACTTCTTTTATTTCATATCTTATCTTTCCTACAAATACAAACATTTTCATTATCTCTTCTGCGAATTTTTTCGTGTTTTTTGGGCCGTAGATTTTTAATGTTTTATTGTAATTCTGCATTGCTAATGTTTGCAATAGCCCAGGAAGGCCTAAAATGTGATCTCCATGCCAATGAGTTATTAATATAGAGGTTAATTTGCAGGGATTGAGAGCTGCTTTTTTAAATTGCCTTTGAGTTCCCTCGCCGCAGTCTATCAGGATATTTTCATTTTTATAACTAAGCAAAATAGAAGTATGATTTCTTTCTTTTGTTGGAATTGAATCTGACGTGCCTAAAAATGTTATCTTTATTTTTTCCATTTTTTAGATACGAAAGGATTATTTATATAGGTTGTTAATTAAGGGTTATTTTTACTACTATCTTTGATACTAGCTTTATTCTCATTTTTGTTTTAAAGAGAAAAATTTAAATAGGAAATTTTTATAGGATTTGTATGAATAAATGGGCTGAACTTTTAGCAGGATTGATTTTGGTCATTGTGCCAATTATTATTGCATGGTATTCGCAGGCTTGGGGAATCTGGGATTTTTGGAATGCGGCAGGAGTATTTTTCAAGGGAGGCTTGTTTTGGATGATTATTATGATTGGGGTTTTGTTTATTTTATTAGGGATTAGTGATTTAAAGAACTGAGATAAAATTTAAATAGAGATAATTTAAACTGATTATGAATTATAAAGAAGATTTAATGGGTATTGATTATAAGATTGAAGTGAGATATCAAGAATTAGTTCTTAGAGGATATTATCCGGTATTTTCAGAAGTAGTTAAAGAAAGTGCAAAGGCTTTATCTGATAAAAATGTAGGTATCGTAGGATTGGGCCTTCCTGTTAAAAGACTAAGTTTTCTTCAGAATGGGAGTTTTTTATTAGATGGAGAACATATTTTTCCAAAGGAGACTCTTGAAGGATGCTTAGCAGGCTTATTTTCAATTGCGAGAGTTTATCAGGAAAGCGGTTATCGCCAACAGCTTCAAACTACATTGAAGATGTGTTTAAGCGATTTAGTTTCAAGCGTTAAAGATGCTGTTAGGCTCGGAGCATAAAAATAGAGCAACAGCGCATAACAATTAATATATATTCTTATAATTAATTCTTTTAATGGCGTATTGCAAGATATGCGGAGAATACGAATGCAAGAAGCACAGCATTTTATTAGGGAGAGCTAGGAGCATTGCAGAATTTTCAGGCTCTTCGCCGCCAGAGATTTTTGTCGGAAGATGGAACTATCCTAACGTTTATGCCGGGATTTTATCACCTGAAGAGTATGGTGATACAAAAGTTATGAGTTCTGCTGAAGAATGGCATTCTAAAAAATTAGGGATTTCTGATATTTTAAGATTAAGGAATATGCTGATTTATGGCAGAAGGCGGGATAACGTAAAAAGAGCTGTTTTAAAAAATAAATTTTTGAATACAATGCAGGAGATTGCCATGGCTGACAAGTCTGTTTCAACTGAATTTAAATTGAAAAAACCTGTGATGAAGCATGAAGAGAGAGAATCAAGAGTGCCGTTAATTTCTAATGTGGGGGAAGTAGAAAGCGTTAGATTGCAGGAGAATCCTAAAATAAAGAAGAAAGTTGAATATTTAGTTAATGATAGTGACGTGAAGTCTAATGTTGCTTTATTGGAATTAGAAAAAGTGGGAATAGAGAGTTCAAATATGATTAAATTGCTATCAGCAGGATTGTTGGGATTAAAAAAGAACAGGAAATTGGTACCGACTAGATGGAGCATAACTGCCGTTGATTCTAATCTTTCTGAGAAAAAGATTGAGAAAATAAGATATTTTCCTTATTT
>CAZJPE010000003.1:62999-110305 GCA_964547875.1 Candidatus Woesearchaeota archaeon
TTGATTCTAATCTTTCTGAGAAAAAGATTGAGAAAATAAGATATTTTCCTTATTTTGGGAATTTTTTGGTTTTTCATGACGAGTATTTGGGAAATCATTACGAGATTTTGCTGATTCCAAGATTTTGGAGCTTTGAGGTTATTGAAATATCATTGACGAATTTTGGAGTTTGGAAGGATTTTGAGAGCATTTTTAAGAGGAGGAAATATGCTGATAGCGTTATAGGGGCGTATTATGCAAATAGGCTTGCTGTTTGCGAGCATTTAGAGAAAATTAGGAGGCAGGCTTCTGTAATTGTATTTAGAGAGATTAGGCCTGAGTATTACGCTCCTTTGGGCGTTGGGATATTGAGAGAGACTACGCGGAGCGCGATGCATGGCTCGCCTCGGAATTTTGAGAGTTTGCAGGATGCGCTGCGGGACATACAAACCCGATTGAGAATTCCTATTGATAGATATTTGAAGGAAAGTTTGCTGATGAAGGAATTGAAACAGAAGAGCTTGAGAGATTATTTTTAAGCTATTCTTTAGTCGCTTCTTTTATGTTTTTGTTCAATTGATGCATTGATTCTTCTAATTGTTGCTTGTTTTTCGTGCCTGTGCAGACTAATTTTCCATTGCTGAATAAGAGAAACGTTGCCGTAGGGTCTGTTAGCTTGTAAACAAGGCCTGGAAATTGCTCTGGCTCGTATTCTGTGTTTTCCAATTGCAGAGCAAGGAGATTAAGATTGAGATTTAGGTTGATACTACCTGATGCAACTATGTTTTGAACAGTTATTTTTGGCTTGTCTGTTATTTTAACGCCTATTTTGGCAATGTGTTTTATGACTTGATTTATTACTTCTTTGACTTGCGCAACGCTTTTCGTGCCTGTACAGACTAGATTGCCTGATGAAAATACCAAAACTGCTGATTTTGGCTTCTTTACCCTTAATACAAGGCCTGGAAATTGCTCTGGATTATATTCTGTGTTTGATTGAACTCTTGCAAGTTTTGTTAGAGAAACAGGTTTGCCGAGGGATGTTGTAGCGACGATATTTTGAACTTTTAGGTCTGATTTGGACATTTTGGTTGTATTGTTATTTATAAAGGGGGGGCTTTATAAAGGTTTGTGTTTCAATTTTAGGGATTATGCGGGACTGCTCGTGATTTTTTTACCTCTTTTTCTATTTCTTCTAAAGTTGCGATATCAAAGGGCTTTCTGTCTGGACGATAGTGCGTGATTCTTGGGAATCTTAAGGCATAGCCTGACGAATAACTTGGGCTTTTTTGTATGTTTTGATAAGTTACAGAAACTATTAATCTTGGCTTTACTTTGACTTCTTTGTCTTTTTCTTCAGTGATTAGAGGCTTGAGGAGTTTTGTCATTTCTTTGTAACTAGTTCCTTCTTCTTCTTTTTCTTTCAATCCTGAAGAGACTTTTCCGACTTCTAAGAATTTATCGTGCGACTTGCAGGCTACTATATAAGAGGTTAACCAGCCTGCTCGCTTTCCAGAGCCGTATTCTGCGCCTACGATTACAAGATCAAGGTCAGCGACATCGGGTTTCATTTTGACCATGAAACCGACTCTTCTGCCTGGCTGATAAGGAGCATTTAGACTTTTAATCATTATTCCTTCTTCATGAGTCTTAAGGGCCTCTTTATAAAATTTTAGGGCTTTATTCTCGTCTTCTGTAATGAATTGCGATGATGTGCGGATTTTCAACTTTTCTGTTTTTATGACTTTTTCTAAAAGATTTCTGCGCTCTTTGAACGGGAGATGAGCTATTATTTTTCCGTTATGATAGATTATATCAAATACATTAATTTCCACAGGCAGATTTTTTATTATTTTTTCTATATCGTATTTTCTTTTTATTCTTTGAGAAATTGCTTCGAAAGGAAGAGGTTTTTTTGTTTCAGGATTGTAACCGACAACTTCTGAATCTATGATGAATGAATGACCCTTTATATTTTCTTTGACTATTTTTACGATGTCTGGAAATTGATTTGTTACGTTTTCTAATCTTCGCGTGAAGAGAGCAATATTGCCTTTTTCATCTTTATTTATTAGAACTCTGAAACCATCGTATTTATGTTCTATTGCAGCGGGCTTACCGCAGATTCTAAACGCTTCTTTTATATCTGACACTTTTATGGGGAGCATTACTTTCATAGGCTTGCCTGGAGTGATGCTGATTTTTTCCAATTCTTTTTTTCCCTTTAACGCTGATTCAAATACTACAGCATAATCATTAGATAAATCATAGGCAGATTCTATTTTTTTAGATAGTTTTTCTTCAGGAAAAAATGCTTCTGCGAGGGCATCCCTTAGAATACCGTCTGCTACTCCAACTCTTAAATCTGACAACAGAGTTCTTATTATATATTTTGCTTCTTTTCCTGATGCAGAGTTTAGAAGCTCTGAAATTAATGAGAGCTTTTTTTCAACTGCGCCCTTGCCTTCTATTTCCACTAGTTTCTTTAAGTTTTCAAATATTTTTTTTGTTTCTAATTTTGATTTAAATAGTGTCGATTGTTTTCTTTGGCCTATAAACTCGTCTGCTATCTCGCCTAAATCTCCCAGTTTCTTGTATTTTTTGTAGAGTTCTGATTCTGAAACTCCTGATGCTTTTGCAATTGCTTTTATTACTAATTTATCTGAAATGCCGAATTCTCTTGGATCATAATCTGGGAATGTCCTGCCTTTTAGGAGATAAATAAGCTCTGATGGCTGATGCTTAAGCTTTTTGAGAAATTCTGCGAGGATAGATGTTTTTTCTAGCCTTTTAGATGTTTTTGCGAGAGTTTCGTATAGTTCGACGAATTCTGAGTAGTGCATACCGATATTAAATTAATGGTTTATTTAAGAGTTGTTATGAGAGGATTTATTAACAATATTTTTCTAATTTAATGATGGAAGAGGAGAAACCTATCAAGGCGAGTTTTGGAGAGAGATTGAAAGCATTGAAGCTTGCTATTAAGTGGACTTATAAGTCATCTAAATTATTGACTTTTATTATATTTTTTACAGCGGTTTTTGGAGGATTATTAGTTATTATTGAGCCATATGTTTTCAAACTTATTATTGATAACGTGACTGAAAGTTCAAAGTTGAATTTGGCTAGCAAATTCGGATTAGGTATTTTTGGGATTTTAGTTGTTTATGGAATTGCTAGGGTTGTTCAGGGGATATTATGGGATAGTCAGCAATTGATAAAGAGAATTCATTCTCAGAAGCTTGAGAAGTATGTTGCTAAAGAGATGATGCATAAGATTTCTTCTCTTGACGTTGTTTATTTTGAGAATCCTGAATATTATAATACTTTAATGAAAGCAAATAGAAATTTGTGGAGGGTTAATGAATTTTTCTGGCAATTTACTTTTTTTATAGGAGAGGTTATTAGTCTTTCTGTTGTTGTAAGTGTTTTGTTTAGGTTTGATTGGAGGATTGTTGCTCTTATAGCTCTTGGAGCTTTACCTAGTATTTTATTATCTATGAAATCAACAAGAATATCTTGGAGCATATTTGAGTATTCTTCTCCTATATCAAGACAGGCAGATTATTTTAGACAGCTTATGATGGAGAAGCCAGAGGCTGTAAAGGAGATTAAATTATTTGGGCTCAGAGGTTATTTTATAGAAAAGTTTGAGAATTTGACTAATTTATTTTTGAGGAAGCAAGAGAAGGCTGCTTTTTTTGAATTTGTTTTTGGTGCATTTATTGGAATTATAGAGGGTGTTTTGTCGGTTGCTGCTGCATGGCTTGTTATCTCTGGATTTATAGAAAATAGAGTTTCTGTTGGAGATATAGCCTTTTTCTGGGCGTTGTTGTTTCAATTTGCAGGGCATGCGAGGTGGGTTGTTAGAATGATAGGGGAGATTAATATTTCTGCTACTTTTACAACATATTTTGTTAAGATATTGGGATTTGAATCGTTGATTAAGGAGAATATTAATCCTAAAAGGGTGCCTTCTTTAATCAGGAAGGGAATAGAATTTAGAAATGTTGGTTTTAAGTATCCAAGAGCCAAGGATTTTGTTTTGCATAATATTAATTTTAATATAAAACCTGGAGAGAGCATGGCCCTTGTTGGAGAGAACGGTTCTGGGAAAACTACTTTGATAAAACTATTGTGCAGACTTTATGATGTTAGCGAAGGAGAGATATTAATTGATGAGATTAATGTAAAGGATTTTTCTTTAGACAGTTTATATGATAATCTTGGAGTTATATTTCAAGATTTTATGAAATATGAGGCTTTAGTCGAAGAGAATATTGGTTTTGGAAGAGTTGGCGCTTTGGGAAAGAAGGGGAGAATACATAAAGCCTCTGTCAATTCAGAGTCTTGGGAGTTTATTAAGAACTTAGAGAAACAATATAAGACACAATTAGGCAGGACTTTGAAGGATGAAGGAGAGGAGCTTTCTGTTGGTCAGTGGCAAAAGATTGCTTTGGCAAGGGCATTCTTTAGAGATGCTCAGATTTTGATACTTGATGAGCCGACAGCAGCTGTTGACGCAAAGGCAGAATACAAGCTTTTCCAGAAATTTAAGGAATTAACTAAGAATAAAATTACATTTCTAATTTCGCATAGGTTCTCCACTGTGAGAATGGCTGATAAAATTATCGTTATGGATAAGGGAGGGATTATTGAAATTGGGAGCCATAAGGAACTTCTAAGAAAGAATGGACAGTATGCTAAGATGTTTAGATTGCAGGCAAGAGGGTATAGAGATTAGAGCCATCCTCTCTTTTTTATGCATGCCGAGTTGAAAAAGCGAGAATTCAAATAGGTTGAACTGGTTTTCTATATGGATAGTAGGCGACATTAATTTCGTTCTAAAATAATTGACAGAGTATTTTGATGGTAGTTAACATAGAATATTTTTATCGTAGTGGGTTTTTGTTGGCAATTAAAAATAATAGCTATACTTATGAAGTAAATTTAGAACATTATTTTTGACTCTTACTAGAGAAGCTTGTAGTCTTTCGTAGACAGCGTCACCTGACGAGATTTGACAGGACGAGCGTAAGATTTAAATATCACTGCGTCTCATCAATAATATGCAAATCAAAGCAGTAACAAGGAAATGGGGAAACTCAATAGCAGTTGTGATTCCTAAGGAACTTGTTGAGCGACAACAGATTCACGAAGATGAGGAGATTATAATCAGAGTAGAAAAGAAAAGACCGAGAGCCGGCGTGCTCTTTGGTAGATTCCCAGAACTTAAGATAACTCCAACACAACAACTAAAGGACGAAGTTCGACGTGGATGGGAAAGCTCCTCTGACAGGAAACGATGGAGGTAGCTTACTTCTTTGACACCTACGCAGTTATTGAACTCATAGAGGGCAACAAGAATTACGTGGGATATGTAGAAGAACCTGCAACAATAACACTCTTTAACCTTGCAGAAATCTACTGGGCAGTCTTAAACAAGCTGGGCGATACAGAGGCAGATGAAGTATATCAAGAATACAAAGCAGCGGTCGTTGAGATTGACGACGCCACGTTGAAGGAAGCGATCAAGTTTCGAAGAGAGCACAAGAAACAAGACCTCTCATACGCAGATTGCATCGGCTACATCTATGCGAAACGCCACAGTCTCAAGTTTCTAACGGGCGACAAGGAATTCGAGCATCTGGAGAATGTGGAGTTCGTGAAGTAGAGTAGCTGGGATAAGCCTCTGGGTTCCTGTTAACAGCGAGCGTGAGGAGCGACTAACTGGCTGGCTATTAGAGCCATCCTCTCTTTCTGATTCCTTCATTTGTGATTTGAAACGAGAGGGTTTTTTCTGGAATTGAGCGATGCTTGATTATTTTGGCTGTTCTTTTGCCATTTTCGTTTGAAAGTTCTATGTGACATTTTGCCCAGTATTTTAAAATGTCGCCGCCGACCATTTTAGTTTCATTTTCCCAATTGTAGATTTGATTCGTTATTAAAACTGGAATTTCTCTTTTTCTTGCTATTTCCGCAAGAGTTTTTATTTGATTTACTAATTCGAGGTTTATCTTCTTCATTTCTTCATTATTTTTTTCCCTTGCTTCTGCGAAGTCTAATCTGTAGAGAATTGTCATACCGTCTACTATTATAAGAGATATTTCTTTTTTTAAGTATTTTAGGAGTGTTTTAAATGCCTCTCTTTGCTCCTGGAAATTAGTCGGCTTGAGAAGAAGGATATTTTTTAGGATTTCTTGAGTGTTATTGGGCGAGAGCTGTTTTACTCTTTCTACGCTAAAGCCGCCCTCTGTGTCAATGTAGATTACTTTATTTCCTTTCTTTGCCTGCGAGACTGCTGCCAATAAACAGAAATTTGTTTTTCCTGTCCCTGAAGAGCCGTAGATTATAGACACTATGTCTGCTTCATAGCCTCCATGAAGGAATTTATTTAAATCGTAAGAGCCTGCTGATATTTTTCCCATAAAATAGTAAATAAATAAGCATATATAAAAATAATTGTAAATAAATAATTAATAAAGAGACTAGGATTATTTATTTCTTTTTTCTCGCTTTGGGGCTTGCAGCATTTTCATGCATGTCCATGCCTCTTTTTCTGTGCAATAGAGCATGAAGTATTAGTACTATAGCTGCTATTATCACAATCCAATTTGAGATAGTAGGACCTAACAATGCCGGCCAGATTGCAAATATCAGAATAACAATTCCTATAATAAGCTCAGTAACCATACAATTGCATTTCATTTTTTTACCTCCTTTTATTGTATTATATATTAATTATTAGTTATAAATTTAACTATTTAAACATAATTTAATTTGTTAATTATTTATGCTTTAGTGTTTTTTCTATGTTTTCAAGGTCTTTTTTTATTGCTTCCACTGCGTCTGAAACTGCTTTTTTAATTGACTTACTCGATTGGATTTTGAAGATTATTGGCTTTGTTGGATGCTCTTTTCTCCATGCAGCAAATTCTATTCCTTGAGCGTTTAAATAAACTCTTAGAACTTCTGCTACTGTCGGATTATCTAATTTTATTTCCAGATTGTTTTTATCTTGCTTCACTATTTCAATATTCATTATAGAAGAGATTTTAGGGGGTTTTTAAAGGTTTCTTAGATCAAGGATCTTTATTTATTAGTTTATAATTATTGCCTTCGTAAATAATTTGAAATACTTTTCTAGAGTGTTTGTTTATTCAATCGTCTCAATTTCTTTTCCGAGATTGGATTGAGGGGCTTCTTTCAGTGCTTTGGCTTTTCTATACTTAAATGGCTCAAATGGAACTGATTGCTTTTGCGTTTCCGATGATATTTGTTTTTCAGTTAAAAGAGAGCGGGCGGATTGCTCAAAATCTTTCCTGTCTTTTCTTAGATTTAGTTTTAGATAGTCTTGCAACTTGTTTATTATTACAAAATCGTCTTTCTGGAGAATGCCACTTTCTATTAATTTCAGGGCATATTCTGGCTCATTAATCTCTTCTGCGACTTTTCTTCTTGTTATTCCTAACTGCCTTCTTTTTTTCTTAATTTCCCAATGGAAGTTTTCCATTAATTCTGATATAACTTGGCTTTTTTGCCTTATTGGTTTTCTGAAGTCGTCAAAGGATAAATATGGCTCTTCCTGCTTTTGTTTTTTCTGCATTGACTGCTTTTCTGTTCTCGGCTTTCTTAGAATTGTAAGGCCTTCTCTTTTTGCGTAGAGAGCGGGAACTCGCACTATTCTTCCCTCTTCTATTGCATCTACAAGGCCGTCATCTGTTTCAGAATACCAGGGTTGCATGTTTTTAATTGTATTTTAGGGTTTTTATTGTTTATTGTTATTGAGAGAATTGATTTATGGTTAATTTAACCGAAACATTTAAATAATAATTTACTCATATGAGTAATATGTTACTCAATAAGAATGAACTATTTATTTTGGGAGAATTTGCATCTGATTATCATAGAAGAATCTATGGCCGAGAGGCTGCTAAAAAATTAAAACTAAACCAAAAGACTGTTTCTAACATATTAAAGAAGTTAGAAAAAGAGAACATTGTAAAATTTTCTTTTGAAGGTAGAAACAAATATTATTTTCTTAATGAATTTAATTCGTACATTAAAGAAATAATTAAGGCTATTGAGATTTCTCGGAAAGTAAAATTTTTAAGCGAGCATAGTAAAATAGAGGGTCTTTTTGAAAGACTTGAGCAAAGAACAAAAGGGATATTAGTTATATTTGGCAGTTATGCAAAGAATTCTGCTACTGAAAAGTCTGATTTAGATATTTTTATTTTAGGGAGCATATTGGATGTTAAGGAATTAGAAGAATTATATAAAGTAAAGATTAATGTCGTTCAATTAAAAAGAGCAAAATTTGATAAAAATGATCATCTTATTAAGGAAGTAATAAAAAATCATATTATTCTAAAGGGAGTTGAAGAATTTGTTGAATTAGTATGGTAAATATTAAATGGTGTTGTAAACAGAAAGACGGAATAAAAATAATTGAGCCAAATAACAATCTTGCTTAAGGCTATTTGAAAATGGCTGAAGAAGCTTTAGGAACAATGAATAGAGAAAGAAATTCTATCTCGGCTTGTTATTATTCCATGTATTATTCTTTATATGCAATCTTGATGAAGTTAGGAATTAAATGTGAGATTCATAGCTGCACATTAGAATTCATGAAGTTTAGTTTAAGTCAATATTATTTAGAAGACGAGATAGATATAATAACAAATCTTTCAATTTAAGAATAATAAGCCAATATTATGCAGACAAGGCCATTGATAAGGCAGAAGCCGATTTAATTATGAATAAAGCTCAATTGTTTTTTAATAAATCCAGAGAGATTATATCTAAGTTGAACGAAAATGATATCGGGATAATAAGAAATAAAATTAGAGAAATTATTAAATAGTATTTGGGGTTTTTATTGTTTTGCAGGATTATTTATTTCCTTAGATAAAAATCTATTTCTTCTTCTGTATGAAAGCCTTCTAGGACTGTTTTTTCGTTTATTATTATTGATGGAAAATAAGTTATGTTATAGATTCTGTTTTGTAGATCAACAGCTCCAAGATTCATGTCTCCAGCAATCGGTATTAGTATAATTTTGTTACCTTTAGTTTCTTTTACTGATCTTAGGACATTAGAGAGTATTTTTTGTTCAGAAACTTTTGCATTATCTTTTGGGTCGTGGGCGAACATATAAACTACAGTGTCAAAAGGATTATTGCATTTTTCTTTCAAAAGAATAGTATTTAACCACAACTCTGTTTTTAGCAAAGCGTGCCGCCTTTTTTCTCTTATTATGTCTTCTGTTACCTGATTTGCTTCTTCTGCTCTTTCTATTTCTAAACCAGTATTATAGAGATCATCTGCAAAAATGAAATTCTGCTCTATCGCTTCTTTACATGAGCTTTGGTCCATTATCTGATAATAATAGTTTTGTAATTTTAAGTCTAATGCCTCTATTTCATAATTTTTATAGGATTCTGTAATTTTGTTTGTTCTGAAATTTTCAAAGTAAAATCCCCAGGAAAAACCAATCATTAATATGAATAAAGTTATTATTAGCGACTCTATAAATATTTTCGGTTTTTCGCTCATTTTGTATACCATCTTAAGTCTCCTTTAAGGATTTTATATATCGCTATTAAAAGCGGGATAACATATAATGTTCTATAAAAAATTGAGTAAGAGAGTATCTTTAAAATACTTTTGCTGCCTGTTTGCGAATTCTTAAATCCAATTTTATAGTAAATTATTGCAAGAATGAAAAAAATTATTCCTAAGGTAAGAAGCAGAGTCATACTTATTCTAAATTCAATGTAACGCCAATAATCATATCCTTGAAATGCGTAAAAAATAGAGTAGACATAGTAATTGCCTTTTATCCATAAGAATCTTGCGAAAAGGAGGAAACCTATTATAGCCAAAGCGAAAGATGATGTAACATAGGGGATAACAAAATAACCGAACGCCCCTTTTTTGAACATTGCGCGCCAATATTTTCTTACTGTTTGCAGCCCTCCAAGATTCCATCTGACTCTTTGTTTTACCCATGTGTTTAGATTTTCCGGGATTGTTGTATATACTATTGCGTTGTAAGACATTCTTGTTTGATAATTCTCACTTAACATATGCCAAGTTATTTCTATATCTTCTGTTAGATTTTTTGTGTCAAATCCGCCTATTTTTTTAGCAACAGATTTTCTATAAATGCTTAGCGGACCATTAGTAACGTAAACTGAATCTACAAAATCTAGGAGTTTGCGAGTCCATGCAATAATTGAATAATCTAAGACCTGAAATTTTCCCAGCCAGTTATTTTTATTTTTTACTAAGACTCGCGAGGTTACTGCCGCAACATCTTCGTTATCGAAATGACCTATCATCCTTAATAGAGAGTTCTTTTCTGGATATGAATCTGCATCTGTTACTGCTATTAATTCTCCTTTTGCTATCTTCATGGCTTGATTCAATGAATCTGCCTTGCCTGAATTTTTTTTGTTGAGAACTTTAATTTGGCTGTATTTTTTTGAGAATTTTTCTGCGATTTGCAATGTTCTATCATTGCTACCGTCATTTATTATTATTATTTCTTTTTTTCCTTTCGGATAGTTTAGATTTAAGAGCGCATTAACTGTATTTTCTATGCTGTCTTCTTCATTATAGGCAGGAACAAGAAACGATATAGAATAGTATCTTTTTGGTTTTGGACTGGTGAATAAATATTTTTTGTTTTTTTGATGTAGGAGAATGAATATAACTATGAAAAAGATACCGAAGAAAAATAAGACTATGTATAAGCTAGTTATAAAATCAGCCATTTTAATCTGAACTTTGCATTTCGTTGTTTTTGTTTACTTGGAAATAATCGTGGAAATTGTCTGTTATAGTTAACTCGGCTGTGTGGCCTTGCTTTTTTTTGTGGATTAGGCCTAATTCATTGAATTTTTTTACATGCTCATAAGCTTTGTTGCCCCTTATTTTTATTATTACGGACTGCTTTATTGGCTGCTTGTACGCTATAATTGCGAGAGTCTCTTGCTCGGCTTTTGAAAATTCTGAAGAGCCTGTTGCTAATTTATTTACTATGTTCGTATATTCCTGCGCAACATCCATTTTCCATAAATTGTCTTTTTGCGTTATTTCAATTGCTGAATCCTTGTATTTGTCTTTCAAGTCAGATAGCAGTTTTTTTAATAAGATTGGATTAATGTCTGTCAATGTGATTAGTTCTTGAATTGAAAGAAATCGGCCTGCTATGAATAAAGCGGCTTCTACTTTTTTCGTATTTTCTATTTCTCTTGCTTCGTCAATTTCTTCGAGTGTTTTTTCTCTTATTTCCATGTTTAAAGTATTCTACCTATAATAATAAATATAACAGGGTTTAAAAGATTTCTAGCTTTTCTTATTAGACTATTTATAGCAGAAACAAATTATTTGAACGGCTTTTTGCTCTTCTGTTAATAGCTAAAGACAAACTGATAAATTATTTCGGTCTTTTGTTTTGGCTTTAATTTATTAGTGTATTTTTAATTATATTTGGTTTTAGGAAATTTTTTAATCTATATTTACAGAATAGCTATCAACAAACCTTCTATTATTGCCGCTATTAGCAAGAGGGGGATTATTAATAACGAGAATAATTTTATTGAATTGGCTATATTTTTTTTTAGAGAGACAACTTGTATTTTCCTAAGTTTTTTGTCTTTTACTGATGTAAATAGTATAAAGATTATGAATGTAAATGCGAAATAGAATATTATTGTAGACAATACTAAAAAAGGCGTTAAAAGGTTTTTTGGAATGGTCGATAGTGCTTTATTTTTTTCTATATCAGAGGTCAGGGTTGTGCTTGCTGTTAGTATTGACAAGAATAGGGCTATGAAAAAAGGCAGAGAAAATAAGAGTTTATTCCTTTTTTTATAATAATTGAAATAATTTAATAATGGCGCAAAGCCGAGCTTTATACCCAAGCCGAGGGATATAAAAACCGCTGGAAGCTCAAAAATCCCGTGAGGAAGAAGACGCCAGATCTCTGCAATGCCTGCTATTTGCACTGTTCTTTCCATAACATAGCCAAGAATAATGCCATTAGAGATTGTTGTAATTAATGGCATTATTCCAAGAAATATGCCTAATAATATTCCTATGAAGGATGTAATGGTATTATTAATGAATATGTAGATGATAAGCTGTAAAGTATTTAGGTTTTCTGTTTTGTCTATTATATCTTCAAGAATAGGATTTATCAAATCTTTTAGATTGTCTGCATTTATAACGCCAATTATGATAGAGAGCATAAAGAGAGATACGATAAATAATACATATGCTTGTGAATCTTTGAGATAACTTATCCTTTCTGTTTTTTGCTTTCTGCTTTTCATTTTTTGTAAATGTATTATTTATTTTCCTGAATTATCTGAACATTCTTCGGAGCATTAAAACCTTTTTTTTGTATTTTGTTCTTAGATAAAAGCCATAGACTAGGCCCGCGATAAAGCCGCCGAAATGAGCAGTATTACCTATTGGGAAATTTCCTGCTATTGTCGCTAGCCATGTTATTAGCAATACAAGGGGCACCATTATGTAAGCTGGGAGAGAGAAGAACGGAAGAAATATAATCATGAATCTTATTCTTGGCAAGAGCATGACAAATAGGCCTGCAATTGCAAAGATTGCGCCTGACGCTCCAACCATGTAAACATCTGGAGAGCCAAAGATTCTTGCTCCTATTGGAGTGTTGCCATATAAAAAGGGGAAGAGCACTGCTAATATGGCTGCAAAAATGCCTGAAAGAATGTAAAACCATAGGAATCTTTTTCTTCCTATTATCTTTTCACTTAGAGAGCCTAAAGAAAATAAGACAAACATATTTATGAACAAATGGAATATACTGCCATGAATAAATATATGAGTGAGGAGAGTCCAAACATATTTTCCTTGCATTATATTTGAGGGTTTTAAGGCTAGATAGTCAATTCCTTTAGGAAATGTGAAGATTATAAATGCAAATAATGAAATTATTATGGTTATTAAGATAAGCCATCCTACAATTGACAGATTTGAAAACCAGTTTTTGCGGTATTGATTATATCTCATTATCTTCTCTTTTTGATTTTTTCTTTCTTTCTTTTTTTGAAAGTTTCAATTTTTCTTTTAATTTTTTCAATCTTCTTATTTTTCTTTCTTTCTCTTTTTTCTTTATTTCTAGAGCCATCTTCTTTACCTTTTCTTTATTCCTTTTCTTTTCTATTTCCTCAAGTTCTTTAGACAATTCTTCAATTAGAATTTTTAGTTTTAATATGTTTATTTCTATGCGCTCAACCAGCTCTTTATTATCTTTGAGTTCTAGAACTTCGCCTGTTTCAGGGCAGATAAAGTTGTGTTCAAGGGCTTCTTCTTCAGTATACTCGAGCTCTGAGCCAGGGCTATAGTAGAACCTTTCACTTTTTCTTTTCTGCAATTCTGCATTGAGATTTTCTATCTTATTAGCTATTTGCTCTTTGAGCAAGCCTAATGACCTTTTTATGTCAAGGGTCCAGAAATAAATATACCATCCTCCTTTTTTCCTATCTTTTTTCCTGATAAAATGAATCAGGCCTTTGTCTGACAATTTGTACAATAAGTTGCGCGTTTGATTTATAGTAAGATTTAATTTTTTTGAGATGACGAATTCATTGATATTTTTTTTCTTGTATAATATTTCGACTATTTTTTCGCCGTCTTTTCCTACTATTCCAGAAACGATTTCTTTAATAAGATCAAGTTGCATATTTCATTTATAGAAAGTTATATTTTAAAGCTTCGCCTGTTTGTGTTACTATTTTATAATTGATGTAAATCTATATAAATTATTTTTTTAGTTTATATATATGTTTTGGGGTAAAAAGAGTGATAAAAAGTCTCTTCCTGACCTGCCTCCGTATCAAAGGCCGGCGCCTCTGCCTAGAATTGAAGAAGAGAGTTTAGATGATTATTCGGAGAAGCAGGAGCTTCCTTCTTTTCCAGACTCTTTAAGTGACAAGGGATTTTCACAGGCAGCTATCAAAGACGCTGTTATTGATCATGACGATGAAGTGAGTTTGCCTAATGTTGGAGAGAATTTTCCTAGTTCTGGGGAGAGTCGGATGAAGACAATGGAAATGGAGGAATGGACTCCTTCTATACAGCATAATATGCCTGAACCTCCTTCTTCTATTGGACGGAGCGGAAGCACGAGGCTTGGTGAGTCTGCCGAGGGTTATGGGCGTTTCAAAGAAGAGGCGAGAAAGAATGCTGATATTTTTGTAAAATTGGATAAATTTTATTCTGCAAGGAAGGCATTGATAGATGCGCAGCAGAAAATGGAAGACATTAATGAGCTTTTGAGGAGGATAAGAGAAATGAAAATGAGAGAGGAGCAGGAACTTGGCTCTTGGGAAAAAGAAATGATGGGCATTAAATCGCGCTTGAATGATATTACTGTGAATTTGTTTGAGAAGATTGATTGAATTTTGATATGAAATATATAAGCGATTTGAAAGGATTTGTGTAGATAATAATAGAAATGAAATAGTGCTAAGACTTTTTGGATTAGCTGGATTTACATTAATTTTATAAAGATGTTTTGCTTGTTTTATTTGTTTAAAGAGGCGAGAATGAAAAGATTTAGAAAACCTCAAGGAACAAAGTTCCTTGATGGACATCAAGAATATCTTGGGGTCTTTAAGTAAAGTAAGGCTAACCAGAGGTTAAAATAAATGACAGAGTATGTTAGATTTTCAGGGCTTGAGTCGAAATACGGACAAAAGAATTTGCTATATGGAGAGTTGGGACTTTTGAATGTTGTCAGGAGGGTTAAGGAATTTCATAAATTGAGACAAGAAGAGATTGTTTTGAGATTGACTTTGAAGAAGAAGATTGAAGAGTTTCTGGATAATTTGCAATTGCTGGATAGGCTATTACCGCAGGATAAGCTGCCTGGTTTGGATAGGAAGAAGAGAGAGGAGGAGCTTATGGAGATGAAGGGAGAGTTGAGCTTGGAGCAGGAGATTGAAGTTATAAGGAGAAGACTGGAGAAATTGCAGAATAGCTGATTTTCCTTTTTTGCTTGATAATCAGTTCCCCCTTCTAGAATCCTAAGAAGTTCTATCACCTTCTTTTTAGTTAGTTTCACATAACGATTTATTTTATCATTGTGAACTAATTTTCTAATAACGCAGAGAATATTATCGTTTATATCTTTCGGCAATTGCACATATTCCACCTGCTGCAATCGCTCCCCCAAGAAGTCCTCCAACAGCGCCAAGAAAACTACATAGAACAATCATTGAAGTTCTGAATTCTTCAATATCAAATCCTTTTTTAAAATTCTTTTTATACATTTCTTTTGCAAGCGAAAGGACATTCTTTCCTAACTCATGATAATCACCCGAGTTTTTTGCTGAATCAACAAATTTAGAAATCTCTAAGTTTAATTTTGGTAAATCTTCTTCTGTATTTTGAACACTTCCAATTACTTCATTTAAACTTGCTAAAAGATTATTTCCGTGATTTCTAGCATCGCGCGCTACTTGATATTCTAAAGGTCCGGCATCACTACGGCTAGTTGTATTATACGAAATACTTTTCGCATTTATTTTAGCAACATCCCATTTCTTAGCATCTTCTTGTACATCGCTCCAAAAATTATAAACAAGATTTTCACCTAATGTAAATGTAGAGCCAGCATACCAAGTATCTGCAATTGCTTTCAAATCCTCTTGACTAAATACTTTTTCCTCTTCTTTTTTCCTGCTTGTTCTGGCAGCTTTTTCACCTTCTGGATTTGTCTTTAATGCTGTAAAGATTTTTTCGCGAAGACGAATGTCTAAAATAGAGTCAAGAAGTTCATTAAGGGACTTAGATGCCTTTTCTCCAAAATCAGCATCATAATTATAAGAATGAGTTGTATTATCATATACCTGATCTGTTTTTAAAATAATATCTCCATCTTCATCAATAGACGAATAAACAACAGTTCTATAATGATGAGAATGAGTGTCGCTCCATGATTTAGCAAAATTATCTATAATTGCAGGAAGTGCTTCTTGAGTTTTTGTAAAATTATTAAGTTGCTTTTTAACCTCTTGTAAACTTTGAGGCACTATTTCAAATAAATCACTTAATTCATAATGATGCTTTTTAATTGTAGGATCAAATCTCTTTTCAAGTTCTATAGCAAATTTTTTGTAAATATTATCATTATTTTCATTAGCATCATTCCAGCATTCAAAAATCTTCATAGTAAGATCATTTAGTCCTGCAAGATAAAGTGTCCTTGCCATGGTTTTTTCTTGATTGCGCATATCTTCCTCTGCCTGAATTTTCAGTACAAGACCATTATCTTCTGCTGCAATTCGCCCTTGTTGTTGAGCGTCAGTTTCTATTTGATGCAGCTCTGAAAATCCTAAAGGAATTCTTGCCTCTCTAACGCATTCAAGCTCGTATGATTTCATCCCACTAAAAATACCTAAGGCGCCAGCCAGCAAAAAAGGAGCTGCATATTTTATATTGCCTAAAGACTTCCCCAATCCCATAAAAATTCAAATAATACGCTACTTTTAAATGTTACTACTTTGATAGTAACAAGAATTCTTCAATATTATTAGTTAAGATTAAATAATGTATTCAATTTTTGTTAGCATGAAAGCAATTATTCTTGCAGGAGGAATAGGCGAAAGATTAAGGCCCTTAACTGACAATGTTCCTAAACCGTTATTGCCTATTTTAGGAAAACCGATTCTTGAATATTGCATAGAAAATCTGGAAAGGCATAAAATAACTGACATAATTCTCTCTATTGGATACAAAGCTAAAAAAATAAAAAATCATTTTGGAGATGGGTCAAGATTTGGAGTTAAAATTTCATATAATGTTGAATCACAACCACTTGGAACAGGCGGGGCCGTAAAAGATATAGTTAACAAACTTGGGATAAGAGATAATTTTGTTCTTATTTGGGGTGATAACCTTGCAGATCATGATATATCTACAATGCTGATAGAACATAAAAAAACCAATGCAGAAATAACAATGTCATTAACGCCAAGAGAAGATGTTGAAAACTTCGGCGTGATAGAATTAGAAGGAGACAGAATTATTAAATTTATTGAGAAGCCTAGAAGGGAAGAAGTTTCTTCTAATTTAATAAATGCAGGAGCATTTATTATAAATCCGAAGACATTAGATGTTCTCCCAGAAGGTAAAAGCTCAATTGAAAGACATTGTTTTGAGTTGACATCATTAAACAAGAGGGGATACTACGCATTTAAGCACAAGGGATACTGGTTTCCTACTGATACAATAGAAAAATATAAATTTGCTGAGCGGGAAATGGAGAAGCTTTAAAATGAAAACTTACACTAAATACCTGACATTTAATACAAAAAATAAAATTGATTTTGTAAGAATTACTGATGAGGTAGAGGAAGTTGTTAGAGATAGCGACATAAAAGAAGGCATTCTTCTGGTTAATGCAATGCATATAACAGCTTCTGTTTATATTAATGATGCAGAGTCCGGATTAATTAATGACTTTCAAAAATGGCTTGAAAAGCTTGCGCCTAAAGATAAAAATCTTTACAGACATAATCTTACAGGCGAGGATAATGCACATGCTCATTTATGGAGAACAATTATGGGACGCGAGTGTGTTGTTGCTATTACAAATGGAAAACTTGATTTAGGTCCATGGGAGCAGATTTATTATGCAGAGTTTGATGGACAACGCAAGAAAAGAGTTTTAGTAAAGTTGCTGGGAGAATGAAAATCTTGATGAAAGGGCGGCAATTGGTCAGTTTCTTGGAGATGGTTTGCATGACAATAAAGACACATTTGACTCATGTGAAAGTATGACATTCTGATAGAGATAAAACTTCGTGATTATTGTTCAACAAAGACGTAAAGAATGGATGAAAGAAAAACAATATGGACAAAGATGGCCAATTACAGAGGAGATAATCTTCTTCAAGGAGTCGCTTAGATAGTAGAAATTAGCGAGAGCCGCGTTATTTATTTGGGATTATACAACGCAGTAAGGCAGAGCATAATTTTATAAAATCTTTTTCTTTTAAGTTTAGATGAAGAGCAAAACAAGGCAGGAACTGATAAGAGCTTTTATTGATTTTTTTAAAAAGAAAGGGCATAAAGAAATTCATTCCGTGTCTTTGATTCCTGAAAATGATCCTAGTGTTTTATTTACAACAGCTGGAATGCATCCGCTTGTGCCTTTTCTTTTGGGGCAGAAGCATCCTCTTGGTAAGAGACTTGTGAATGTGCAGAAATGCATCAGGACTAGTGATATTGACGACGTTGGCGATGAAACACATCATACTTTTTTTGAGATGCTTGGAAACTGGAGTTTGGGAGATTACTGGAAAAAAGAAGCTATTCAGTGGAGCTATGAATTTTTGACTAATGTTTTAGGCTTGGAAAAAGAGAGATTAGCTGTCAGCTGTTTTGCTGGAGACGAGAATGCTCTTAGGGATGAGGAATCTGCTAGAGTGTGGACGAGTTTGAGAATTGCTAAAGAGAGGATTGCTTTTTTAGGAAAGAGCGAGAATTGGTGGGGGCCTGCTGGAGAGAGAGGACCATGCGGACCTGATACAGAGATGTTTTATTATACAGGAAAAAGAGTGCCAAAGAAATTTGATGCTTCTGATTCCAAATGGGTTGAAATTTGGAATGATGTTTTTATGGAGTATGATAAAACTAGGAATGGAAAATATGAAAAGTTGAAGCAGAAGAATGTTGATACAGGAATGGGCGTTGAAAGAACCCTTGCAATTCTGAATGGCTTGAATGATAATTACTTGACAGAAGTCTGGAAGCCGATAATTGATGAAATTGAGCATCTCTGGAATATAAAATATGATACGGAAAAAAATAAGAGGATTATCAGGATAATTGCAGATCATGCAAAAGCTGCAGTATTTATTGCCGCAGAAGGCATAACTCCTTCTAATAAAGGCCAAGGTTATATACTAAGGAAATTAATTAGGAGAGCCCATTCCTTAATCCATGATCTACATAATGTAGGACATTTAGTATCTCCCCTTGTATCTACTATCATGGATATTTACGCAGATGATTATGAAGAATTAAAGAAGACTACAGAAAATTACAATAGAGTATTTGAAATAATAAAAAATGAAGAAGAGAAATTTGGAGAAACAATAGACTCTGGAAAAAACAGATTTATGAAGCTAACTAGTGAAAAAAAAGAATTATCGAGCAAAGACGCATTTTTACTTTTCCAAAGTTATGGATTTCCTTTAGAAAATATAAGAGACCTATGTAAGGAGGACAAAATAAAATTTAATGAAAAAGGTTTCGAAAGAGAATTAGAAAAACATCAAGAACTGAGCAGAACTGCTGCTAAAGGCAAATTCTCTTCAGGCTTGGCAGATGCATCTGAGAAGACAACAAGATTGCATACAGCTACGCATTTATTGAACGAGGCTTTAAGAAAGGTTTTAGGAAGTGATGTAAAGCAAAAAGGTTCTAACATAACTGCAGAGAGATTAAGATTTGATTTTAATTTTTCAAGGAAATTAACTGCTGATGAGATTAAGGAAATTGAGAATTTAGTTAATGATAAGATTAATGCTGGATTGGATGTTTCTAGAGAAGAGATGTCTTTGAAAGATGCATTGAAGTCAGGAGCACAGGCAGAGTTTGGAGCGAAGTATCCTTCTCGCGTTTCTGTTTATACTATTATTGATAAAGACGAAAAGAGAGGCTGGTTTAGTAAGGAGATTTGTACTGGACCTCATGTTTCAAATACTAGAGAGATTAGAAAGTTTAAGATTGTCAAGGAAGAGAGTGTTGCTGCTGGTGTTAGGAGAATTAAGGCTGTTGTTTATGCGGTAAAATAATGAGCTAATGTTTCTCTAAAATCATCTTTTGTAGTCTCTGGTAGATATTTTGGAATAAGATGAAGATGTGCTTCAGATAATGCATAAAGAGGACAATCACTAAGCCTTATACCATCTCCAGTTCTAATTACAACTCCAATTTGTTCGTGGATTTGAAGAGGATTTCCTTCTAAAGCAAAATCTAATTCTCTCTTTCCTGAATAATGTATTAAGAAGTTTATTGTTTTATCTTTTTTAGGTAAAGAACGAAGTTTATTCAATGTTTCAGTTAAATCGTTCCATTTTTCTGATAAATCTTTAGATCTATCTACTCTATCAGGTTTATACATCCAAGGTTTTTCTGCTAAAGTTATTGTATGGATATATATCCCATCGGGATTTAAATTAGTTTTTCCGTTTAAAATATTTAAAGCAAGCTTATTTATTGCAATAAGTATAGCCTCTAAATTTTCATTACTTCTCCTTTGCAGTTCAAATGAGGTGGGTCTTAAAAAGAAAATACTGCAAGTATCCAAACCATATTCATTAAAACAAATTTCCAAAAAATCTTGACACTTTCTTTGTCCAATATCATATAAATCTCTTGGTGTTATATTTTCCCCTGCTTTTGCTCTATTTTTTGCAAATCTTCTACTTCCATCTGGTAAAAGTAATACGCTTCTAGGTATCTCAGCATAGTATGATCTATGCTCTAAAAGTTCCGTGTCTTTTATTGAAAATTTTATATTTGTCATGATAAAATCGTAAAACGATAAATTTTTATACTTATGTTGTGAAGTAATATCACAACAATATGAAAATTGAAGATCTTACAGAAATAGGTCTAACAAAAGAAGAATCTTCAATTTATTTAACTTTAATTAAGATGGTATCATCTCCTGTTAGTCATTTAGCAAGGCGCTTAGAGAAAGATCGGACATCAGTTTATCATTCATTAAATAATTTACAAAGAAAAGGTTTAGTGAGTTATATAATAAAGAATCATAGAAAATTCTATTTTGCGGCAGATCCTGAAAATTTATTAGGTCCTATAAAAGCAAAAGAAGAGTATACTAAGAAGCTAATTAATGAAATAAAGAATATAGAAAAAGAACATGAACCCGAGCAAAATATTGAGGTATATGAAGGGAAAGAGGGGATAAGAATAGTCTACACAGAGATTATAAAATCTGGTGAGCTATTATCTTATGGCGCAAGTGGAAAAAGTTTTGATATATTAAGATATGAAATGCCTCATATAATTAAAAAGGCTATTAGAAAAAAAATAAATGGTAGAATTATCACAAGTAAAAAATTTAAAAATCATGAAATGACAAAAGTACCAAATATGAATTTTAAATATTTAGATACTATGGACAGTTTATCTACAACAACAATTTTAGATGATAAAATAGCAATAAACATTTTCTCTATAAATCCTTTAACGATTATTATAAGAAATAAAGAGCTTGCAAATAGTTATAAGAATTATTTTGAATTACTATGGAAAATAGCAAAAAAATAGAATCCGGCCACCGAAGTAAAAGTTAAAGCTGTTGTTGAGTGAAATAAATTTTTAATAATTGAGAGGCGGAATATTTATATACTTAACACTTTTAAGTGTTATATGATAGGAAACAGAATTTTAACAAAAAAAGCAATAGAAGTTATAAACAATAGATTAAAGAATGAAAAACTTAGCCAGCAGGATTCTAATTACTTGAGTAGATTTGTAAGGCCAAAGCTAAGGGACATGATTTCAATTAATGCAGAAATCCTTTTAAAAAAATTAGAATATAACCCAAAAGCATTTTGGATAGAAAAGAATATTAAAAAGATAATATTGGAAAATATTCGAAATGTTGATTTAATTATAATATGTGGTTCTGCAATACAGACTAATTATAAAGAATATAGAGATATTGATATTATTGTAGCAATCAAGAGAATTATTAGCTTTAAAAAGAAAGAAAAACTAATAGAAAAAATAAAAGAAATAGGCAAGAAAGACAATCTTAATTTGGATGTTCAGATATATGCAAAAAAATCTATTTTAGAACAGTATAAGCATAATCCTTCATTAATTTATCAATTAAAAGATTCTAAAGTAATTTATGGAAAATTGAAAGTTTCTGAGAAAGTAGAGTTATCTCATTTGGATTTAAAAATGAAATTGGACTGGAGCGAAGGCGTTGATATTCATTCAAAGGCTAGCGAGATTTATTATGCATTGAGAAATGCAATGCTTGTTTTGTTATTAATGAATAAAAAGATAGATAATTATCAATTAAGAGAGGGTTTAGTTAATATTTTAGGAAATGATTTGTTTATTAGATTGAGGAATAACAATGCTTCTAAAATAGAGAAAAAACTAGCTTTAAATTTTTTAAATGCATTGGTTAGATATTTAGAGATTGAATTAAACAAACCAAAATGGGAAAAAATAAAGATTTAGATTCTTTGATTAGGCTAGTAGTAAATACAATAGCACATCAAATTGTAATAGAGCATACTAACAAACCAGAATCAAAGCATTTTTTGAATTCAGAAATAATAGAATACAGAAGCCAGACAGAAAAGGCAGCGAAGAAACATAATTGGAACAATAGCGATAAGGAATATGTTGAAAAGAAAGCTTTGAAGAATATTAAAGAAAAATTAGCGGTCAAATATTCAGATGTCGATTATTCAGAGCAGGATATTATAAGAAAATTAAGGAATATGATAAAAGAAGTGATGTAGTTTGTAGGGAAGAGGAGTTGGCAGAGAAAGAGAAGGATTAAGGCTGTTGTTGAATAGGCTTACAACGAATCTGTCCAAATTTCAATAATTTTATAATGGATTTTATTTTTATTTAAGAAATCTTTGAATTCTTTTGCTTTATTTGAAGGAATAGCAATTGCACTTCTCTCTAGTTTTTTTCCATCTAACGATTCTACTACGCCTTTTGTAATATATCTTTTATTTTTTACTTTTTGAGTATAACCATAGAGTTTTCTCCAAATTGCTACTTTTTGTATCCTTTTTAGTGAACTAAAATTAAGTAAGAAAAGCAAGTAATTTTGTGCTTTCTCTGGTATTTCTTTAAAAGTGCTATATAAAGTCAGTGCGTGACTTTGTATACTTCTTCTTAATTGAGGCCAATTTTCTTTTTTTCCCATTTTTATTGTTATTTGATTAGATATTCCTTTTAATCTCCATTTTTCGCCATTTATTTTTTCAAATTCATTTAAGAGTTTTGTTATATTTTCTTCTTTATCTTCTGTTTCAAGAAAAATATCAATATCGCTTTCGTCATCAAATTCTCCAGTAACAGTTGAACCAAATAATATTGCTTTATTAAGTTGGATTTTTCTTTCTACAAGAAAGGATACAAAATCTAACGCATAGGCAATTAATTTATTTTGTTTTTCTTTCATCTTTATTTATCAGATTGATAATGACTTTTTCTATTTCATTGAATAACATTAGGACTAATTTTACTTCTTCCTCTGATTTTTGTGATCCATAGGTTAGATTTTCTGACTCTAATTCCAATTTTATCATTTTTTCTATTATTTTATCTTTTTCTGGAAATTCTGAGAATTTTTCTGATACTTTAATTGATTTAAACCATCTATGATTTATCTGAAATCCTATTTCAATTGCATTTATTTTATGAAGAAATGCCGATAATAATTCTACGATTGCTCTAGAAGTATGAGTTCCTATGATTCTTTGGGATTTTGCAATACCTCGATTAATTGCCCAATCTATAGTGTCTCGATGTTCGTCGTATGCTTTGAGGTGATCTTCTATTCTCATGACTATCTTTATGTTACCTGGTATATAAATTTTTCGTTACTAAGTAACATAATCTATATGTGACATAGTATATTAAATATATGTTACTAGGTTACATATTGTTAATCGAGCGTGAAGGATTAAGACCGTTGCGGATTGAGGAAAATAGGAAGATTTATATAGTAGTTATAGTTAATATATAACATGCAGAAAACAACTATACAAATAAGTGAAGAAACTCTTGAGAGGTTAAAGGCTTTAAAGAGATATGAGAGAGAGTCATACGATGAGATAGTTAATAGCCTTATTGATGAAGGCGAAGAGGAGCTTACCGAAGACGAGATTGAAGGAATAGAATTAGCATTAAAGGAAATAAGGGAAAAGGGAATAAAAAGAGCAACCCATAGAATAGAAGATGTGGCTAAAGAATTAGGCGTAGAATTGAATAATGTATGATATCAGAATATTTAGAAAAGCTAGAGAATATTTGAGCAAATTGTTTTATGAAGAAAAGAAATTTATTTTAAATGAGCTATATAAATTAAGAGATAATCCTTATTCAAATTCTCAATTAAGGCCGTTAAAAGGATATAAAAGTTTTTGGAAACTCTATATGAAACAAAATAGGGCTATTATTAAGATATTGATTCTTAAAAAGCAGATTCTTGTTTTGTTGATAGGACATAGAAGAGATATTTATGATAAATTTTTTAAGGGCAAGAAAAGAAAATAAGATGAGCGATTTAATTAATATGGATAAGATAGAGAATGTTCTAAGAAAGATTGAACGACTTGAGGAAGATGTTTTTCTTCCGATTATCGGAAGAAAGAAGGGCGCTTTTTTGGAGTCTTTAATTAGAAAGTATCAGCCTAAAATGATTTTAGAGATAGGGAGTTTAGTTGGATATTCTGCTATTTTAATGGCTAGGAATTTAAGGAAAGGCAAGATTATTAGTGTTGAATTTGTTTCAGAAATCGCAAATGCGGCAAGAAAGCATATTAAAGAAGCTGGCTTTAGTGATGTTATTAATGTTATTGAGGGAAATGCTATTGATACAATTCCTACTCTTGAAGTGGTATTTGATTTTGTTTTTATTGACGCCAGCAAGGAGGAATATTTTTCTTATTTAAAATTGTTAGAAAGATATCGAAAAATAGTACGAGGATGCGTTATCTTGGCAGATAACGTTAAAATTTTTGTAGATTCAATGAAAGATTATTTAGAATATGTGAGAAAATCTGAGAAGTATAAGAGTAAATATTATGATTTTGGTGATGACGGAATGGAATTGAGTATTATGGTATAACTTTATTTATTATAAAAACTCCTATTAAAAGTGAAAGTAATAGAGCATAAATCCCAAACAATCTTAAGTTTTTCCTAGATGTTAGAATATGCTTGTAGATTAAATGAAGGAAGAGAAGGCCGATGAGAAACGAGACTAAAGTTGCCCAGATTAATTCAGGGGGCAAGGTTTGATTACCTATTGTTATTATATTTGCTCCGAATATTATAGGTATTGACATTAGAAATGAGAATTTGAGGGCCGTTTTTTCATTTAGACCCGAAAGAATTCCTGCTGAAATTGTCGTGCCTGAGCGCGAAATGCCAGGAAAGATTGATAGGACTTGCGCTAGACCTATCATGAGTGAGTTTTTTGTGTTTAATTTCGCCTCTTTTATCTTAATGTTTAGACTTGTTATTATTAAAATAATGCCTGTTATGCCAAAGCCCAATGCAACTATTGCTAAATTTGTATATATAGATTCAAATGTATTTTTGAAAATTACGCCTATTATTCCTGCAGGCGTTGTTGCGATTATTAGCATAACTCCTAATTTTCCATCTTCTGTATGAAATTTAAATTTTAACAAGTCTTGGAATATATCTGTAATCTCTTTGCCGAAATAAACAAATACAGACATTAATGTGCCGAAATGAAGCGCAACATTGAAAATCAGATCTGAATGATAGCTAAGAATTTTTTCTGCTATTATTAGATGGCCAGAGCTTGAAACAGGGAGCCATTCTGTTACGCCTTGGATAATGGCAAGTATTATTGCAGATAATAATTCTGACATTTAAAAAATGCTTTAGTGTTGTTAATAAAGTTAATTGAGATTTATATTGTTTGTATATTTTTCAATGCGCAGATTAATTATTATATCTGCATTCCCAACAGAGATTTATTTTTGCTCTTTTTTTGATGAGATTACTTTCTAATTCTTCAATGTTTGTTGTTCTTAAAAGGTCGTAGGACATGTCAAATAGCTCTCCACACATTTTACATACTGCTGGCATTGACATTCTTTGTTTTTCCATATTTTTCTGAAATTGAACTTATTTATATACAAGAATGTTGTTCATTATATATTTTATAGCATAGAATTTTTTATAAACTGATTAACTTCAGGGAGACATAATTTTATTCCAATTCTAATTCGAGAAATAGCTCGTCTAAGGAGTCTGAAACATTTTCCTCTTTTTTGACTGAAAGCGCGTTTAAGATTTGCTGTTTACATCCCCAGCAAAGCGATTCAGCGAGCTTTTGACCGAGTTTTTCCCTTATTTCTTCGTTGTCTATTCTTTCATTTGCTTCTATAAATTCATAGTATAAGTCAAACATTGTTCCGCATTTTTTGCATTGAGTCGGCAACACATATTGATTCTTCATGATGTTTTTAGGCAATTGAAGTTTATATATTTAAGCGATTATTTTTTAGTGATGAAGCAGTTTTATTATTCTTTAAAGATTATTTTTTGTTCTCTTAAGTCGCATTCCTTAATATTTTTGTTCTTAATATGAAAACAACATGAGATATAATAAATAGTAATTTAACCCAAGAAATTATTCTACATAAATCGCAGGTTTTCCGGGCTTTGCTTTTGATGATTTGTTTTGAGGGTCGTATTTGTTTTTGTCATTTACTGCAAATATCTTCACTTCTTTATTGAGTTTTTTTGAAAAATATTCTTGATTATATGCTTGCAATTCATTCGGAATAGAGTAAACATAAATTGTTTTAGCTTCTTTGTTTTGCTTTTCTTTTACAATATTAATAATATTCTTTATGTCTACTATTATTTTCTTGTGGGCTTTTTCCTTGATTTCTATTTTTTCTGAAATTTTTGATTCTTCTACCTTTGGCCATTTTTCTAAGGATATAAATGACTTATTTTTTAGCTTTTCCCAACATTCCTCTGCAATATGGGGACAGAAAGGAGATAAGAGTTTTATAAAAGATTCTATGTCTTTTTTGCTTATTTTACACTCTTCTTCAATTTCTTCAAATAGTTCTCTTAGCTTTATTATTGTGAGATTGTATCTGAGATTCTCTATTTCTTCTGATATTTCTTTTATTGCCTTGTTTATTTTGTGCTGTAGTCTTTGAGAGGAGCTTGAAGGTTTTATTGAGCTGATAAAATCGAATATTTTATTCAGAAATCTACAGATGCTTTCTATGCCTTCGTCGCTCCAGTTTATGTCCTTTTCAGGAGAGGCAACTGAAACGAGAGAGAGACGGGTTGCATCTGCTCCGTATTTGTCTGCAACTTCTTCCGGAATGACGATGTTTCCGTAGGATTTGCTCATTTTTCTTCCGTCTTTGCCGTATACAAAACCTTGAGTGAATAATTTAACTGCTGGTTCGTTGGATTTTAGTAGAGATAAATCTTTAAGGAATTTTGTGTAAAATCTGAAGTAGATGTCATGCATTGTGGCATGTTCTTTTCCACCTATGTAAATATCAATTGGCATCCAATAATCTACTTTTTCCTTATCAAATATTTTTTTGCTGTTTTTTGAATCGCAATATCTTAGGAAATACCAAGATGAATTTACAAATGTATCCATTGTGTCAGTTTCTCTTTTTGCTCTTGATTTGCATTTTGGGCATTTAGTGTTTACAAATTCCTCATTTGTTTCTAATGGATTGCCTTTTCCAAATTTTACTTTTTCAGGCAATTTTACAGGGAGAGCTTTTTCAGAGACAGGGACAATACCGCATTTTTCGCAGTAGATAATTGGGATTGGAGTACCCCAGTATCTTTGCCTTGAGATAAGCCAATCTCTTTGCTTGTAATTTATCTGCCTTTTTCCTAGATTATTCTTTTCTATGTAATCAGATATCCTGTCTTTTGCCTCTTCATTTGATAAACCAGTAAATTGGCCTGAATTTATTAATTTGCCTGTGCCTATGTAAGCTTCTGATAATTCTTTCTGCGATTCTGGCTTGATTACTTGCTTTATATGTAGAGTATATTTTTTAGCGAATTCAAAGTCTCTTTGATCATGAGCGGGAACAGCCATAACCATGCCAGAGCCGTAATCTGGCAAGACAAAATTTCCAGCAAATATTGGAATTTCTTCTTCTGTTAGGGGATTTGTCGCATACGAACCTGTGAAAACTCCTTCTTTTTCTAATTTTTCTATGTCTTCTTCTGACGTGGATTTTATTTTTCCTAAAAATGCCTTGACTTCTTTTTCGTGTTTTTTTGTAACTAGGTCAAAAAGATTGTGGTGCTGTAGCGAGATTACCATGAATGTCACTCCGAATATTGTGTCAGGGCGCGTTGTAAAGATAGACCAATTTTTTCCATTGATTTCAAAATTAATCTCCAAACCTTGAGATTTGCCAATCCAGTTTTTTTGGAGTATTTTAATTAGTTCTGGATAGTTTTGGAGCTTGTCTAAATGAGAGAGCAATTCTTCTGCGTATTTTGTTATTTTGAGAAACCATTGCTCTAGATTTTTTATTTCTACATTCGTGTCTTCGTGACGCCAGCATTTTCCATTGTGGACTTGTTCGTTTGCAAGGACAGTGTTGCATTTTGGACACCAATTTGCAGGCGCTTTTTTCCTGTAAGCAAGGCCTTTTTCGTACATTTTAAGGAAAATCCATTGATCCCATTTGTAATAGTTTGATTTGTGGCATTGAATTTCCCTGCTCCAGTCGTAGCTGAAGCCAAACTGCCTCATCTGCTTTTTGAAATTCTTAATTGCATTTTCCGTGAATATTTTTGGATGGGAATTTGCCTTTATAGCAGCATTTTCTGCAGGTAATCCGAAGGAATCAAATCCCATTGGATGCAGGACATTAAAGCCCTGCATTCGCTTGAATCTCGCGTAGATGTCACCTATTGTGTAAATGAATGCATGGCCCATATGCAATCCAGAGCCAGAAGGATAGGGATATTGCTCAAGGCAATAGTATTTTTTCTTTTTAGGATTTTCTTTCACTTGGAATATCTCTTTTTCTTCCCAGAGATTCTGCCATTTTTTTTCTATCTTTTGAAAATTAATTGATTTCATTAATTGAAATATTATAGTAGAGATTTAAAGGTTTCTAAAGATTTAATCATATTGTAACAATCTTTAAATATAAAGGAAGCAGTTAGATATTATGACTGATTTTAGGGAATTGGGGAAAAAGGAAATTCTTAAGCGTAATGGATTAGAAGACGAAGATTTTGAAGTTATAGGGAAGATTTATAGTTTGGCTGGTGATTCATGAGTATCTGAAGTTCGAGAATTCGCGGTATATTCTTATAGCATATATTTACGAGAGCCTATGAAGAGAGAGCAGATATTAAGTTTTTTGGGTGATAATAAATTAAAGGCCGAATACTTTCCAGTTGATCTCTTTGAGATAGAGAGTAATAATAACTTTTATCATCTCGAGTTTTTAGTAGAATGAATTTTGATAAGAGATTTAATCAGAAGCTTTCTTCGAGATTTTTAAGGAGACCGTGGTTTTTTAGTTGATAATGTGCATTTTTATTATATTGGAATATTATGTCGCCTTTATTATCATCGTCAGGCCAGGGCGTTATTATAACCAAATCACCTTCGCGAAGCCATAATTTTCTTTTTAACCTGCCTGGAACGCGGCAATTTCTTGATTTTCCGTCAGTGCACTTGATTTCCATTCTATTGCCTCCTAAGCGTTGCATGACTTTTCCTAGCAACTCATTTTTTCTCGGGAGCCTTATTCTTGCCTGTACTTCTTGTTCATCTGTATTTTGTTTTTGGGCTTCTTCTTTTACTTCTTTAAAATCGCCAAATTCATCTTCCATTATTTAGATTCTAATTTACCTGTTTTTAAACTTATTTATTTGAGTATTTGAAAGAATATTTTCTATCATAAAAAAGTTTAAATTCTCTTTTTTTAATGTCTTTAAGTGAGATATAAAACTTCCCGCGAATTTTTTAAGAATGTAAAGTCCAAAAGAGCTGGAGGGATACGCTATTATACAATTACACAGGTTGCAGAAGGGTTAGGAGTAGATTGGAATATTGTTTGTGATGCTATAAGATCTGGAGATTTAGAAAAAAAGCTTGGTTTTAGATTTGTCAGGAATTCTTTTAACGATGGCAAATATTTTCCCGAAGAAGCAATCTCTAAGTTATATGAGTTTAAAGATAAAATTCTTTGCGAAGGTTGAATTTAAATATTCTTTTTTATTGATTATTTTATGATTAGAGCACAATTTAGCGGGGAAAGAGTTTCTTCAAATAGTAGCGATGCTTTTAGTTTATACGAGAAATCAAGATTTGGGGAGAAAACAGAAGGAAGAGTAGAATACATGCTTGTTGAGGCATTGTATTTAGCATCTATGAATAAGATGCAGGTTTTTTCTAAGAATAAAGAAATAGGATTTGAGGAATTGATGAGAAAGATAAAAAAGATTGACAAGAAAATTGAGATAAAATTTTCTGTTTTTAAGGATTTAAGGGAGAGAGGGTATATCGTAAAAACTGCCTTGAAATTCGGCGCTGAATTTAGGGTTTATGACAAAGGGATAAGGCCCGGGGAGGATCATGCCAAATGGGTTTTATATAGCGTCAGGGAGAACGAGGCCTTGAAATGGCATGATTTTATTGCTAAGAATAGGATTGCTCATTCTACTAGGAAAAAGTTATTATTGGGAGTTGTTGACGAGGAAGGAGACGTTAGTTATTACGAGGTTGATTGGGCGAGGATGTAGAAGAAGTTGTGAAAGATACCAAAGAGAAGAGTACAAGGAAGATTATATTTGAAAGTGCAAATTTATTTTTCTGCTTCTGCTTTTAGATTATTATATATTCTTTCTACTTCTCTTAACGCTTCTTCTTTTTTTTCTCCTCGCTCTAATTCAGCATAGTCTACATCATCTGTGCTAAGAACAGATTTTTCAAGCTTTAGTGGGACATCGCTTAAAATATATTTCCCAGACCATTGGAAGTATTGGCCTTCTGGGGTGAACCAGAATATATACTGATCAGATTGCCCAAATGTGCCATCTGCAGACATTAATTCATCACTAACATACTCATTACCGTTTATAATGTGATAATCATGACCTCCATATACTCTTCCAGTTGACGGTTCCAATCTCTTTGTTGAAGAGGTAACCTTTACCAAAACTGGGGATGATAAAATAATATTCCCTGTATCGCTGAGGCAATATATCCACCTTATTTGATTTTGGTCATTTAGTAATCTAAGTCTTTTATTGATATTTTCTCTTTCTATAGAGTATTCTAATTTAGTTGTCGGCTGGGCCTTTTGCATTATTTCTGTTCTGCTATCTTTTTCGCAACTTAATGGGCTGACTGATAATAATATTAATGCTAATTTTGATAATTCATTTCTCATGATTTTTTTAGTATATATAAATATTTAAATCTTTCTATTCTGTCACTATTTTCTAATTACTCTAATCTAGGATTCTTATAGTATGATAAGGTTTATAATAATGATGATTTTTTAGAAGGCATGTTGAATCCGATTAATGTACAGCAGAATAAGGAGAAGATATTATCTTTACTTAAGACTGTAGGGCCTTCGCTGCCTGTCAATATTGCCAGAGCAATTGGAGTTGAGCCGCTGTTTGCAGGGGCTTTTCTTTCAGAGCTTTATGGGGAGAAAAAAATCAAGATGAGCAACATGAAAGTAGGGAGTTCTCCTTTGTATTATTTAGAGGGGCAGGAGAATTTACTGGAGAAATTTATTGAGCATTTGAATGTCAGAGAAAGAGAGGCTTTTTCTCTTTTGCAGAAGGAGAGAGTTTTAGACGATAATGCCCAAACTCCTGTGATAAGGGTTGCTTTAAGGGCGGTCAAGGATTTTGCTATGCCAATTAGAGCGAGAGTAGACGGCGAGACAAGGCTTTTTTGGAAATATTTTCTTTCACCTGATTCTGAGATTAAGGAAATGATAGAGGAAAAGATTAGTGGCAGGCCTAGGATAGAAGAGACCGAAAAAATAGAAAAGCCCGCAGAAATCGCGAAAGAGACAGAGATATTGAGTGTTGAGAAGCCAAAGAAGTTGAGAAAGAGAGCTGTAAAAAGAGATAAGATTGAGGAAAATGTTTTTTCTGCGAAAATAAAGGATTATCTTTCTGCGAAAGATATTGAGATAATGGATGTTATTTCTAACAAGAAAAAAGAGTTTTTTGCTAAGATAAGAATAGACGCAGTTTTTGGAAAACAGGAATTTCTTTTAATTGCGAAGGATAAAAAACTAATGAAAGACAAGGATTTTGAGCTTGGTTTGCAAATGGCACAAGCTGAAAAAATGCCTGCATTTTTTATATCTAGCGGAGGGTTAAATAAGAAGGCGCAGGATTATTTGAGAGAATGGAGAAATTTGATTAAATTTGAGAAACTTTAGGATATTATAATCTGATTAAGATAATTTTATAAATACACGATTTTAGGATAAATTATGGGAAGGATAAAATCCATTATGGTAAAGAGGGCTGCAAGGCAGTTGCTTGAAGGCGAGCATAGCTTTAGGGCTGATTTTGAATACAACAAAAAGCTTTTAAATAATACAATGCCTTCTAAGCCAATACGGAATAAAATTGCTGGCTATATGGCTAGATTGTTAAAGACTCAAAAGAAGATTTAGTAAACTAAACAATGTTTAAGATGGATGACATGGAAGACACCTCTGATGTAAAAATTAGAGATAACGAAAATACTGCTGATTTAGAGTATAGTAATGGCAATGTGGTTTTTATTGGAAGCAAGCCGTTAGTTAACTATATTAAAAGTATTATAATGCATTTTAATAAGAGAAATATGCTGGAAGTTGTTATAAAGTCGAGAGGTAAATTTATCTCTAAAGCAGTTGATGCTGCAGAGGTTTCTAAAAGAGTGCTTGAGAAGAAGGGTGTTAAAGTGAAGAATATTGCAATATCCAGCGATTCTTTTGAAAAAGAGGGAAAGCGAACAAATATTTCTACAATGGATATCGTACTTGGGATTTAACCTTCTTTATTTTTTCAAAATTTTATCTAATTTTTTTTCTATGTTATCTAGGCGCTCTTCTATTTTATAGAGCTGTTTTCTTCTTATTCTGTTGTTTATTAGGATTATTACTTGGAAGATTAGCCAGAGGATTATTACTAATCCAACTGCTTGAATCCATTTGCCTATTGTGCCTAATTGCGCTATTAACTCCGTGAGCGCGTCTGGTGCGAGAGCAGGTATTTCTTCTACCATGATTTAGTTAGGATTGCGAGATTTAAAAGTATTTGCAGTACAACCCTTTTGTTTTATCCAGAAATAATGTTACCTCGTCAAAAAAGATAAGCTCTGCTAAATCGGCAGACTTTATGAAAAAGTTAAACAAGCGTAAAATACGCTGGATTGTAAAAGAATTTGAAAAGAGGGACATGGGAGTTTACACAATAGATAAGCAGCAGAATATAACACACAATATACAAGAAGAGTTTATAAGAAATATAAAGGAATATTTAGAATGAGCTACAGTTACCACTAAATAACTGCTGCGATTCATCTCATAGCTAAAGCAATGAGATTTCTTGTGGAGACTTTAAAACACTGAAGCTAAATCAGCCTTAGACAAATCATATAAAATCTATAGAGAGCCCATAGTTTCGCCATACCTAACAAGCTACAGGAGGCCCATCATTGAGATAATCCTCTCCAGGAAGTCTTCTTTGCTTCTGACAGCTACATGAAGGAGGAGTTACTATTTTTAGTCTGTTGCTCTCAATAGAGCCCTTCGGGCGATACTTAGGCCATGCAGGATTATCTCTAAATTTTAATTGATTTTGGCTACAAACCCATCGATATTGATATCCTTTCTCATATCCCTCTTTGTCATCCTCTCTTGCTTGAGAATCTTCAATAATAGAGATAAGATTAAGATTTCCTGCATGTTGATTATTATCTACAGATGCTCTTCCAGGAGGAGGATCGGTAGCATCGGTAACGTAAGTAAAAAATCTGTATCTAGGATTATCATACCAAATAATCTTAGGTGGTTTTTTCTTGCATAGCCCATTTTTATTCATAATCCCCACGGGAATATATTTAAGAATATCGCTCTTTTCTACATAATCATCCGGACACCAGTCAAATGTCCGACCAAAGCTCCCATCAGTGAAACAATAAGTATCTCTCTCTGCAATTTCGTCAGGATTTAGTTTGGTCTCAAATTCTCTTAAACCTCGAAATTGTTTTAAATTTTTATCTAGCACTATCTCTTCATTAGTAAGTTTTGGTAATTGGCTCAAACTCTTTTTGAAAATATCAGATTTAGGTGACATTAAATGGCTTCGTTCTTTAGGAGGAGTTTCACCCATCTTATCCGAAGTAAATCTGGTAATAGCATCTAAACCACTGACTTCAGTAACTATTTGGACATATTGTGCATGTAAACAATTTTCATGTTTGCTTATCGGTTCTAAATTCGCTATAACAAAAAAGCCAAATGCGCTTAGATAGATAAATTCCTTCTTCCAAAAAAATTCATTTTTAGGATATCCCTCATAGTGTCCCAAGGGAATATTATTATTAGGTACGATAAAGGGGGCAGTTTCTCCGAATTTGTCTGTTTTGAGCTTTTGCATCGCTTCAGTAAGAACAAGATCGTTAAATTTAAAATCTTCCCGTATTCCATCAACATCACGCGCATAGTATTCAGGATCACTTATAACTCTAACAGAATCAACAAAACACGGGGTTTTCTTTGGAGTCGGCTCATTAGCGAGATGTTTTATAGTATTTTCTTGCTTTTTCTCTGCTTTTGTAGGATTTATAGGAGGCTCTTGAGGCTCAATATCAACATCTATAGGAGGCTCTTGAGGTTCACCAAGCCAGCATGAAAAATCATATTTCACCGCTGGATGTACGTGATCACTATCTAAATTATTGCAAAGCGCAACTGCCTCTGGACTTGAACCTACCTCGTTCCATGCTCTAGGAATCTGCGGGCCTCCCCACTCTAATCTTGAATCAAATCCAGCGATAACATCAAATGGTTTAATTTGGCCACAGCTTGGCCTTTGAGCATTTTCACCACAAATTGTCTCCATAGTTCCATCCTCTTTCATCATCACTTCTGTACAAGACCTTACACATGCATAATGAGTTCCGTGAGAATTTGCAAATTGGTCAGTAAAAATATGCGCTGCATCAAATTTCGGAGATGCAGGGTTACCAGGTACGAGAGGTAATGAGAGAATATCATCATCAGTACTCTTGCAGCAAACATCAATATCTCTGCGGCAAAGCGGTTCTGAAGGAATCTCTAATTTCTTAGTTTCAAATTCTAATTGAGCAGTTCCTGTATTGCCTTTTGCATCTGTACACTCAGCTTCTAAATCATAAGCATGCTCTATTTCTTCAATAATAACTCCGTCATTATCTCCGATACTAAATTCTAGAGGAAAATTACTAAAGCCAATCCCTTCAGGCCAGTTTGCAGAAAAAGTAGTTCCTATAAGAGCTCCATTCTCATACACGTCAATTTTACATTTTACAATGTCTCCTGTAGTTCGAATATTCTCACTTGTTGGTATTCCAGGATCATTAGTTAAATCAAAAAGTTCTGCTCCTATTAGTAATTCATGAATAATTTCATCGCCGTGTAAAGATAATGCAATATCAGGCAGCTCATCAGTTCCCTGAAAGTAGATTACTTCACCATCAAGGCTCTTAGGAGCGTCTCCTTTTTGAAATAAATAATCTAAAAGATAAGGAAGATCATTATTATTTATGAAACCATCACCATTCACATCCCCTCTCTCTAAGCAATGAGGGCCTGCTTCCCCAAGAAAAAGAAATCCAAGAAGAGGATACGCATCTTCAATATTTAAGACGCCATTATTATCTGCATCTCCAATAATGCCTGGATCTTTGCATGAATCTAGGGCTGAAACTAAAGGAATAAGCGCTTCTATTCCAACAATAACTGTGACTATTGCTAGCACTAAAAACTTCATCTCTTTTCTCACATTCTTTCTATGAAGAGTTAATATTTAAAGATTGGCAAGAAATCAGCTTTGCGTGAGATTAGCCATGTTCCCTATAAAAATTAACTTCTTATAATAGTTAAATAATAAAGACCGACTCAAATTATCAAGAGCACTTTAATAGTGAGCAATACGAGTACAAATCCTTTAATTCATTCAACTTTTTTGGAAAGTTGAAGATTTAAAAACTATTTGAATTAGATAGTTTTGGCTGTGTAGCTCAGTGGCGGAGCGCTTGTCTCATAAGCAGGAGGTCGGGGGTTCAATTCCCCTCACAGCCATTTTATATTATTATAAGCAGCATACCTGCGATTATTATTAATGTTGCCGTAGATTAGCTAGATTTCCTTTTAGGCTATTGTTCTTAAATTATCATTTTCTTTTCTTGGAATGACATGAACGTGCGCGTGCATGATGACTTGGCCTGCTGGAGAGAGATTGTTCACGATTATATTAAAACCATCGCCTTTCTTTTTTTCTATTAAATCTAAGGAAACTTTTTTTATTAATTCAAGCATTTCTTTTGCCATAGTATTTGGAATGTCAAGAATAGTTACGCAATGCTTTTTTGGAATTATTAGCGTATGGCCTTCTGCTTTCGGATTTGCATCTAAGATTGCTATGAAATTATTTGTTTCTGCTATGAATTCTGCTGCAATCTCTTTTTTTACAATTTTGCAGAATATGCAGTTTTTATCTTTCATTTTATTATTGAGAAAACAAGCTATTATAAAAATTTTCTTTCAATAATTGGCGATTTACAGCCTCTTTTTTAATTTTCGGAAAGAGCCATTGCATGAATGATCTTTTTTCTTTTTGTCCTGTTAATGCCCTGCTTAAATTATTTATCTCTCTCGACAGATTTGATTTTTTATTGAATAAAGGCGCGGGAATACGGACAAAGGCAGAGCGATAAGCATTTTTGTCGTAATGAATTTTTGCAACGACTGGGATTTCCAAAGCCTCTTCTATGTCTTTTAGCGTGAATTCATAATTAGAATCATGAATTTTATTTATAACTATGCCAGAAATTGTTTTACCGCATTGCTGTGCGAATTTTGCCGCCTTTATAGAGCATGATAAGGTTGAATAATCAGGCGTTGTTACAATAAATAAATTATCTGAAGCAAAGATTGTTGACAATATTTCTATATTCAAACTTGGAGAAGAATCTAGGATTACGAAATCGTAATTTTCTTTTATTTCTCTTATCTCTTTTTTTAGTTTTAATGGATTAAAATCGTAATCTGCTATGTAACTGCCTGGAATTACGTCAACGTTAAAACGAGAATGAATTGTATCATTTATTTTTATTTTTTTGGCTAGTACTTCGTGGATTGTGTACGCTGGCTCTACGATATCCATGTGAAGGCCTAAATTTGGAGCAGAGAAATTTCCGTCTATCAGCAGGACTTTTTTTCCAAAGTTATTTGCCAAATCAGATGCGAGAGAGGCAGATATTGTTGTCTTGCCCACGCCTCCTTTTATTGATATAATGCCTATTGTTTTTGACATAGCTTGATATTTCGCCTCTTAAGACACAAAGGCTGATATTCAACCTCCTTTAAGAACTAGGAAAATAGGGTTTATATTATTTTCTCCTGTCCTGGGGAACCAAGGTTCCCCTTTGGAAAACCCCTCCTTTTAAGATGGACTCGCCGGGAATCGAACCCGGATCTCTACATTGCGAATGTAGCGTCTTAACCATTGGACTACAAGCCCTTACTAAATTTTCGTTGCGGTGAGCGAAATGGACTCGCCGGGAATCGAACCCGGATCTTATCCATGCCATGGATACAGTCTGCCTTTAGCCTACGAGCCCTTAATATACGAATGATATTAATTTTTAGTTCTTTTTTATAGTCTTCATAACTTTTAAAATTCTTTAAAAGGAAATATTCTTCAATTTTTATTCTATACGCAATTGCAGGGATAAAGACTAATAATGTTATTAATAGCGATAAGGTATTTGATAATGCTAATGAAAATCCGATTAGTTCAAGCAATAAACCTGTATATGAAGGATTCCTAATATATTTATAAGGACCTGTTTGAATGATTTTTCGGCTTTTTTGCTTTTCTATCATGGGAACAAAATATTTGCCAAGAGTTTTTATTGAAAATGGCATAAAGATTCCTGCTATAATCAAGAAGAACGATGCTTTATCTTCTTTTTTTGATTTGTATTTTATTAATATTCTTAATTCAATTATTAGAATTGTTATAAATAAAATAGAGAAGATTGTTGCTATGATTTCATTTGGGAAATTTTCTAGAGGGAATAGTGTAAATGGCATTTTATTTTATCAATAAAGACATTATTATTAATGTAATTGTTAATATAATGCTTATTATTATTGAGGTTGCGAATGGGAAATAAATGATTGTATTCTTAGTTTTGTAAATTATATCTCCAGGGAGTTTTCCTAAATTGAACATTTTTTCTCCAAAGTGCAATATAATTCCTGCTAGTATAATTATAATGCCTATTGAGATTAAAGCAATGCTAAGACTAGTCATGTTTATTTTATCATTCATAGATTTTAATATTTATTCATTCTAAGAGTAAAAGAAAGGTCATAATTAGCATGCCTAGTATTAACGAGACTAATTGCAATAGCGATTTTTTAACATTTGTCTCTTTGTGCAATTCTGGAATTAAATCAGAGCCGGCGATATAGATAAAACTGCCTATGGCTAGTGATATCAGGAATAATTCTATGTTTGGTATGAATTTTTCTAGGATAAAAGCTGTGAGCGCTCCTATTAAGGCTGTTATGGCGGTAAGGAAATTTAAGGCAAGCGCCTTGCTTTTAGAGAATCCTCCATGAAGCAATATACCCAAGTCTCCTATCTCCTGTGGAATTTCGTGCAGGACAACAGCAATTGTTGTCGCAATGCCTAATGTCATTGATGAAATATAGCTTCCAGCTATTATTACGCCGTCAATAAAATTATGAAGAGCATCTCCGATTAAATTTGTATAGGCAAATGGATGAACATGATTCTTTTCCGTAATATTGCGATGGCAATGCTGCCAGTGAATAAATTTTTCTAGAATGAAAAAGATTCCTATTCCTGATAGTATGTATAAAGAAGTTATTAATGAGAAATCAGTCTTTTCTATTAGTTGGGGGATTAGATGAATAAAGGCATCGCCTAGAAGAGCTCCTGCTGCGAAACTTACTAGATAAATTAAGATTTTATTTAAATTTTTTATTTTTATTAAAAGCGCGAACATGCCAATAAATGAAATAAGACTTACTAAGATTACGCTTAATATTGTGTAAAGAAATATAGAGGGCATTTTATTTTTTTATCAGGCCCTTTGAATTATAAACTTTTATTACTATCAGATAAATTAGAGAGCCAATCCAGTGAGAGAAGACGATAATTAGAATCCAGACTACTTTTTCAATGTCATTCTTAAATTTTCTTTTTGCGCAGTCAATGAGCATCCAAATCCAGAATGTTAGAATAGCGATGCCTACGATAAGCCATGCGCCTGCAAAGGCCGCCGCAAACGGCCAAAAGAAGATGTTTTCAAATCCCATTTTTTTCTTAAGAAAAGAGCGTTTATAAAATATTTGATTTTATCTTTTATGAAAGCAAAGAGAATTATGTTTTTATATGAAGGCGGATCTATCAGTATAATTTTTTAGAATAATCTGTGATTCTTTATGCGAGACAAGAGAATAGCAAGCATGATAAATAGAACTAAATCTCTTAATTCTGGAGTTAAGATGACGAATACAATAGCTCCTATTATCCATAGAATAATTCCAAGCCAATTATCTTTTTTCATTTTTTACCTCTTTTACATGTAATTATAATAATATTTATATTTTTTATACTTTATTAATCTTATTGTTGTTAGAATTGATAGATAAATTAAGAGTGCGATGAAAAATAAGATATGAAAAACGACATAACTAATGTTAATATTAACTAAAGGCAATTTTAGAAATCCTAGTAAATATAGATTAGATATTTCTCCTTCATTGTTTATTATTTCATAGATTTTGCCATACCATCTTTTTCTTGATACAGATACTGAAAGAGAAGTACTGACTTGCGCTATTTGCGTTGTCGGAGCAATAGTTGTTATTATTTGTTCTTGAATTATTTGATTTTGCGAAAGATGATAGGAGGCTAATGCATTAAATCCATTTATAATAACGACATAAATTAATAATAATAATCCCGCTATGATAAAATGTTTTTTCATTTATCCTCTTAATTTTATTTTAATTAAATTATTAGGTTTTATAAATATTTATCTATTTTTATAATTTAAAAATAAAAATTGATAGAAAGATTTAAATACTTCTCTATTTTTGGAATTGCAATCATATCAAAAGAGGATGAAAATGATTGATAAAAAATTATATTTAATGTTTGGCATTAATTTGTTTTTAGTTTTGTTTATTGCTATTTTAATTTTTTCTTTTACGCCAGCAGTTTCTGTTGCTCCTACTGAATCTGATGGAGGATTAAGATACGATGGAGTTGTTTGTGTTAAGGTTATTAGAGGAGAAGGTTCAAGATATGGCGAGGGAGTAGAAGATGTCGGATGTACGCATAATAATATAACATTTATAGGATTGAATTTAACACGAGATTTTTTAACTGCTTTTAGGACTACAACAAGCACTGGTAATTTTACAACAATATCCTTATGTAATGCAACAGGCGGGGGATGTTCTGCTTTTGCAAATCAGGGGAATGCTGGGCAAGGATGGAATAATGGCTCTGGCGCTCAAAAAGATGAATATGACGTTAATGGATTGTCAAGGCAAATTGGGACATTTACAATCCTTCCAAATAATAATGGAAATGTCAGCATATTTACAACATTTACCTCTTCTGGAATTGCAGGATTGGAAGTAAATGCTTCAGCATTATTCAATCAGACAGCTATTGCTTCAGGATGGAATGGGACCATGTTAGCAGTTGATAGATTTACTCAAGTTACTTTAGATGGTTCGGCCGGGGACCAATTGACTGTCAATTGGACTTTAATGGTCTCTTAAGAGTAGTGATAAGATGTTTTTTCTTTAAAAAGTAATACAAAAGTATTTATTTTCTATTCTTTTAGAATTAATATGAATGATAAATTAGCTTATATAGGCGCTATTATTGATGGTGAAGGATGTTTATTAATAGGAAGAAAAAGGCATAGAATGACAGGAAAAATTAAATACCAACCTTCAATTTCAATTGTTTCTAAAGATAAAAATTTAATAGATATGTTGAATATAAAATTTTATGGAATTACAAATATCTCGGGGCATAATCCTAAAACTAATGAAAAATATTATAGATGGCTTCTAACAGGTTTCAATAAAATAGAATCTTTTCTGAAAGAGATTATGCCTTTTATCTTAATAAAGAGAAAGCAAGCTGAATTTTTATTGAATTTTATTAAATCTAGAAAAACTTCAGTCAATGGAAAGAAATATCTTCCTTATAATGATGTAGACATATATTTATTTGAAGAAATAAAAAAATTAAAAAAGATTTACCCTATGAGTTTACCATCTTATAATTTTACTGGAGACGAAAGGTTGGATTATTTGGCGGGATTAATTGACGGAGAAGGAACGGTAACAATAGCTAAATCTAAACATATAAATTCTTTTAATAATAAAAAAATCATATTTACTCCGCAGATTATTATAACAAATACTGATAAAAGATTAATGGAATTTCTTAAAAAGGAATTTGGAGGTTTTATTATCGAGAAAAAGAGAGAAGGAAAATGGCGAACAATCTATCAATGGCATATGCAAGGACTTAAAGAAGATTTTTTCAAAAAACTTAATGGCAGACTTATAATTAAACAACCACAATTATCATTAATATTGGAATATATAGAATCAAGAAAAATTAATTATACGAGGGAAAATGAAATAGAGATATTTCTTAAGATGCAAAAACTCAATAAAAAAGGCAAAATGAATTATAGTTATGAAAATCTTAAGAAATATACTTCCCTTATTAGAAATCCAAGAAAATTCTTTATAACAAAAGACGAGCTAAATAGTCTCTATTGGGATCGAGGATTATCTATGAGACAAATAGCCAAAATGTATGATGTTAGACATAATACTATTTATGAGAGGATGGCTAAATATAGTATTCCTAAAAGAGCCTCAGCAATAGCAGTAAGTATGGGGAAAGATAATTCTTAGATTAGGTATTTTTATTATTCTTTTTCTATTGATTTTTCAGTAGGATACATTATTTTAGGATGTCATATACCATTAGTAATTACTTTTAGTTATAACTAATAATAATAACTAAAAGTAAAGCTTTATAAGATAGTTCTTGCTTGATATTTATATTTGTTTTTGAAAAATGGGTGAGATAAAATTAGATGGATATATATGCGAGAGATGCTCGCATAAATGGATTTCTCGTTCTGCTAAAAAACCAATTTGTTGCGCTAAATGCAAATCGCCTTATTGGAATATTCCTAGAAAGGCCCATTCCATAGGGCATCGGAAAAAAAGGGAGGCGAAAAGATGAAAAGTGTTTTTAATTTGAATTATGGAAATACTTATGGGATTGAGTTAAGGAGTTATGTGAAAAGCAGTCTTAGAAATTCTCTTGGAGATATAACTTTAAGTTTTGATGAGGAGAGACCCTTGTCCCCTGATAAAATTGGTGAATTTGTATATAATGATAAGGCAATATATGGGGCATCTTTTGGATGCGGAGCCAATTCTTTTGCTTTAGGGAGGAACTTTATAAACTTTTCTTCTGGAATAAATGTTATCTCATTAAGTAATATATTGTATAATCTTCTGAATTCATCATTTGATAATTTAGTTAGTTCTAATACTTTAGATTTATTATTTTTGATTTCTTCAAGCAGGAATTCTGGAGCAATTAGATTAAATTTGTTAAAAATGATATTAAATAATAATGACGTAAAAGAGACTCCTTTGTTAATTAAGGATGATATGATGACATTGGCATCAATTATAAATCTTGATGACATTAGTCACCCCTTAGAATCTTTAGAGTATTTAGAATATAATTTATCATACCCTTTAGCTAATGATGTACTAACTTCATTAGCCAATTCCTCTGCTTGCTCTTCTGTTAATTTTGATTTAGATACAATTTGTTTGAATTCTATTGCTCTTGATAGTCTTTCTTTCAATAAGTTAGTGACTAATATAGACAATTCTATATCTGGTACTTGCTTTAATTCAAATTCAAGTTCTTCCGGGATTTTAACTCTTAATTCTGTCATAAAAAAAGACACTGATGATAACTATATAAATTTTATGTCTATCGGAGAAAACGAAAGAAAAAAAGAGGTAAAAAAATGATAAATAAAACTGGGAAGATAATAGTTTCTGTGATTTTAATCGCTTTAATTATAGGAATAATTGTCCTTTCTATTATAGGAAATTCTGAAGAAAATGGCAGTGAAAATAATAGAATAAAGAGATTTAATTCTGATAAGATTGTGGAAATAATAAGGGCAGAACACTTAGACAAAGACAAGAGACTTATTTCTGATATTTATAATAATGTAAAAGAGTTAGATGGAATATGGAGTGAGACAATTTCAGACGAGGAATATATAAGAATTAAATTTGAGCAAGATTTAACTTATGCAAGAGATATTCAGATTTATTCTAAGGTGATTGAAGGAAATCCTAAGATAGAGGTTTATGAAATTGACAAAGAGGAATTAATTACAGAGTTTAGTTCTTTAATAGATAATCAATATAATAAGGCATTTTTGAATAATTTAATTGGCGAGCAGGATACATTTGACTTAAAAATAGTTGGAGGGAGTTTAGAGATTGAGCATGTTGTTGATCCTGTGAGCACCACAAACATAACTTTGGTTAATATTACTGGAGCGTCTCAAGTAGCATTGGCTCCTTTGACAAATGACACTTTCCTTTATGCAGCCATGCTGCTTCCTCCTGGCGGAATACAACCTGGTTTCGCCAATGTTAATCTTACATTAAGAGTGTACAATACTACTGGAGCACAAATAGGAAACGGCGTTACTGTTAATACAAAAGTAGATAAATATTCAAGGGTTTCTATTACGCCGATAAATTCTTCAAATTTTGCACTTGCTTGGATTAATTTTAGTTCTGCCGTGTTATCTATTTATACAAATAATCTTACATTAATAACCGGGCCGGTTAGAGTTTCTGCCGCTATCGGCGCCGCCACAACTAACTCTACTGATATCTCTGTAATTGCAACAGGGAGCCAGATTGCCGTGTGTTACATGGATGATGTTAATAATGATGCAAGCGCAACAGTTTTTAATTATACTGGGGTTGCCAATACCGCAGAATTTGATGCAGATACCACTGCGGCTCCTGATAGGAGCAACGACAATCTTGTGGGATGTGCTGGAAGCAATAGTTCTTTATATAGTTATATCTGGTTTGATGATGGAACAGGAGGAGATTCTGTAACTTATGCGCAGTATTCTCCTGATTCTACTACTGCTGTAACGTCTGCGACGGATATTGATGCAGCATCAGGAACTGTTAATCATGTTGCCACGACTGCTTTAAAGAATGACAGCGGGGTTGCAACTGATAGAGAAAAATTTGTCATGGCATTTTATGATGGTGCTGATCAGGATATAACTTATGCCGTTTATAGAACAAATAATGTTGCTATTTTGGGCGCTACTGATTTGGTAACTGCTGCGGGCACTGATGCAAGAGTTGCTTTGACTACAGTGAGAGAAGAAGGCAATTCTTCTGATTCTTTTGTTTTAGTATATTGGACACAAAGCGAGAATAAAATAAATGCTACTGTATTTTTCGAGAATGGAAGTATAAGAACGCAAAACATCGCGATAGAACCTACAGCTGCTAATTCAACTTATCCTTTATTAGACGTTGTAGGAAAAGATGTTATAACAGGCAATTCTTTATGCTTAGGAACATTTGCAGTTGCTTATACGAATAGTTCAGGCAATTCTGTATTTAGGACGTATTATACAAATGGAACTTTATGGGATGGTGTTTGCAGGGGGCCTGACGTAACAGCTCCAAAAGTTAGATTAGAAAGCCCTGCGAATGGGACAACTGTTACAAATGAAACAGTCTGGTTTGGCGCGCATGTTTTTGATGATACAAATGTAACAAATGCTACATTATATGTCTGGAATTTAACATCTGGGGGAACATTATTTGCAGTTAATTTCACAGTTGTTGGAAATTCAAGTATAAGAGTTAATACTTCAATAATATTTAATATTAGCGGGACTTATTTGTGGAATTATTTGGCTGTTGATAGTTCTGGAAATGAGGCGTTTAACGAGACTAATTTTACCTTGACATTTACTCCTCCTGCTCAAGCAGCACTATTTAATGTTAATGTTACTCAATCAGTTTCTTTAACTGGCTTGAGAAGCGGGACTGGAGGATTTAGAAGAACAAATATAGTTAGTAGTTTAATTAATGCTATTAGTCAAGTCCTAAAATCAGAAGATGAGAAGTTTTTCGACAATACAACTTTGACAAATATATCTTCTAAGTTAATTTTTACCCAATCTAATAATCAAATTAATATCTCAACTTATGTTATTTCTAATGGCTCAAAGAGAGAAGCGGGAGATTTATCTTTAATAAATGGAGATTATAAATGGTTTGTAATTAATAATCCAGAAAACTGGAAATTTGGAGCTAATATAACAATTCCGCAAATAGATTTATTAGATGTTAAGAATATAGGAGAGATTACTTTTAATGTTTCATCCAATTTATCTTTGGAAATATTTAATAATGGATTTAGATATTTCGAGAGTTCAGAGCAAAATAGATTTATTAAAAAGGATAAGTTTGTAGTTTATGATTTTTCAGATATTTTAAATTCTTTTCAGATTCAAAAAAGCGAAATAAACGATTCTGGTGATAGCGTATTTTTTAACGTTTCAATTCCTCTTAACGTAGAACGATCGGGGAATAATATTTTATTAAGATTTAATTTTACTGAAATTAACTTTTCTGCAGGACAGGTTATAACTCTCGACCCAACAATAGCAATAGATGATGTGGATTCGTATTCTCCTACAACTAAAAATAATATAACCACAGAAGCATATCCTCTTTCGCATATTACTTTGAATAATTCAAATATCGTCCTTTATTTGCCTTATGATGTGAATCATACAGATCCAGGTAATACTACTTATGATTATTCAAGAAATAACTTTGAGTTTAGAGTTAATGCCAGATATGTTGACCAACCAATCTGGAACTCTACAGGAGCAGTAGGTTCAGGATATTGGTATAATGGGAGTCAAAGTCAATTTAGCGTATCAGGCAGTAATGACCCAAATTCAACAGGCGCGATAATGGCTTGGGTATCTGCTTCTACCTCTGCTACAACATCACTAGGTATAATTGGAGGAGATAATAATTATGAAATGACTAGAAATTCAGGCGTTTTTGATTGTGATACCTTTGGTGGTGGGGGAAATGTTAGTGCTTTTGATTTTACAACATCTGTTGGAACTTGGCATCACTTAGTTTGCACCCATATTCCCAATGGTGCTGGGACAATTAATATATCAGGTTATGTTGACGGAGTTCTTAATTTCACTGGTTCTGTGACTTATGCCGACCCAGGGGTAGACCAGGTAATGATAGGAAGAAGAACAGGACAGACTGCTTCTTTTGCTGGAGGGATTGATGAAGTCATGATTTGGAATGGTTCTATCCCTTCTGCTGAAGAAATTAGACTAATATATAGGAATCAATCTTATAAATATTTAACTCCTGCTACTCAATTATTTGATAATGTTAATTTTTCTGGGACAAATAATAGAGTGAATATAACAACAAATTCAACATTATTAATGGGTTCAAATATATCTCTTAGATTGAGAGAAATTAATACAGGTTTAAATACAACATGGATTAATATCTCAAATGGTAATAATCAATTAACTTATTTTAATATATCTTCAACTGCGAATAATTTGACTTTAGAGTTTAACTTTATTCCTGCAAATGGAAATCAATCTGGGAATTTTTATTCTCCTATATTAAGGGATAATATTATTGTTGATATTTGGAATGAAGCTGCTGGAGGAGCATTATTCAATGTAAATATAACTCAATCTTTTAAAGTAGGAGGAGAAAGAGCAAAACAAATCTCTGCAAGAAGAGAAAATATTTTATCAATGTTTTTAAATAATTTTATTAGTAAAATGTATTCTGGATTTAGAAATTTAAATAATTTAATAAATATTGATGATTCAATTTCAAAAACAAAAATATTAATTTCTAATCTTATTCAAAATTTAAATTTAGATGATTTAGTTAATAGAATAGCAAGATTTAATAGAGCATTATCAGACTCTTTCGTAGTTAATGCTATTGTTACAAGAACAAAGACAATTGTTACATCATTAAATCAACAAATAAACATAA
>CAZJPE010000004.1:139-30497 GCA_964547875.1 Candidatus Woesearchaeota archaeon
AATTGTTACATCATTAGTTCAAACTCTTGATTTAAGAAGCGTTGTTACAAGAACAAAGACAATTGTTACATCATTAGTTCAAACTCTTGATTTAAGAAGCGTTGTTACAAGAACAGCTTTGTTCTTTAGAACAATAACGCAAACTCTTGATTTAAGAAGCATTGTTACAAGAACAAAGACAATTGTTACATCATTAAATCAACAAATAAACATAAACGCAATTTTAACAAGAACTTTAAGCGCGATAAGAGGATTGACTGCGAATCTTAATTTAAACGCAATTGTTTCTAGGACAAAGACGATAATAACATCATTAGTTCAAACTCTTGATTTAAGAAGCATTGTTACAAGAACAAAGACAATTGTTACATCATTAGTTCAAACTCTTGATTTAAGAAGCGTTGTTACAAGAACAGCTTTGTTCTTTAGAGGATTAACGGGGAATGTTATATTAACTAGTGAGGTAAAGGGGACAACACAAGGAATAACAACAACTCTCGTTAACATATTCCAGAATTTTGTAATAACGCCTGTTGTTGACATTACGGCATTTTTTAACAGGAGATTGAGCCAAAATATAATAATAACTAATAGCTTAAATAGAATATTATTTGCATTTAGAGGAGTAAGCGACATAGTTTCGCTAAATACTATTTTAGATAGGATTAAATTAATTCGAACTGATTTAATACAGGTATTGAACATAAATTCTTTGTTGACGAGAACAGGATTGTTCAATAGAGGATTGACTGCGAATCTTAATTTAAATGCTCTTGTTACAAGAACTAAGACAATTGTTACATCATTAAATGGGCAATTGAACATAATTGCAAATTTAGTCAGAACATTATTTGGATTTAGAACTCTTACAGGAAATGTGATACTAACTCCGGTTGCTGAGAAGTCAGGAGATTTTGTCAGGGCATTAAGCCAAGGAACAATTTTGACAGCTGTTTTTGATAAAAGGATAGGGTTTGTGAGGGCTATTTTTGGGCAATTTGATATAGACAATATTATTGAAAAAAAATCTTTCTTCTTTAGAATTATTGAAGCGTTATTGAGGATAATTGGGATAAGAGTAGGGCCTGCTGAAGCAGAGCCAACGCCTACTCCTGGAGCAGGAGCTGGGACAGGTGGAGGTGGCGGAGGCGGTGGAGGGGCAGCTGTTTTGCCTATAATAGATTTTGAAGTAGCTCAAGCAGAGCTTAATGTGTTTATAGTTGCTGGAAGCACAGAAGAAAGGGAGATAAAAGTGAAGAATAATAAAGGTAATGTTAATATAAACATAGAGATAAAGGGAATTGAAGAGATTGTTGAATTAAGCACTAATAAATTGGTTTTGGGGCCAAATGAAGAGGGAATTGTGACTTTGAAGCTCAAAGCGCCTACATCTGGCGTTCATGCAGGAAGAATAATATTTAAATCAGGAAGCGTTACAAAAGAGGTTTTTGTCTTGATAAATGTGAGAAGCGAGAAGAAATTGTTTGACTTGAGCATAAACATACCTATTAGAAAAAGGATTATAAAAATAGGCGATAATTTGAAAGTATCTATCTCATTATTCCAGATAGGTGAGCCTTTTGATGTTGATGTGAATGTTAATTATGTTATAAAAGACTTTGAGGGAGAGAAATTATATAACGGGGGTGAAACTTTGTTTGTTCATCAGTCAAAAAGCTTTACAAAAGAATTTCCTGTTTATAAATTTGAAGCAGGGGATTATATAATAGGAGTAGAGATATATTATCCAGGGGGATTTGCTACTTCAAGTGAGCATTTCAGTATTAGAGAAAAAGGAGTTTTTGGCGTTGGCGACATTAGAGTTATTTTCGCCTTAGGAGTTATTGCCCTGATATTTGTGATTGGAATAATATTTTTGATAAAATATAAAAGAATGAGCAAACATATAGAATGGAGATAAAAATGAAGAGATTTATGATTGAATTTGTTTTTGCAGTCTTGCTTATTTTATTTTTTGCAAGCGCACAAGACGCGGACTTTAGCGTCAACCCTCCAATTATCAAGGCATTTGTAAAAGATGGAAGCAGTATTAATTATCCTATAGACATTGTTAATCAAAAACAGGAGCAGAGATTTGACATCTATCATTCTTCTAAAGCTGACTTTATTTCGGTCGATATGAGCAGTCTGGTAATTGGAGAGGGAGATGTAGGGATCTTTAATGCTGTTTTAGACGGCAGTCAAGGACCAGGGGTTTATGTAGGCAATATTGTTGTTGCAGGCGAGAGTAGTTCTATTAAATTATCTGCTATCTTGGAAGTAGAGTCTGAAAATGTTTTATTTGATGTAAGAGCAAAGATGGCACCCAGATATTTTGAGATAAGTGCAGGAGAGCCTTTTGTGGTTGATATCAGCGTTTTTAACGTTGGAGCAGGCGAAGAGAACGTAGAATTAGAATATTATATCAGTGACATAAAAGGCAACGTGATTCTTTCTGAGAAGAGGGATTCGTACAATAAAGACGTTTTAAGCGTTAGAAAAAGCTTTACGATTCCTGAAGAGACAGAAAAAGGAGATTATGTTTTTTATGCTTATGCAAGACATGGAAATTCTTTAGGGACAAATTCCCTGTTATTTTATGTCGGAAATCATATTGATTTAAGCCCCGAATTAAATTTGGACAACTGGTTCGGCGATTATTTTTATTTTATTGTGGGCGTTGTGCTAATATTGATAACAGGGGTTCTTATTTTTAATTATCTTGTAAATAGGAAATTGCTGCATGCTGTAGAATGGAGAAAAAGAGTATTTGACATTGGAAGAATGGAATTTGGAAATGTAAACGAGACTGTAAAAAGGCTGATCCGCCAAAAGGAATTATTGCATGAGGCTTTTGAAAAAGGGTATATAAGGGAAGGAAGCTACAAAGAGGGACAGAGGAAAATAAGCCATATGATTGAGGGCTTTAAGAGGAAACTTTTATAAACTAAATTTATTTATTATAATGATGAAAAAGAGAAGATTGAAGAAGGATAATTCTGCTAATAAATCTGCGCTTGCCGGAGCGATGAGAGATTTAGAGAATGAGATAAGCAGGCTTAGAAGAGAGAAAAATGAGATTAACAAGATTCTTGAGAGCATTTCTTCTACGCTTAATGTTGATCGTGGGAAAGAGAGGGAATTGCAGGAAAGGATAGCTAAATTGATTGAGAAAGAGGCAAGGCTTAACGAGAAGAAGAAGAGCCTGCAGGCAAAGATAGATGGAGTTTCTGACAAGATAGGCAAGATTTCTAAGATAAAGACAGAGATGGCTGATATATGATTTTTTTAATTATATTTTAATTAATATATGGTTTTAGATTTTTGCAATTTAAACGATATTTATATAAATAGAAAATACCTTCATTGGAATATGAGGGAAGAAATCAATAGATGGTGGATGCAGGCTGTGCACGATTTAGAAGCATCCGAGTATAATCTTAAAGGTAAAATATTAGATGTCGCTGCTTTTTATTGTCAGCAAAGTGTTGAAAAAGCGCTAAAAGCATATATATTGTTTAAGAAAAAAGAATCTCCGGGCCCAATACATTCTCTTGTGAAACTTGGTAAAATAGCAGATGTGCCAAAAGAGTATAGTGCGTTCTTAAGACAATTGACACCAGAATATTATTTGTCTAGATATCCAGATGCTGTAGAGGATGTTCCATATTCTCTTTATGAAGAAGAAGATGTTTCTAGCTTAATTAAAAAAGCAAAGGAGTTATTAAAATGGTTGAATATACAAATGAAAAAATAATGCAATTATTAAAAATATATATTAAAAAATTGAATAAAAAATTTAAATTAGAGAAAGTTATATTATTTGGAAGTAGGGCAAGGGGGGATTATCTTATTAATTCAGATGTTGATTTGATCCTTGTTTCTAAAGATTTTGAAAATCTTCCTTTTAGAAAAAGAATGAGCGAAGTAATAGAATATTGGGATGAAAATATTGATTTAGAGGTTTTATGTTATACTCCTAAAGAATTTAAAAAAAAGGTAAGAGAGTTGGGAATAATTCATTATGCAATCAAAGAAGGAGTAATAGTATAAAGAAAATAGCTAATTCTGTAAGTTTAATATTTTATATTATGTCAAGATACTTGACGAAAACCTTACCTTTTAAGGCAAGGTTGTGTTTTGAGCATCAATAAAGCCCCAAACAAAACGCAAGGACTTTATTATTATATCGAGTAAAAACTACATTCTTTAGATTGTTGTAATTTTTAGTTTTTCACTTAATCTAACAAAACACAAAGGTTTGTGATTTATTGACAGGTTTATATGTTTCTGTGCAATAATTTAAATAGTTACTAATAGTTATTATAAGTTACTAAATAAAAGAGGCGGGGAATGGATAATACAACTGTCAAGCTTGATAGAGAGCTGCTTAAGAGATTAAAAAAATTCTTGAAGAAACTTCCTTATAGAATTCGTTATACTAATTTGAAACAATTTGTTAATGTTGCTGTTCTTAGTCTTCTTGAAAAGGAATTAGATAAAGAAAATGGAGGGGAAAATGAGAAATAAAACTGGCGAGATAATAGCTTTTATGACGATTATCGCAATACTTGTTGGAATAATTGCTGTTTTAATACAAATTATTCCTGCTCAAATTTCAGGTAGTGATACCAAATTTGGAGAGCTGTCTTCAATTGATGACGGATTGAAATTCAATTATGAAGGTAAAGATACAAAAATATTAATTTCTAGTCGTAATTCTTTGGATATAAAGGTGAACATAAGCCCTTATTTAACTAGTTTTTATAATTACTCTGGAAAATATAAGTTTGGTTTTAATATATCTATTCCCAATAATCTAGCTGGCGACGTAATTGCTCTTAATTTGGACGAGATAAGAATTAACTTTAGTTCAGAATATCCTCTTGAAATAACTAATAATGGCGTAAGATTTTATACAAAAAGCCATGAAAATGATGTGAGAGAATATGTTATTTATGATTTTTCAGATATTTTAGAGAATTTTGATGTGAGCTTAACACATCAAAGAGTAAATAATAATCAAATTATTTTGAAGTTTGACATGTCAAGAATAAATTTTTTAAGAGGGCAAATAGTTACGTTAGACCCCTTGATTTCCTTAGGCAACATTTCTTCTGCTAGCGATTCTTATTTAATTAATTTAACTACTGAAGCAGTTTATCCCTTTACGCATTTATTCGTTTTAAATTCGTCAGTTGTTCTTTATCACCCTTTTGATACTGAAAATAGAACAAATTCGTTAAATGGTTTTACTTTGCAAGATTATGGTCGAAGCGAGTTAGATTTAACAATGGCAAATTCTTCTTCAATTAACGACAGCTCTTGTTTTTATGGAAGATGTTTAAGATTTTCAGACTCTTCTGGAGATTATGCTTACCGAGCAGACGCCGGCGGTCTTGATTTGCGTAATTTGACTATATCTCTTTGGATTAATTCTTCTGGAGGAATACCTATAACAGTCGGAGGAATTACAGGGTATCCTATTATTTCTAAAGGAAGGGATCCAGACACGGCTTCAAATACTATTAATTATCTTCTTATTTGGAATACAAGTAACAGCGTTGAATTTGTTTTTCAAAATAGCACAAATTCCAATTTTACAGTTGGAATACCTGATATTTTGGTTTTGGGGCAGAGATATTTTGTAAGTGTTACTCACAATTTTACTAGTACTTGCCTTTATCTCAATAATACTATAAGTAATTGTCGCGTGGGCAATGCTTTCCCAGTTACTAATAATGTAAGGTTAGGACTAGGCACAACTTTCAATAGCACTTCTAGTTTTTTCAGAATAGGTTTTTTCAATGGGAGTATTGATGATTTATTGATAATGAATGTTCCACTTTCTTCAAGTGAAATTTCTTTTGTTTACAACAATCAATATGGAAAATTTAATTCAACTGGCCAACAGACATTTCTTATTCAGGATTTTGCTCAGGAGGGCTATTTTAATAGAGTAAATATTACAGGAACGTTTCTTCAGTTTGGAGGTTCTGTATTAGAAGCTCGTCTTCTAACATGGAATGGCTCAAGTTATAACGATAGTATTCATGGTTTTCAAGAGAAAAATGGAAGTGTTCTTATTTATCATTTTGATTATGAAGATGCGTTTGGAGAGAAGGAAAATTATACTGTCGATTATTCAGTTTATGGAAATAACGGGACTAATAATTATACAGAGGTTGATACAGGGAGATTTAATTTAGCTTTTAAAAACTTAGGGGATGGTTTTATTAATGTTCAAGACCCTGATGGCATGCTTCCTAACAATCTTAATTATACAATTGCTCTTTGGGTGAAGATTTTGGGCAATGGGACAAGCATGTCAAGTGGAACTCCTGCAAATTCAAGTGAGTTTGCAGTTGTAGCTGACCCAATCATACAGAGAGGAAGTAATGCGGCAACAGATATGATATGGTTTTTAGGCTATAATCAGAGCACAAGAAGAATAGTTTTCGCTAGTGAAGGTTTGAATACAACAGGAGGATATGATAAGTTTGAGGCTCTTAGTTTATCTCGGCTGAATAATGACACATGGTATCATGTTGCTGTTGTAAGTAGCGATAGTAGTAGCGGGAGTAATAATTTATATATTAATAATATTTTAGAGACTACAACAACTGGACTTTTTCCGCCCGATACTGAACCGTCCTCTATAATGCCAAATATTTACATTGGTATGGGTTCGTCTAATAGGTTTAACCCTAATCCTGTAGGATTTTGCAATTGCATGATTGATGAGTTATTGATTTTTAATAGAACTTTGCCTGCAAAGGAAATAGAGGATATTTACTTTGCTAAGAGTTATCTTATAAGAAGTAATACTTCTTATGTAGCTTTGAATAATGGCACCTTAACAACGACTCTAACAATAAATACTTCTGTTAGATATGGAGATTTGCAGATAAGATATATTGCTAATAATTTCTCTTATTCTCCTTTTGTTCAGGATACAATTAACTTAACAACATGGACAGCTGCTACTCCTGGAGGGACAACTTGCACTAGTAATCAAACAAATACATGTCTTAGCGCTCTTAATAGTAGTTGCAATAATCGAGTTCTTTATGTTACTGCTGATTTATTGTCCAATGACACTTGCTTCACAATATCTGCTTCTAATTTTACTCTTGATGGCAATGGAAGTTCATTAGGTTATGGAGGGATATTATCAGGTGTGGCAGGAATAGATATTTCCGCAGATGCAAGAAATGTTACAGTAAAGAATTTTAGATTGATATGGGAAAGAAATATCGGAGATACGTTTAGTAATAGAGATGGAATAAGAATAACTGGTGCAGGTGGAGTTAGCATAATTAATAATACAATAACAGTAAATGGAACAAATAGTGAGGGAATAAGATATTTATCAGGGGGGAATAGCAATAGAGAGTTATTAATTGCAAATAATACTATAAATTTAATAGGTGGGACAGGAAATGCAAAAAGAGGGATAATGATTTCAGGTTCGTCGTTGATGAGTAATGTCTCTATTTTGGAGAATAATATAACAAAAAGAGATACAGGGGCAAGTGTTGTAGGAATATATTTAACTAGTTTAGCTGATTACTCAAATTTAACTGTAGATAATAATACTGTAGATATGGATAGAAGTGGAACTGCTCTATTAACAACAATTGTTAGAAGAGCTAAATTTTTAAATAATAGGTTTATAGCTAGAAATTTTGGTTTAGGTATTCAAATTCAATCACAAAGCAATGATAATATGTTCATAGGGAATTTGATAAATTCAAATATAGGTGTTGCAGGGATTTATATATCTTCTGGAACAAGCATTAATATAACTTTTTTTGATAACAATATCACAAGCTATAATACAGATGCTGTAGACTGGAGTGCTATAGTTTTCAATGTAACTTTTATTAATGGGACAATAACTACTACTGGCTCTTCTGGAGCAGTTTTTGATGGCAGAAATGCCATGACAAATCTTAAGATAATAGGAATAAATATAACAGCTATAAATTTCTCAAATGGAATAACTACGTCGTCAGTTTCTACAGCAAGCTATAATTTATCGATAGAAATAATTAATTCAAGTTTTGATATGTTTAAAGCAGGGGCTAATACTACAAAATATGCGACTTCTTCAGATAACGTATTGGGATTTATTAATTTCACAAATACCACATGGAACGAAAGAACAAGTTGGGTTAGTAATTTAACTGAGTTTTTAGTCAATTCTAATTGGTATTTAGACGTTTATGTGAATTGGAGTAATGGAACAGTTGCCCCAAATGCAAATGTAACAATAATGAGAAACGATGCTAATTTAATTTTTTCAGGATTAACAGGGAGCGATGGTAGAATTGGACAACAAACCTTATGGCAGTATAGATTTAATGCGACAAATACCACTGAAAAAAATCTTGGGACAAGACAAGATTGGAATAACTATACAATAAACGTAACTCTGCGAGGAATTAACCAATCTCAATCATGGAATATGACAATAAGCAGATATTTAACTTATCAATTTAATGGTTCACAATCTTTTAGCGCGAATATTATTCAAGGAATTAGTTTCTCTAGTATAATGAATAGAATAAGTAGTATATTTAGGGCTATTATACAACTTTTATCTCCTAAAGAAATAATAACAAGAGTAAAAGGGATATTTACATCATTAAACCAACAATTTAATTTAGTTGCGAATTTAGTCAGGAATTTATTTGGATTCAGGACAATAATAGGGAATGTTGTATTGACGCCAGTAGTTGAGAAATCAGGAGATTTTTTCAGGGCATTAAGCCAAGGAACTTTCTTGACAGCTGTTTTTGATAAAAGGATAGGGTTTGTGAGGGCTATTTTTGGGCAATTTGATATAGACAATATTATTGAAAAAAAATCTTTCTTCTTTAGAATTATTGAAGCGTTATTGAGGATAATTGGGATAAGAGTAGGGCCTGCTGAAGCAGAGCCAACGCCTACTCCTGGAGCAGGAGCTGGGACAGGTGGAGGTGGCGGAGGCGGTGGAGGAGGAGTCATCACGACAATTAAGAAGTTTAGCCTAGATAAAGATAAAATTAGCGTGACATTAAAGCAGGGAGAGGTAAGATTAGTTAGCGTAGAAGTTAAGAATACAGGAAGCCAGAAATTGGCGTTTAATTTGTCCTCTTTAGGATTGGAGGATTTAATTAAAATAAGCGAAGAGAGTTTTGATTTGACAGCTGGTGAATCTAAAATAATAGCTCTTGACTTTATTGCGCGCGAGAACAGCATTCCTGATTTATATTTAGGTAAGATTATTGCTAGAGCAGATAGCATAGAAAAGGAAATTCTAGTTTCTGTAGAAATTGAATCAAAGAGGGCTTTATTCGACGTTAAAGTAGAGATACCTGGAGAATTTTCTGTAGTTGAGCCTGGAAATAAACTCTTTGCAGAAATACAAATATTCAATCTACAAAGGATTGGTATAGTTGATGTGGCTGTCAATTATATAATAAAAGATTTTGAAGGAAATGTAATACTTAAAGAGGAAGAAACATTGGCTGTAGAGACAAAGGTAAGTTTTGTGAAAGGTTTTATTATACCTTATGATGCTGATGATGGCGATTATGTTTTATATGTGAGAGCTAGATACGAGGATAGCGTAGCGAGTGCGAGTGCGTTCTTTAAAGTAGGCAAAATTATTTTCTTGTCTCCTGAGAGAGTAATAACTTATAGTGTTTTAATTTTTGCGTTAACGTTAATTATGTTAATAATTTATTTTATTATAAAAGCTAGAATAAGGGTGATAGAGAAAAGAGACATAATAACGAAGATAAAAAGGTATTATAGAAAATAATTATACTAATTTTCCTGCTTTTGCAAATTGGATTTCGCTGTTTATCAGCTTTTTCAAGGTTTCTTTTAATTTTTGGATTGGAACGCGAATCTGCTTTTCAGTATCTCTGTCTCTGATTGTTACGTCATCTTTTTTTAAAGAGTCAAAGTCAATTGTTATTGCATATGGAATGCCCTGCAGAGCGGCTCTTAAATAGCGTCTGCCTATTGAGCTTGTTTCATCATATTCAATTACAAATTCTTTTTCAAGAATATTCTTTATTTTTTCGGAAAATTCTACTAGCTCTGGTTTTTTGAGCAGAGGGAATATTGCGATTTCTATAGGAGCCATGCTGTAAGGTATTTTAAATATTGTTTTTCCTTCTTTCTCTGATTTTTTTTCGTAAAATAAGTCAATAAGAGCGTAAACTGGGCGGTCTGTCCCAAATGCTATTTCCAAAACATGCGGTACAAATTTCTCGTTGTTTTCTCTCTGCGCTTCTAATTTCTGATTTGAGAATTTAGTGTGCTGTTTTAGGTCATAGTCGGTTCTGTCGTGGATGCCGCAAGCTTCTGTCCAACCGTAATTATTTAGGAGAATTTCTATGTCCCATGCATCTTCTGCATAGAATGCTTTTTCATTAAGAGCATGCTGTCTTAGTCTTATCTTCTCTTTTGGAATTCCAAATTTCATGAATTGCCTGTAGGCTAGCCAGATGCACCAAGCATATGCCTGGCTTTTGATGAGCTTTGATTTGATGGCATTATCTATTTTTATTTCTTTTACAGGCAGTTTTTTTTCCTGCGCCTCTGAACTCCATAGCGAAAGAGCTTCTTTTTTTATTTCATTGTATTTTTTCCAGGAGTTTTTTTCCAGCGGATCAATGAATATTTGGGCTTCTGCTTGCGTAAACTCGCGCATTCTAAGGATATGCTGTCTTGGAGAAATTTCGTTTCTGTATGCTTTTCCTATTTGAAATACGCCAAAAGGCAATTTTTTCCTGAAGTGATTATAATATCGCAGAAATGGCAGATATGTTGCCGTTGCTGTTTCAGGGCGTAAAGATGCTTGTTGATTAGAGACTTCTGTTTTAATCATGAGGCTTTGCTTTTCTATTTTATTCTCAAAATTTGAATTGCAGTTTGGGCAATGAATCTTTTTTATTAACTTGAGTAATTTTTCATCTGAAAACGAGTCTGCTTGGATATTCTGCTCTTCTTCTATTAATTTATCTGCTCTGAAGGCTGAGCTGCATTTTTTGCATTTTATTATTCTGTCAGAGAATGTGTCAAGATGACCTGAAGCCTTCCATACTATATCTGGGAGGATTGTTGGGCTTTCTATTTCTCTGAAACCATTAGAATTGAACATGATTCTTACGGAATTTTCTATTTTATTTTTTAGGAGCTTTCCTAAGGGGCCATAGGTATAAAAGCCTGCTAATCCGCCATAAATCTCAGGGCTTGGACCCCATATGAGGGCTGCTTCCTGAATAAAGCTTAGAAAGTCTTTTTCTTCGCTATTTTTATCTTTTTTCATGCTAGTTTGTTTACTACTAGCTATTTAAATTATTTCTTTAGCGAGCTACTTATTCTTTGCCGCAAAGTCTTTTGAGACAACTCTCCAGCACTCATGAGTTCCTGAAGGCGACTTTGTAACAGCAAACATTCTGCCGCTCTTGTCTACTATTCTATAATTCCCTGTTTTAAATTTTTTCTTTGATTTTACGTCAAAGAATTCTATGTCTTGTTTAGCCATGTCATACCTCCTTTTTGTTTAAATTTTAAGGATTTTGAGGTTTTAAAGTTATTTGTTTTGTTTTTTATGTTTTTATTTTTGTGTTTATAACGAGAGACAAAAATAATTAACCAAGCTTTTTGTTCTCTCGAATATAGCAAAAGACAAACTGATAAGTTAATTCAGTCTTTTGCTATATGAAGCGCACGCCAGGAATCGAACCTGGGGAAAGTCGGGCTGCAGCCGACTGCAGTGCCATTGTGCCACGTGCGCTCAATTAGAAATGAAAGATTGTTTATTTAAAAGTATTTGTTTGAATTTAATATAGAACATCTATGCTTTATATTGGAGTTTGATTAACTATAACGAGAGAACAAAAAGCTTGGTTAATTATTTTGTTCTCTCGAATAAAGCAAAAGACGAACTGGTAAATTACTTCAGTCTTTTGCTATAACATAATGTTGTGTTATAAAGTAGCTTTAACACTACAGAAAACAAACTTCTGCTTTCAAACCGGAGACATCTTTATTGTTTGTTTTCTGTCCCACAAACTCTAAACAAAACTCAAGGAGTTTGTGGTATTATAAAATTTATAAAGGGTTTTGCTTATCTATTGTCATGAATTTAAAGTCCATGATACTTGAGGAGATGGATGAGGATGAAAGAAAGCTTTATTTTTCTGAGTTTCATTTGGGGGATCCTTTTGCTATGTTTTCTAGGATTGAAAATCCGCTTTCTTATGTCGGCTATAAGGAATTAATTTTGCAATTTTTAGAGCATCCCAATGCCTCTAAGATAGGAGTAAGAAATACCAGGGAATGGCATTCTTTCTTTAGAGAGGAGATTGTGGATAATATTTGCAATATTATAGATATTGCAAATTCTGATAGATACAAAAAGAGGCATTTTTATTTGGTTTTTAGAATCCGGGATAAGGAGAGGCATAAGCCTGCAATATTATATTTTGATGAGCATGAAGAAAGGATCTCTGTTGCAAAGGCTTTTGTTCCTTATTATTTTGAGGACATGTTTAGGATGAAGAAGACTAAAGATTTTTATAGCGAGAATAAGGCGGTTTCCCCTTGGATAGATGGAAGCCAGTCTAATAAGTTGAAATTTTTAAGGATGTTCAAGTGAATATGTAGGTTGAAAATTCTTTCTGTGCTATAAGACAACATGTGACCCCGACGGGACGGTATCACGAGTGATACACTTCCGTTAATATAAGGAATAATATTAGTATGAAGCACTATTCTATGATGTTAATATGATTATTTATTTTAGAATTTCTCTTATGAGGTCATCAGCAAATCCGTTTGTTCTCTTCATAAAATCATAGAACTTTTCATCAAGAGGTTGAAGCAAAAGACCATCTTCTGCTCCTAATGCAAATATTGGTTTACTTTCAGCTTTTGCCTTAAGATTTTCTCCATATTTCTCATATCTTAGCATAAATCTTGTTTTCTCTAATATTTCATTCTTTAAGTTCTCAATTTTTATTTTGTATCTTTTTTCAATCATATAGAGATCAACATAATCCCTTGCTTTTATACCTTTTCGTGTTAGTATTGCTCTCATTTTCTCTATGGCAATTTCTTTGATATCATAGGCGTTAGTATCTATAGTTTCAAGGAGAACTTCGTTATTAGGAAAAAGAAAACTAAATTCTTTAGCATCGATCTTTTTCTCTTCAAGGATGTTTTTCGCTTTAATCTGTTTTATCTTATTCATGAATCTCTCAACATAATTAATTTGAATCTTCATGAATTGGTCGTTTCCAAGTTCAACTGATGTGTACCAAATTTTGAAAGTGGCAAACTTATTATTTCCGCCGAATTCTATGAATTTCAAGTCTGTCTTATCTGCCCTAAAATTCAGCCCCAGGCGATGAGCAATATTTTCTAGTAGTTTTGCTAGATTTGTTATCTCTTGAGATAGTTCTTTTCGTATTTGTTTTTCTGTCTTCTTATCAAAAATCTTCTGTTCTATCCAGCTAAAATCAAGATCTTCAGAGAATCGATAATATCCGAGATAGCATTTTATTAAACAAGTTCCCCCTTTGAAAACATAATTATTTGAAAAATGTTTATCTTTAAAGAAAAGAGAAAGAATTTGATGTAAAACAAGATCTTTTTCTAATAAATCTCTTCTTTTGATGCCTGTTTTTGTGGCTATATAGCCGATAATTTCTTTATTAATCATATCGAGCTCCTGATAAGTTTCTCTACTGATTTTGGATAGTGTTTGGCATATATTAAAAGCTTCTTTTTGTTGCAGGCATCTAAATACGAGGAAATTTTATCTTTAATTTCAACATCAGATAGATTATTATACTTACCAAAATAAATCATATCTAAAATAGTTTTCTCGGGATCAGAGTAAGTGATTTCTTTAGAGATCATTCCAAAATTTAAAAGATTTTTTTTAGCTTTAATAAATCTAACATTATGCCCTAATATTTCAAATGGTTTAGGCCTATAAATCTCATCTGAAATAACATAGTCTATTGTAAAATATTCGTGAGTTAAGGCGTTTAATTTGAGAGCCGTTTCTAATCCAAAGTACCAATGTTTAACCCCTTTAATGGTCAATGCTTCCCTAATAGCCTCTAAATAATTAATATTAAGTTTGCCTAACTTTCTTTCTTCTATACTTTTAACATAAAAAACACCTCTTAAAATTCGGATAACATATTCATTTGCTAAAAGATAACCGATTACGGCGCTATAATCTAAATTAAGAGATTTAGAGTAGGTTTTAAGAGACTCACGAGTAATAAATTTGCCCTTTTCTCTTTCTAATTTGGCCGTTAATAATTTATAGGTCATTTTCTTATAATTGACTTATTAGTCTAATTAGATTAGATCTAATTAGTTTATAAATTTATCTTATAGTTGGATATTATCTATATAATTATAATTTGAATTGTAATTAGATAAAACTTACCTTTTACAATTTATTTATTAAGAGTAAAGGGGGAATGATCCCATGGTAGAATCGAATTGTGATGGCTGTTTTGAGCTACTTCTCACATTATTGACTTACAGCTTATATATAATTTTGATTATTGTCGAGCATGCTTCCAAAGTACATTGAAGTACCCTTTATACGACTCATAAACTTCTTTTGATGTGATTATCATTGCTATTGGCTCTTCAGTAAATATTATAGTTGCAACGTGATTTGGATAGAGCAGATTAAAGGTAGATGATTCAAATTCATTAGGAATGAGTCTGATATCAGACAGAGGAAGTTTTTTCTTGCTTATTCCCTCTTTTGTTCTATTATATATCCCATAAAATTTTACTTTTGATTTTACTCTTCTTTCAATGAAATGAGGAAGCTCCCATCTTAGAAATTTCTCAAATTTGCCAGCTGACCCATAACCAAAGAGAGTTTTTTCTTTATTATTTTGCTCATAATATCGTGTTATTTCATTAAGAACGCTTCTTATTCCTTCAATCCCGTCAAAAATCTCTATATGCGGCTTACGAGCAAAAGTTTTCTTTCTTAACTCTTCTAATTCTGATAAAGATTCTTTAAAGAGCATTTCTTTATGTTGTAATTTCTTCAAAAGAAGTTGTGGATCAGCGGCTTCAAAATGTTTTGTTCTATTTTTAATGGTATGGCTCATAACTCCTTTCTTCTCTAATCTTTTTAGGATAATATAAACAAGTTCTCGCTGGATATTTGCCTTTCTTGATATTTCTCCTGCCACACTTTGTCCAAGTCTAAGTACAGTTATATAAATAGTAATCTCTTTTGAAGAGAGTCCAAATTCTTGAAGTGCTTCTTGTATCATGTACTATTTAAGTTAAAATGAGATTATAAATACTTCTATTGGTGTAAAAAATTTATTACAATTACTTATATAGGAGTAATTAACTACTTATTTATGACAACAAAACAACAGATAATAGAAAGGGAGAAGCTTTCAGAATATTTACTTGAAGGCTTCAAAAGAATGGACTTTGACCTTTATCAAATTTCTTTCGAACCGAGAAGTATAGTCACACGTGCTCATTTTACTGATATGTATATTTCTCCTCCAGAGTATTATAATCCTTTAGGAAGCTCACATTTAGGATTAGATGTTGCACTAAGAATTGTGAGCCAGTCTCTTATTGCTTGGTACTGCAATAAAGCAAGAAAACCTAAAAAAGAATTAGGCGAGTTTATTGGAAAGTCATTGCAATTAGAAGCAAAGAGGCCATTAGACCCGAGACAAGATATTATTTGTCGTATTGATATTGGTGCCGAAAAACTCTCTAAATACGGGCTATTCTGCAAGCTTAATTTCGGACTTGATGGTATCTCCTCACTTGATAATAAGTTTTATACAGACTCTTTTAAAGGTTCAGGAGAACTTATTTTTCCATTATCAGAATAGAACCCCTTTAGTTCAAATCCCTACAAAGTGAGAAGTGGCCCCGACAGGATTTGAACCTGCGACCCCTTGCTTAGAAGGCAAGTGCTCTAATCCAGGCTGAGCTACGGGGCCTTAAGTAAAGATTAAGAATTGATTATATAAAGATTTCTTAACAAGGTTTTTCATTATCTATAGTTAGATACATATAATTTTATATATTTTAATATATCTGGAAATATTATGTCAAGTTCAAAAGATTATATAATTGGATATCAGGAGACTAAGGTATCAGAATTCTGGGAAGAGATAGACGATATGGATACATTGCTAATCTATAAAGATGGGAGAGTAATAGCAGATAGCGTCGTGCCAGATAGTAGAAGAGCGGGAACCTTAAACATAGGGGGTAACAAAAGTAAATTTTTTAGCTGAAAGACTTGATAAAGCACTTAATAATGTCATACCTAAATCTAACTTGGGAAAGCGCTATAATGAAGTTGTTTTGAAATATAAAGGCGGGAGAAGAGGCGTATACCGGAGCGATAGTTTTAATGGCGAAACAACTCCCGAATCCTTAAAAGAACTTGAACAAGAGCTAAAAGGTATTTATAACCAAGTTAAATTAGAATACACAGAATACGATGAGACTTATTTGTGTGATTAACAAAGTTTAATGCTCTACCAAGTCCAATTTTATCAGTTTTTTTCCGTGTTTTTGCTCTATAAGTGGTTTTAGTTTTTTTATTTTTTTCAGTTTTATTTTTTTATAGATGAATCGATATAAGAAGAATATTGCAAAAGCACCTACTAGTATTATTCCAAAGATTGATAGAGTTCTTCTATTACTTTCTGATATAGCGAGACCTGCAATGCTCCTGCTTGTTAAGACGAGCTTCTTATTTGCTTCTACGCTTGTTTTTCCGTCATTTAGGAGCATCTTAAATTCATATTCTCCGACAACATCTTTTGGTATCTTGAATTCTAATATATTTTCTCCTTTATGTTCTGGAAGGAGCGTTATTCTGTTTTTTCCTTCTATCACTTTTATTCCATCAAAGTCTACAAGCTCGTAGTTTATTGTGATGTCATGAGATTCGCGAGCAAATTCTTGTATTGAGTAGTTTATTCTTAAACTGTCAACTGCTTTTCCATAGGATGTTATTGCCACTTCAAAGCTGTTTCTGAATATTGTCAATGTCATATTTAGGGGTTTCTGTCCTTCATCACATCTTATTGAGATTTTTGGCGCATATTTGCCAGGCTCTGTATTTTGCGGAATTTTTACGTTAATTAAAAATACGAATTTCTCACCTGTGGAAAGCCCTTCTTTTTGGCTGTTGATAAGCCATTGGATATATGGAGAGTCTATTTCTAACTTGCAGTTATTTAGGAATATTCTTTCCAGGTTTGTTATTTCCAGCTCTGTCGCCGTGCTTGTTCCTCTTTTAAGCGCCATATTTTCCAGCTTGTTTATTTCTATTTTTAATTCTCCCGTGATGTTGATTTTTCCCGTGATTGCTCCGCCTCCGCCTCCGCCGCTACCTCCTCCGCCACCGCTGCTTCCTCCGCCATCTCCTCCGCTTGGTGGCGGAACTGTATTGACTGTAAAGCTTGTTGATGATGAATTTATATTGCCGGCAGAGTCATTTGCATAGAAGTTTAAGGTGAAGTCTGCATCTGAAGTAAGGTTAAAGCTTGATGAGCTGGCTGAGCAGTTGAGTGTTGTGTTTGAGATTTCTATGCTTGCGCCACGATAAACATTATACCAGCATGCCTGAATGTTTAAATCAGAGGCAGAGAAAGCTATTGGAATATTACTTCTTGAGCTTTTTGTTCCTGAAGGCTCTGTCAATGTTAACAGGGGAGATATTGTGTCTATATTAAAAGTATTATTTGAAGTTGAATTAGAGTTTCCAGCCGTATCATTGCATAAAATATTCCATGTGTAATTGCTGTCTGGCAAAGTCAGCGTAAAAGATGATTGTTGTGCTGATATAAGAGAGGAATTTGTTTGATTTAGCAAGAAAGAACCATTAAAATTACCCCATAATTGACAGGAATCTAAATCATTGTCTGTTGGAGTGTAGAGGAATGTTACTAAAGCGTTGTTTAGGAATGAGCTGTTTAATGGGGATGAGATCGAAATTAATGGAGGATCTAAGTTCGGGCTGTATGTTACATTAAGATAAGGCCAGAAATTATTGTCTGCATATTCTTTTGACCTGAATCTGTCAGCATTGCCTGAAACATTTGTAACCAGAGCAAGAGCAACATTCTTATTCATGTCTTCTGTATAGGCTTTTTGAACTGAATTTTTTACATTCCAGCATTGCCACGTATTATCTTGAGCAGAATCTGTGTTTATGAAGCTCTCGCTCGTAATATTGCATTGAGTGGAATTGTCAAATTCTGTCCCGCATGGCTGTTTGCTATGCGTTATTTCGCAAATTGGATTATTATCAGAGCCGCCATCGCCTTCGCACCATGTCGTGTTATAGACATGATTAACATATATTTGATCTGCTCCTGCACTGTCATCAAATAAGAATAGGCATAATGTTGCGTTGTCTATTTTTTGATTTGCTGGAATTGACGAGATATTAAACATTAAATAAGCGCGCCTTGTCGGCGCATTCTTTCTAATTTCTAGTTCTGCAAGATCGCCGAAGTTTTGGTTTGGACTGCCTGATGCGACATATGTATCTCCGCCTCCGTTAGTTGTTTGAAACTTTATTGTTGGGTCTAGATTTATAACTGATCCAAAAGGAAAATTGCCAGTTCCATTTTTTAATCCTATTGCTAGTATCTTTATATTGCTTATATTTATGCTTAGATTCCCAAGGTTAAAATCTGTTATTACAAACTGGCTTCCGTCAACAATATAAAAATTAGTTATATTAAATCCATTATTGAGCAAATCAGAATATTCAAATAAATAATCATCCTCAAATTTTATATTTGTAACATTATAAAATATTCCGTTTAGAAGCGTATTATTTGAATATCTAGTGCCATTAAATTCTATTTTATTTGTAGAATTTATTATTTGGAGATACCAGAATGTCGCATTAGTGATGTCAATTGGCACATTAAACGGAGGAGGAAGCGGAGCTCTAAGGCTGTTATTCAGCGTATGTTTAATTTTCATTGATTGATTTGGATAGAAATGATATTCCTGCGTCCAATTGAAATTTGTTCTGTTGTTATTGCCTATAAGAGAGTATTCATTATTCCCTAAATTATTTAGAGACCAGAGCCAATTGAAATTTGCACCAATTCCGCCTAATGAAGTGTATAATATAAGCGGATTTCCTGTTACAGCAAAACCAAAACTTGAAAGATAGCTTCCTTCAATGTTGTAAATATCAATCCATGCTTTTCTTGAGCCATTGTTAACTTTATATATTAGGCCTCTGCCATCACGGAAACACGTATCGCCGCATGGGCCATAGCTAAATTGTTCAAAAGAAGAGCCATTGAAGTAGTATTTTTGTGCATTTGATATTATTATGCTTGAGGTGTTATCTGTGTTATTTATCTTCTCAAATGTTTCTCCTTTTTCATGCGTGTATGCAAGATTTGTAAGGATTATTATCGCGAAGATAATAAGTAATATTGTGCTCCTCTTTTTCATACTTTATAATATATGAGGGTTTTTATAAATCTTCTTTTATGCCATGCACAGTTTATTTAAGCCATTATATCATGCATTTATATGCTGAAGATATTTATTTCGCTGTTTTTGCCAGTTTGGTCAATCTTTAATATGCATCTTTAAAAATTATCTTAATTTACTTTATGTTATCTTAACAGCCCTCATTTAATTATGTCAAGATTGCCGATACAAAAAACCATGTGCTTCAGCACATGGATGAATGCAATCTTGAGCATCCAGAAGTCCAGACAAACTGCGGACTTTAGTCCGCAGTAATACGCAAGGACTTCTTGATAATAAATTATTTCGGTCTTTTGCTATAGTTTTAAATAGACTTATTTTTTGATTTTGTCATGCTTAACAGAAGACAGATGAGCGAGATAAGGGAGCATCTTGAAAAGGCGCAGAATCCCTTGTTTTTTTATGATAACGACTGCGATGGATTGTGTAGTTTCTTGATATTGAGAAGATATTTGAATAGGGGCAAGGGCGTTGCAGTGAGAAGCTTTCCTGACTTAAACGCGCAGTACGCTAGGAAGGCGAGAGAGTTGGGGGCAGATTATGTTTTTATTTTAGATAAACCACTTGTATCCGGAGAGTTTGTTGAAGAGATAGGGAGGCAGGGCTTGCCTTTGGTATGGCTTGATCATCACGCTATTGAAGATAACTCACATGATTTTCCTAATATTTTTGTTTATAATCCAACTAAAAACTTGGGAAAAGAGAGAAGCGAAGAGCCTGTCAGTTATTGGGCTTATAATCTTAGCAAGAGAAAAGAGGATTTGTGGCTTGCTGTAATAGGATGTATTGCTGATCACTACTTGCCTGATTATGCTCGCGAGTTCAAGGAAAGATATCCTGAATTTTGGGGAGATGTTAAAGAGCCTTTTGATGCTTATTATAAAACTGAAATAGGGAGAGTTGCGCAGGCATTTAACTTTGGATTAAAGGACAGCACAACAAACATAATACATTTGCAGAATTTTTTAATCTCTTGCAAAGGGCCTGAAGAGGTTTTTTTGGAGATGACTGGAAATTATTATTTCAGAAAGAGATACAGGGAAATAAGGCGAAAGTATGATGAGCTGGTTGAGAAGGCAAAGAATTGTGTTTATGGCAATTTGATATTTTTTGCTTATTCAGGCGATTTGAGCATCAGCGCGGATATTGCAAACGAGCTTTCTTATTTGAATAAAGATAAGTATGTGGCTGTTGCTTACAGGAAGGGAAGCATATCTAATATTTCTTTGAGGGGAAGGAATGTTAAAAGAATTTTAGAAAAAGCTCTTAAGAATTTTGAGAATGCAAGCGGGGGAGGGCACGAGGATGCTGTTGGCGCGCGCCTGAAGAGCGAGGATTTAGAGAAATTTAAGAATTACCTTTTGGAGGAGATAAAATGAAACAGGCAAGAATTGAGGTTAAGGGGAGAGTGCAAGGGGTGCACTTTAGAAATTATATTAAAAAGTTCGCTAAGAAAGATGGAATTACAGGAAGTGTTATGAATTTAAGCGACGGAGGGATTTTGATAGTTGCACAGGGGATGAGAGATAAAATTAATGGGCTAATGTCCTGGCTTGAGGAAAGCCCGGGATTTTCAAAGGTAGAGAATATAGATGTTAGTTGGAGTGACATTAATAAAACTTCAGAAGATTTTAAAATAGTCAGAGAAGGAAATTTTTTTTCTGATAAATTCAAGGGTATATCAAGGCTGATTAGTAGGATTTTTAGAATGAACAGCAGAGAGATTAGAGAAATCCCGAGGCATGTAGCAATTATTCCTGATGGAAACAGGAGATGGGCGAGATATAAGGGATTAGAGTCTCATTTTGGACATTATAAATCAGGGAGTTATAGCAACATAGAGTCTTTGCTTGGAGAGGCTAAAAGAATGGGAGTGACACATGTTTCTATATGGGGGTTTTCAAGCGAGAACTGGAAAAGAACTAATGAGGAGAAGAAAGCTATTTTTGACTTGCTTTCAGGGGGCGTTGAGAGATTTATGAAATTTGCCAAGGAGAATAAGATGAGATTTATTCATATAGGAAGGAAAGACAGATTACCTAAGAACTTAGTTAAGTCTTTAGGAAAGCTTGAGAAAGAGACTTTAAAATATAAAGAGTTTAATGTTTTACTTTGCTTGGATTATGGTGGAAGGGACGAATTAATTAGGGCAGTTAATAGGATGCTGAAAAAAGGAATAAAAAAAGTTAGTGAGAAGGATTTTGCAGAGTTTTTAGATACTAAAGGCATGCCTGATCCTGACTTGATTATAAGAACATCAGGGGAAAAGAGAATCAGCGGATTTATGCCTTTTCAGTCAGTTTATGCAGAATTGTATTTCAGCAAAAAATATTTTCCTGATTTTGACATTGAAGAGCTGCATGAAGCAGTAAGAGAATATGGGAAAAGAGAGAGAAGGTTTGGCGGGAATTGAGAGCAAAGCTCTCAACCACTTATTACTATAAATCCTATTATTACTATTGCTGCTACTTTTACAATATCAATTAATGTGTCATTTATATCTCTTTGTTTCATATTTGTTGACTTTATTTTGTTGTAAATTTTTTATATCTGCTTTAATCTCAATAAGATACTCGGTATTTTAAGCTTTTATTTTTTCATTCTGCTCTGGTAAAGATATTAATATGAATAGACTGAATCCAATTATTATTCCTATAACTCTATTTTCTAAAGAAAAATAGGACCACACAAATGAAAGTACGCCTAATAGCCCTAATATTATGTTAAGAGCTTTTGATTCCTTTTTTATTTTCACGGCGGTTTATTAATAAAGATTTATATATCATAAAAATGCCTTCTCTTTTATGGAAGCGAGAGACAAAGAAAGAACAGGAAGAGAAAATTTATTTAGAAAGAGCGATGAGATAGACGGAGTTCCTATCAAAGGATATGATTTCAACAAAGGAGTGAATTATGACGAGATTGTCAGGAGCTTTTCTTCTACAGGGTTTCAGGCTTCGCATTTAAGTAAGGCAATAGAAATTGTTAATAAAATGGTTAAAGAAAAGGCTTTTATTTATTTGGGATATACTTCAAATTTAGTCAGCTCTGGATTAAGGGAAATTTTTAGGTATTTAGTAGAGCATAAGAAAGTTAATGTCGTTGTTACAACGGCTGGAGGGATTGAGGAGGACATTATAAAATGCCTAGGTGATTTTGTTTTGGGAGATTTTCGCGCTGGCGGGGCTGAATTGAGAGAAAAAGGGATTAATAGAATAGGAAACGTATATGCGCCGAATAACAGATATGTTAAATTTGAGGAATTTTTACAGCCTATTTTAGAAGAATTGTGGAATGAGCAGGATAAGACTAAAAAAATTCTGAGTGCCTGTGATTTTATTTGGAGATTAGGAGAGAGAGTAAATGATAAGAGAAGTATTTGCTATTGGGCGTGGATAAATAAGATAAGAATTTTCTGCCCTGCGATTAGTGACGGGGCGATAGGAGATAACATTTATTTTTTCAAATTTAAGAGGCCTGATTTTAAAATAGATGTCAGTGAGGACATAAAAGAACTGAATGATACAAGTTTTGGGATTAAGAAGAGCGGGGTAATTTTATTGGGAACTGGAATTATCAAGCACGCGATTTTGAATACAAATATGCTACGCAATGGTTGTGATTATGCGGTTTATATTAACACTGCGCAGGAATATGACGGAAGTGATGCTGGGGCAATGCCTGATGAAGCTATCTCTTGGGGTAAGATACGAGGCAATTCAGATAGCATTAAGGTAGTTGGGGATGCGACAATTTTGTTTCCTATTTTAGTTGCAGAGAGCTTTGCCAACGAGTTAAAATGAATATGGAAAATGAAGGATGTTATAGATACATGGAAGGAAGCATTGATATTTATTTAGGTACTTTGTTGAATGTAGCTTATAAGGATTTGAATGAAAAGAGTAGAAAATTTATTTTTTCTATGTATGAGCATTTGAAAATATGCGGGCAATGCAGAGATGATTATATTGAAACTAAAAGAGATTTTGCATCTAATACGGCATACACTGAAATGTATCCTCCTAAGAGTTTTCGCTTATTGAAAGAGAATGAGGCATGTTTGGAGAAATCAGTTTGATGTTTAATTAGATAATAGTTCATTAGAAAAGTTTTTTTCCATTTCTTAAAATATCTCTTATAAGAAGGTCACTTTTTTTATTTTCTTTCAACTCTTTTTTTGTAAAGAAAATAGGCATGATTTCTTTTTTGCTTTTTTCTGATATTTTTATAAGAGAGTTTTTTATCTTTATTTCAAGCTTATTTCTATCTTTTAATTTATTTTGAAATATTATTGCAATATCTATATCTGATCTTTTAGAATATATCAATTTTGCATAACTACCGAATAAAAAAATTTCTTCTAATTCTTTGTATTTTGATAGATTATCTATTATTTCAATTAATATATTATATATTTTATGGGGATTTTTTAGTTATAGAAAGGTTAATTAATTTAACTTTCCTTTTCGCTTTATGGAACAGATTCAGGAAAACCTTGAATTGAGAGGCATGATAGGATTAGAGGTTCATGTTTATCTTGTGACTAAGGAAAAATTATTCTGCAGATGCAAGGCGTCCAGGGAGAGAGGACTTCGCGCTAATATTAATATCTGCCCTATTTGCACAGCACAACCTGGGGCAAAGCCGATGCTGCCGAATGAGGAGGCTGTTAAGCAGACTGTTCGGATTGGTTTAATGTTTGGATGCAAAATAAATAGCGAGATGAAATGGCAGAGAAAGCATTATGACTGGCCTGATTTGCCTAAAGGATATCAAAATACTATTTCTGGAACTTATGCTATTCCTGTTGGAGAGAATGGGAAATTTTATGGGATTAGGATAAGAAGCATACATTTAGAGGAGGATCCTGCTTCATGGGAGCCTGATACAGGATGCGTTGATTACAATAGGTCTGGATTGCCACTTGTTGAGATTATTACAGAGCCTGATTTTGAAACAGCTGAGGAAGTAGAGAATTGGATTAATGGATTAGTTCATAACTTGGCTTATTTGAAAAGTGTTGACAGCAACGCGGGAATAAAAGTTGATGTTAATGTTAATATTCCCGGGAAAACAGAGAGGGTCGAGATTAAAAATTTGAATTCTATTGAAAGCATAAAGAGGGCTATTGATTATGAGTTGACTAGACAGGCAGTAGATGGGAGCGAGCGGGAAACTAGAAGATTTGACGCTATGAGCGGCAAAACTTTCAGGATGAGAGGTAAGGAAGAGCAAGAGGATTATAGGTTTATCACAGATCCTGATTTGCAGGATATTGTCATAGATTCTAAGAGCATTGAGGAATTGAAAAGAAGTCTGCCAGAATCGCCTGAAGAGAAATTAGAGAAGATTATTAAAAAATTCAAAATTGGGAAGAAGGATGCTGAGGTATTGACAAAGCATATTGACATAGCTGAATTTTTTGAAGAAGTTGCTGAAAAGATAGATGCAAAATTTGCCTTACCATGGATAATTGGAGAGCTTTTGAGGTTTTTGAATTATAATAAAGTTAGATTAAATGATGTCGACATTAAAATAGAACATTTTGTTGAATTGCTGAAAAGCGTCAAGAGCGGGAAGATTAGTGTCTTAAAAGGAAAGCAGATTTTAAATCAATTTTATCCAAAGAGCTTTTCTATTAAAGAATTATGGAAAAAGGAAGAGAGGATTTCAGATAGAGGAGAATTAGAAAAGATAATTAGAGAAATTATAAATGAAAATAAAAAGGCAGTTGGTGATTATAAGATTGGCGGGAAAAACGCATTTAATTATCTGATGGGGGAAATCATGAAGAAAACAAATAGAAGGGCTGATTTTGAGATTGCCAGCGAGATTTTAAGGGAGATGTTAAGATGAATCCAGCATTGGTTTTGTTCTTTGTAATTTTTATTTTTTTTGGATTATTTATTTCCCTATATTTCTTGTTTAAATTTACTTTTCTTTCTGTTCAAGAAGGCATTTATGGGAATTTAGGAGATGCTTTCTTCAACTCTCCGCCAGGGATTTATGGAGATGAGGGAGTTATTTTTCTTTCTGTTTTATTCTCTGCGATAATAAGTGTTGTGATTATTATTTTAGGAGCGGCTTGGCAGATTAAGAGACGCTAGTTATATCGTGTTAATTATTTCTGCGATTGTGCCAATGACGAATATTATGATTAGGAGCCATGTTAGTATTTTTGATATGGGCATGGAATATTCAGGAATTCTATCCCCAAGATATTTTGATTTCTCTGCCATGAAGAGTATGAGTATTGCTGTTAAACCGCCTGTAATAACTCCTCCTATACCGAGAACTTTTGTAAAATTTGCAGATTGGCTAAGCATAAGAATGATAAAAGATATTAGTGGGATTAATATTGTGTAAAGCCAGGCCTTTGATTTTCTTTGGTTGAAGTCAAATTGCAGGCTATCAATTAATGCTATGGACAATGCGAGATATGATGTTGACATAGTTAGTATGCCTAAAAGCATGAATGGCTTTCCAAGAGCAATTGTTGCAATTTGAGGAGTGTCTTTTCCTTTTATGCCCAAGACTACTGCTGTGAAGATTATATAAACTAGCGCAGATACTATGTTAGCTAGTATGATGGACCTTTTCATTTCCTTCTTTTTATTTCCCAATATTCTTTCTACTTCCGGGATTGTTGTGTAACCTAGGAAGGCAAAGAGAATAACGCCAAAAGGGGCAAGATAATCTAATATGCTTAGTGAAGGATATTGCGCGAGATTTGAGAAGTTTATCTTATTTATTGATAAGAACGCCAGTGATATTACTAGAATTATTATTGTGGCAACTCCGAGGAATTCGCCTTTGTCAAGGGCTTTGAGGCCAAGAAGGCTTAAAAGAGACATTAATACCCAGAATACAATGCCTAGACTAAGTGAATAATTTGAGCTGTTGAAAAATAAGTAGCTTAGAGATTCTCCGATACCTATGAGATAAGCTAGAATGGCTGTATAGATTCCAAATATTAGAGAAATTAGCATTATAATCTTTCCTTTTCTGCCGAGATATTTTTCCGCATAGCCTGTAAGATGACGATTTTCTTTTGTTCTTAGAGCTATTTCTCCAAGATAGAGCATTGTTATTATCATCAGAATGCAGATTATTACAATATGGACAAGGCCTACTGAGAATCCTGTTTTCATAATGACAAAAGGAATTCCAAAGATTCCTGCTCCTATTATCGTGCCTATTAAAGTTGCAGTTGCGTGAAGTGTTTTTGCCATCTTTTTATTTATTAAACCTTATTATGCCAAGTCAATAAGGTTAAAAAAGCTAAGCATTTAGTTATATGGGCTCATAGTTCAGTGGATAGAATACGAGGCTTCGGTAACTTTGAGGAAACCTTGTGACGGGGGTTCGATTCCTCCTGGGCCCATTAAATTATGTTAATATTTAAATAGTATTTATTTGAAGAGTTTTTATGCCTAAAAAATTTAATTATGACAAAGCTCTCGTTATTTTAGGACACACTACAATAGGAAAAACAGAAGTTCCCAGATTGCATCCAAATTAAAAATTCTCTCCCACCCAATACTGCGCGTGCTTTTGAAGTTAGGAAGCTTTTAAAATGAGACATACTTAAGATTGTAAGAGATAAAAAATGGTTTGGCAAGATGTTGTTATCGCAATGGCAAATGTCCTTTTCGGATATTCTTTGGCTTATCAAGTGTACCATGGATTTAAGGAGAAAAAGGGATTTTTAACCTTACAAGCATCTGCTCCAACAACAATCGGATTATATGCAATATCATTTGCATTTTTTACTCTTAATTTATATCTTTCCACATTAGTCTCATTTTTTAACGGAACAATGTGGCTTTTGTTATTTATCCAAAGACTAATTTTCAAAAAAGCCTAATTTACACACGCTTATTTATTTGCCCGCCCTAAAGAGAATTTTTAACTCACGAGGAAACTTTGTGTTTCAGCTCGTGCCCTCATTTCATTTCGGGTCTGGGAACAGCAGATTAAGAGGTAATTTCTTTTGCCTTTGGCAATTTTCTTTGTGAAAACCAGAAATTAACCCAAATGTCAATCCAGGTCTCAAAACACAAAGCAACCTTCGGTTCTTTGTGCCATCAAAAATTAACATTTTTGAGGATTTCTCAGCTCGTCACTTCATTCCAGAGGATAAATTTTTGGATGTGCCATTTATATCTTGGATTGAATATACGCCAGAAGATTTAGAGAGTACAGTATTAAAAATCGAGAAATTAGTTAAGAGGTAGTTTATAAAAGTCTTGAATGCATCTCTCCGTACCGGGCACTAAAGGTAAATTAAGAGCTTCTGGAGGAGAAATCCATAAGGCTTCATCGTGTTCTTTTTCATTTAGTTTTATTTCTTTATCACTTATTTTTATATGAAATAAGATATAAGTAAAATCATACCCTGGATTATGTCTAACTTTATATTCTTTTATTATTTTAAATTTTTTTGAATTTATATTGATATTTGTTTCCTCCTTTAATTCTCTTTGCATTGATTCTTTAAGATTTTCTTTTTCCTTTACTTTCCCAGAGGGGATTCCCCACTTTTTCCCATATAATGAAGATTCTTTTCTTTTAAGTAATATTATTTTTCCGTTTGACTCTACTAGACACCCTGTTATTTTGTGGATGGGTTTGAATTTCTTAGGATTTATTTCATAGCTCATTTTATTATGGGTGATTTTTTCTTTAAATATTTTATTAGGCAGCCCTTCTAGATTATAACAGACTTTTTATTTAAAATAATCTTCAAGGACTTTTTTATTGCTTTCGAGGAATTTGGTATTGATTTGCATTATTTCAAACGAGTTGGCTATTGTTTTTTTAAATCCCATGTCTTCTCTTTTTAGAAATTCCCTAATTTCTTTTTCTTTTTCTTTTCCTATATACAAGGTTATGAGAGCCTCTAATAAACTGATAAAGACGAAATTTGCTTTTTTGAATTCCTTGAGCTTATTCCAATTCTGCCTTATCCAGTTTAGCAATATTGGCCTGGCATTCGGATTTGAGTTTATTATTGAAAAGACTGTTCTCAAATCCTGCAATCTCACATGCTTGGAGAGGGCTAAATCAAGAGATTTTTTTATTAGTATTGGATTTTTTGATCTGTAAAGAGAGGCGAGGAGCTTAATCTTTTCTTCTATGTCGTTTGTTTTGAGATAAACTTGCAGGATTTTATTATATTCATTTTCATTTCCGTTTCTTCCGATTATTGACAATACTGCGCCTTTTATGTCAGGATGCAGGGAATTAGGGCTTTCCAAGAATTGCTGGAATTTCCTGAAGCCTTCTTTTATTATTCTTTCATTTTCTGCGAATGCTAAGTAACTAATTGCCAATGGCCTTAGAAGAGAGGCGTTGTGCGGCTCTTTTTTTTTCGGATTCCATGATAGATTTTCAAGGGCTTTTTGGAACGGAGTTTGCATATGCAATCTAAATTTTGGCCAGATAGCCCGCATGAATCTTTCTTCATAAAATATTTTATATGTTTTATTTACGTTTGCGTATATATCTTCCAGAACAAAGGCGTTTGATTCGTTCTTATAATATTTTATAAAGTCAAGATATTCTGAAACCTGCATTTCTCTGATTAATGATAAATTGAAAATATCATTTTGAATTCCCCATCTGTCAAATGGAGAGAGTTTTTCTTCTGAGATTAACGATTTTAATCTTTCAAGTTGCTCTTTTGCATATTTGACTCTATAAAACCCTTCTTGCTCATTATTGATTTTAAACAATTCTGTATCTTGTAATTTTATTATCTGTGTTTTTTTTGTCAATAGGGTTTTTATTACTTTTTTATTTGTTTTTATTGTAAGTGGTATTTTCCAAATTTGATTTTTTTCTGAATTAAAGCGTTTTTGCGTCAGCGTTAGATTAGCTCCCTTTTGCTTTAATTCTATAATTGGATAGCCTGCTTGAGTAATCCATGATTCCATTATCTGCTTTATCGGGCTTTTTGATATTTTTGCCAGAGAGTTCCATAAATCAGATGCTTCTGCATTTTTGTATGAATATTTTTTTAAATAATTACTGACTCCTTCTCTGAATAATTTAGGCGAGAGATAGGATTCTATCATTCTTAGGACAGAGCCGCCCTTGCCATAGCTTATTGCATCAAAAATTTCTTCTATCTCATTAGGGCTTGAGACTTTTACTGCGATTGGATGGGTTGTTTTTAACATGTCTGCGTCCATTGCTCCGCCTGTAGAATCGCTGACAAAATCCTCCCACATTTTCCATTCTGGGAAGTAATTATCAACTGCCTTGTATGCCATGTAAGTTGCAAAGCTTTCATTGAGCCAGAGGTCATCCCACCATTTCATTGTTACAAGATTGCCAGACCATTGATGCCATAGCTCATGGGCTATTACCTCTGCAATTCTTTTTTTTACAGGAAGAGAAGTTTTTTTTGGGTCAAACAAGAGAAGGATTTCGCGGAATGTTATTGCTCCCCAATTTTCCATTGCTCCTGCATTAAAATCAGGTATTGCTATTAAATCTAGTTTTGGAAGAGGATATGGGATTTTTGAATAATTCTCAAAATATTTTAGAAATTTTCTTGCCAAATCTAAAGCAAATCTGCCTTGCTTGCTTTTTCCCGGAATTGTTGCTATTCTGATTAATGTATTATTTAATTTATCTTGGATGAATTCAAATTCTCCGACGCCGATATAAAGAAGATAGGTTGACATTAAGGGCGTTTTTTCAAATTTTATCAGTTTTTTATTATTCTGCGAGGTCTCGGATATTATTGGCATGTTTGAGATTGCCTTAAGATTTTTTG
>CAZJPE010000004.1:30597-99721 GCA_964547875.1 Candidatus Woesearchaeota archaeon
AGTGTTTCATTTTTCCCGTTTATTTTTATTTTTGGAATCAATTCTTTATTATTGCTGAATATTTTGGCTCTTTTAATCTTCAGTTCTGATGAATTGAGAATTATTTTTACCGTTGGCTTTAGGATTTTTATTTCTATTTTTACTTTTCCCTTGAATGTGAAATTTTCTAAATCTGGCTCGAAAAATAGATTATAATTCAATGGATAGATTGATTTTGATAACATGGAATATTGTTTCATTATTTAGTCTATATTGAATAGTATTTAAAATTAATTTTTGTTCTTTATCGCTCCAAACAAAACTCAAGGGTTTGATAAAGTATTTAAAACTAATTTATGCTTTATTTTTATGGACGAAAGAGAGTTAAGGAAATATTTAGGGAATGTTCATGTAGGGGACGAGGTTGAAATTGTTTACGAAGAAATTGGAAGATTGGGTTTTTCTGATAATAAAAAGACAAAGTGCAGAGGCTATGTTCTTATGATTGATAATGCTGATATTTATTTGTCGCTTAGAGATCCAATTGGACTCAAAGAGAGAAAATTCAGCAGGAAGATAGAGCATAATAGCGTTATTTCTTATAAGATGATAAGAAACGTTGACGGCTAACTAGGCGGCTTGTCTTAGATTATAGCCTACTCTTGCTGCAGCGTAGGCGTCTGCTTGGTCCTCGCCAGAGCCATAGATTGAGTGATATTCTTCGTGATAATAGACAAATCTTTCCACATCTTTTGAGAGATTGTTCGCTATATAGATTGTGTGAGTTGATGGGGTATACATTCCAAGAACATTTTCAGGCAATGCCGAGGGATTAACATAAAAAACATTTGCCTTGCTTTGCGGATTTATATGATGGTCTGTGCTTTCTGAGATTAGATATTCTAGATAATTATAAAGTTTTTTATTATGCTTATTTTTGTAATTGCTAGGAATTATATATTTTTCATTGTTTTCCTGTAATTTTTCTTCTAAATTGCTTTTATAATTTCTTTCTTTATTGATTTGCTCTTCTAATTTTTCTTTCATTTTTTCTATTAATGCCTCTAAGTTATTTTTATAATTTTCTTGAGCTTCTTGATTTTCTAATTCTTTGTTTTCATTTTCATTTTCTGGGTATTTTAGCGTAATGTTTATTTGGTATTCTTGCAAATAGACAGAATAGACATTGTAATTATTTCTTGGTTTTTCTCCCTGCTTTGTTCTCTCTATTGGAAATTTTATTATTTCTGGCATGCTTGTTTTTGCATCTTTGAGATTATAAATATTTTGATAAAGTTTGAAAAGGCGAAGATTTAATAAACTTATTTCATAGATTAATTCATGAGTAAAGAAGCTAAAGGCGAAAGAGATAATAAGGGTATAAGCGTTAAGAAAGATGAGAATTTTTCTGATTGGTATAGTGAGATTGTGCAGAAGGCTGAATTGGCCGATTTGAGATATAATGTAAAAGGCTTTTTGGTCTATCAACCTTGGAGCGTGTTAGTTATGGAAAAGATGTATGATTATATGGAGAAGGCTTTACAAAAAAAAGGACATAAACCTTATTTTTTCCCTTCTGTAATTCCAGAAAGTAATTTAAAGAAAGAGAGTAGCCATATTGTTGGATTTATTCCAGAGGTCTTTTGGGTTACCGAGGCAGGGAATAGCAAGCTTGATGAGAGGTTAGCGTTGAGGCCAACTTCGGAAACTGCTTTTTATCAGATGTTTAGTATTTGGATTAGAAGCTATAAAGACCTGCCATTTAAGACTTATCAGAGAGCTAATGTTTTTAGATATGAAACTAAAGCCACAAGGCCTTTTTTGAGAAGTAGGGAATTTCATTGGATCGAGACCCATTGCGTCCATGAAACAGAGGGAAATGCTATGAAACAGGTAAGAGAAGATATGGAAACAACTAGAGAAGTCTTGCATGATGTTTTTGGTTTGCCCTTCATTTTCTTTGAAAGACCAGAGTGGGATAAGTTTCCAGGCGCGCAAAGGACATTTGCAGCAGATGTTTTGAATCCAGATGGGAGAGTGGTACAACAACCTTCAACTCATTTATTATCACAGGCATTTTCTAAAGGTTTTAATGTTATTTATAAGGATAAAGATGGAAAGGATAAACATGGATGGATTACCTGCTATGGGCCTGCTATATCAAGAATATTTGCTAGTGTTGTCATTACTCATGGCGATGATAAAGGGCTTAGATTTCCTTGGAAGATCGCACCTTTGCAGGTAGTAATTGTGCCTGTCAATGATGATAAAAAATTAATTGATAAGGCTGAAAGATTGAAGAAAGAAATTGGGAAATTTGCTTCTGTTGAAGTAGACTTAAGCCAAAAGAGTGCTGGAGAGAAATTTAATTATTGGGAGATGAAAGGAGTTCCTGTAAGAATTGATGTCGGATTGAAAGATTTAGAAAAGAAAAAATTAACCATTTTTAGGAGAGATTTAAATAAAAAAGAACTTATAGATAATAAGGAAGTCATTGAGCATATTCATAAAGTTGCCGAAGAGTGTGGAAAGAATTTGATAAAGCGGGCGGAAAAGGTTTTTGAAGGAAGGATAAAAAATGCTAGAAGTAAAGACGAGATTAAGAAAGCGATTGAGCAGGGAATGATTGTGAGATGCAATTTTTGTTCTACTGGTAAGGAGGGGATTAAATGTGGGGAATTTTTTGAGAAAGAGATTGGAGCTAGTGTTAGAGGCACTTCATTGGAAGAGGAAAAGGTAAGTGGAAATTGTATAATTTGTGGAAGAAAAGCTGGAAAAGTGGTTTATGTTGCTAGACAGTACTAGACCCGTCATAATTTCGATACATAGGTCTTCTATTTTTGTAAAGCCATGATTTAGCATAATGTATAGGCAAATCCAATTTTTTTGAATTTTGTAGGATAAAAGATAAATAGCCTCTATCTATAAAAATGCAGATTTTTGTTTTATATAATGTTTTAGAATTTTTATTTCATTAATTCATCTTAACTTTATAAAAAGGATTAAAAAGATAGTCTTTCTTTTAGAGATATGGCAGAGCTTAACTTTCATCCTGGAGATAGAGTTAGATTAAGATTGGCTCTTGAGGAGTTAGATGGGGTTGTTTTAGAGAGCTCTGATGCAGGCGTTTTACTTTTGAAATTGGATTCTGGCTATAATATTGGAATTCCCAAAGAAAATATTTTAGCTGGGAGAGTTTTAAAGAGGTTTAATGAAGAGAAAGGGAAATTTCCCTTGCCTGAACAAAAGAAGGATTTGAAAAGTATAGGACTAATAATTACTGGAGGGACGATTGCCTCCAAATTAGATCCTAAAACTGGGGGAGTAAAACATTTGACTGGAATTGAGGAATTTGCCAGATTTTATCCTGAATTGTTTGAGGTTGTGAATGTTAAGAAGATTGAGATGCCTTTTATGATAGCCTCTGAATCGATGACTAGCGAGCACTGGAGCAAAATTGCCAAAAGCGTTGAGAAGATCTTGGAGGATTCAGATATTAGCGGAGTGATTGTGACTCATGGCACTGACTTTTTGGGGTATACTGCTGCTGCCTTATCTTTCTTTTTGCGTAATTTGGGCAAGCCAGTTGTACTCACATACTCGCAGAAAAGTATTGATAGGGCTTCTAGCGACGCTAGTCTTAATTTAGAGTGTGCTGCGAGAATGGCTATTTCAGACGCTGCAGGAGTATTTGTAGTCGGGCATGCTTCAATTAATGACGATTTCTGCTATGCCCTGCTTGGAGCGAAAACGAGAAAGATGCACAGTTCAAGAAGAGACGCTTTTAAGGTTGTTAATTCAGAGCCAATTGCTAAGGTTTGGAAAGATAAAGTTGAATTTCTTAGCGCTTATAAAAAAAGAGACGAAGAAAAGAGGATTGAGCTCGATGTTAATTTTAATGATAAAGTTGCACTTATTAAATTTTATCCAGGGCAGGATGCAAGCATTTTGGATTTTTATGCTTTAAAACATAAAGGGATTGTTATTGAGGCTGCTGGATTAGGACATCTTCCTGTGACAGAGGCTTCTCATAATTGGATTCCTAGATTGAAAAAGCATATTAAAAACGGATTTATTGTTTGCGCCGCCGCCCAGACAATTTATGGAAGATTGGACCCTCTTGTTTATTCTAATGGTAGGGAATTAGTTGATGCTGGCGTTATATTTTTAGACGATATGCTGGCTGAAACTGCGTTGGTAAAATTGGGCTGGGTTTTGGGGCATCGTGGTTGGATTACTAGGGTCAAGGAAAAAATGCTTGAGAATTTTAGCGGAGAGATTGGCGAGAGATTAACCGTTTGATTGGAGAGAAATGAGAATAAGAAATGCTACAATTGATGACAAGGATTTTATTAAGGAATTAGATAAAGAAAATATGTCTTCAATTATAGAGTTTCATGGTGAAAAATATAAAAGTTATATGTTTGATTCTTTTAAGCCAAAAAATTGTTTTATAATAGAAGATGACAAACTAATAGGATTTGTTTATTTTGGCATCATGGGAAATAAATTAGATATATGGAGCATTCAAATAAAAAAAAGTTTGTGGGGAAAGGGTTTTGGAAAGAAACTTATGAAATATATTCTTGATTTTGCTGTTAAAAAGAAATTAAAAAAAGTTGTTCTTGAGGTTAATAAAAATAATAATAAAGCCATAAGATTTTATGAAAGATTAGGATTTGAAAAAATTAATTCTAAAAAAATTAATAAAATAGCATTTGAATATATTATAAAAATAAATTAGATATTATTCATAAGGCACGATAGTCAAATAAGATAATTTTGTTATAACTATAAAAGAGTTAAAATAGAAAGATTTAAATAGATATTTTGAGTCTATTTTTTATGCACAAAAGAAAAAACAAAGATGGATTGTATGAAGTTGTAAAAAGATACTTTGAGCCCAGCGCGGGGCAGATTCCGGTTTTGCTAGTGGATACAGGAACATTAATAGATTTTGAAGAGCGTGCTAAAGAAGAAAAATCCAGAGAAGCCCCCCATAGAATTGCCGGAAAACTTTTTAATGATATTGGCAGTTTAGCTAGCTATGTGGTGTTTCCCAGGGGCATTTATGACGAGATAGTGGAGCATCATTGTAAAAGCAAGAAGAATGGCAAGTCTGAAATAGGGGAAGAGACATGTAATCTTGTAAGGGATTATAGCGCGAATTCTGAGAAAATCTTAGAAGCTACCCGCTTTGATTATCATTATAGCGAGCCCTATAAGAATGAGGTAGATAAGCTTCAAGAATTAGTTGAGCATCTGCATAGAGAGGTTAATGGCGACATAAGGGGCGGAAAAAAGATTGATAGAGACCCTATTTCTCAGAACGATTTGGAATTGCTTAATACTGCAATTAGATTTGCTGTCAAATCCTTATTTGAATTTCGCCTTCGTCAAGAAGAGAGCGGAGATGTGGCTTCTGATATAGAAGGGACTTATAGAATTGCAGTAGTATCTCCTGACTCACATATTTACAGACCTTTAAATGCGCTTATTACAAGAGCGGAGGGTGTTTCTTATAGGGATTATCTCCAAGCATTTAATCCAAGAGAATATAATTAAATGGTTCAGGAAATGACGAGTAATGTGGAAAAGAATTTTAAGTTTATGCATGTTCGAGAGTATGGCGGGGCAGAACGCTCCCATGGAGGCCTTTTTGTATACGAGAAAATTGATGGAGGGAATTGTTCTGTGAGGAAGGAGGATGGCATTCTAGTTCCTTATAGCAGATCCAGAAGATTGACTTCTCAAGATTTGGGATCTTTTTATTTTCTAAATCTTTTTAATTGGGTTCATTCAGTTCCAGCTCTTCAGCATTTACCTGAAGATAAAATATTATGCGGGGAATGGACTCATTACGGTTTTGGACATATTTGCTACAATCCTGAATATATGGAGAGATTTTTTCTTTTGGGTGTTTATGATAAAAATGAGGGAAGATATTTGCATCCAGATAAATCTAGTGAACTTGTAAATAGTTTGGATATGGAGAGTAATGTTGTTAGACTGCCTATTCTGCGTAGTGGCAATATTAACAATGAGATAGCTGACGAATTGGTACAGAGCAAGAGCGACTTTTATGATGGTCTAAAAGAGGGCATTGTTATCCATAAATATCACGATACTTTTAAGAATGGTTTACGTATGGAGAAGTACTTTAGCCCTGAATTTCGTGAAATAGATTATGGCGGAAAGGGGATTGATAAGTACATTACAAAGAGAAGGCTAATCAAAGCAGCTCAAAATTTACGTACGCATGGAAAACGCCTTAATTTTGGAAATGTTGTTGGTGCAGCTGCCAACGATATATTAAGGGATATTAAGGATTATAAGAGAGAGGAACTAATTGCGGCATTTCAGACGCCTGAAATTGAGTCTTTATTCAATGAGAAGATTTTTCCTCTTTTTCAAATAAATAGAGGATAATTTTAATAACTACCTTTTTGTTTATTTTTCATGGATTATTTGAAATTAGGATTAAAGGCAGGCTTAGAGATTCATCAGCAGTTAGATGTCGGCAGAAAGTTGTTTTGTAGATGCCCTGCTTTTTTAAGAAGCGAAGAGCCTGATTTTTTTGTTAGGAGGAAATTGCATGCTGTTCCTGGAGAGAGCGGCGAGGTTGATATGGCTGTTGAATATGAGGCAGGACTCGGAAAGGAATTTGTTTATCAGGGATATAATGATAATAATTGTTTGGTCGAACTTGATGAATCGCCTCCTTATGAGGTAAATGAAGGAGCTTTAGACGAAGCTTTGAAGATTGCATTGCTTTTGAATTGCGAGATTTATCCTATAACGCAGATAATGAGAAAGACAGTTATTGATGGCTCAAATACAAGCGGATTTCAGAGAACGATCTTAATTGCTCATGATGGTTTTGTTGAGACCTCGTTTGGGAAAATTGGCATTGCGACAATTATGCTTGAGGAGGATTCTGCGAGGATTCTAGAGAAGAGCGGAAATAGCGCTATTTACAGATTGGACAGATTAGGGATTCCTCTTGTTGAGATAGGGACTATGCCTGATTTGAGAACTCCAGAGCAGATTAAGGAAACGGCATTGAAGTTAGGGGAGATTCTTCGGGCTTGCAGGGTTAAAAGAGGTATTGGAACTATAAGGCAAGATTTGAATATTTCTGTCAAAGGACATAATAGGGTTGAAATTAAGGGCTTTCAAGAGCCGAGGATTATGCTTAAGACTATTGAGCTTGAAGTTGAAAGGCAATTGGGAGAGTTGAAAAATAATAATAAGGAAGGAGGTGTTAGAAATGTTTTGGATGATGGAAAGACTGAATTTTTAAGGCCCATTCCAGGGGGAGCGAGGATGTATCCTGAAACTGATTTGCCTCTGCTGAAAATTGGCAGAGAGAGAATTAATAGGATTAAGAAGGAATTGCCGAGATTGAAGCAAGATATAAGAGATGAATTAAGGAAGAAAGGGCTAAGCGAAGAGCTAATTAATTTAGTTTTGGCCGATAAGGAGAGTTTTGATGAGTTTAATGTTTTAATAAGCGTTTATGATAAGGACGCTAATTTAGCTGCTAAGATGATAACTTTATGGAGACAGGAATTTGCTTCTAAGAGTGGGAAGGATTTTGATGAAATTAAAGATATTTTAAATGAAAGGGTTTTGGAGCAGGTATTAGAGCATGTTCGCGATGGAAAATTAGATAAGGGGCATGTTAAAGAGGTTTTATGGAATATTTTACAAGGGAAAAAGATTGAAGAGGCATTGCATGTTGAAAAGGTTGAAAATAACGAATTAGAGGAGAGGATTAGGAAGATTGTCAAGGAAAAGCCCGGGCTTAGAGAAAACGCTTATATGGGCTTAGTGCTCAAGGAATTTGGGAATAAGGTTGATAAGAGAAAGGCGATGGAACTTATTAAGAGGATTTTGCGGAGCAAATAATAATATTAAATTATTCAAATTCCAATAATTCTATTATGTCTTTTGTTGTTATTATTTTTGTTATATCTTGATTTTTTAATGATTTATCGTTTGTCCATAATGGAATTTTTAATTTCATTGCTAGTGCCATGTATTCTATGTCCTTTTCGTCTTTTATAATATCTTTGCATTTTTGCATTTGTTCTTTATATTCTTTTAAATCAATAAAATTTATTCTTGTATTTAGTATATCTATAAAAGAATTAAAATCTTTTAGATTTGCTTTTTTTAGTATGTCTTCTTTATATTTCATTATTTCTTTCTTCGCAAATTCTGGTGAAAATAAACTTAATGGAAAGTTAGCAATTAAATATCTTGTTTTTGATAAAGGGTTCGCTATTGAGAATAGAATATTTGCGTTTATTACTAACTCCATTTAAACTATTATACCCTTATTTTTTAGTTCTTTTAATCTTTCTGCTTTCATTTTTCTTCCCATTTCAACTGTCCAGTTAGTGAATTCTTCTTCTTTTTTTAATTGCTTGAGCATTTCCTCTTTCCAAGATAATTCTTGTACTTTTTTCTCGATTATTTTTCTAACTAAAGCAGACCAATTTATCTCATCATATTGCTTCATTTTTTTTCTTATTTCTTCTGGAATAGATAATGTTATGCTTACCATTTTTACTTTAGTTGATTTATGTATAAAAACATAATTACGTTTAAATATTTAAAGCTTTCGATTTTTAGACTTTTAGTTAAGAGGATTTTACAATAAGTTTTTGGAATTAAGATTTAATTACCCTAGCCAATGTTCTTTTAGTTTTTTAAAACTACCATTGCCTGCGATTATACTTTGCCTGATCTGGCTTGTGAGATTTAGCATGAAATAGACGTTATGAATTGTTGCTAATCTGCCATACTGCATTTTTATTTCTTTATTGTCTTTTTCCTGAAACATTTGCTTGTACAAAGCCCTTATTTCTGATTTTGAATAGTTTTGGCAAGTCTGACACAAGCAATTTTTATCTATTGGAGTTTTATCTTCTTTGTAAATAGATTTTGCTATGTCTATTCTGAATTTGTTTTCTAAAGTGCCGCCTGCCCTTGGAGTGACATAAAGACTTCCATGTCTTGCTATGCGAGTCATTTCAACACAGTCAAATGTATCAATGCCTCTTTCAACGCATTCAAAGACATCGTCTATCCAACCTATGCCGAGCATGTGCCTTGGACGAGCGTCTAATTCAGGAGTTATCCAATCTAGGATTTTATGCATGTCTTTTTTAGTTCTTCCTAAGGAACCGCCAATTGCTATGCCTTCAAACGGAAGGGAATTGATAAATCGTGCAGATTCTAATCTTAAATCTTTGAACCAGCCCCCGTGAATAATTCCATAAAGAGCTTGAGATTGGTTGTGATATTTTAGGGATTCTAATTCCCATCTATGAGAGCGCTCCATTGACTCTTTGATATACACTCTATTGGAACTTGGAGAGGTGCATTCGTCAAATGCGAAAATTATGTTAGAGCCCAAATTAGATTGTATTTGCATTGATTCTTTAGGGCCTATGAAATGCTCTGTTTTGTCATATTTAGATTTGAAGAGCACGCCGTTTTCAGTTATTTTGACATTGTTCTCGCCTATATTTGATTGAATTTTTTCTCCAGGGAAAAATCCGATTTTTCTTATGCTTTGTTCTTTACCTAGACCGAGCGAGAACACTTGAAATCCTCCAGAATCTGTAAATATGGGCTTGTGGAATTTCATCATATTGTGCAGACCGCCTTGTTGTTTTATTTTTTCATCGCCGGGATTAAGATGTAGATGATATGTATTTGCCAGTAGGCACTGGGTTTGCAGAGATTCTATATCTTTTAGGGAGAGTGCCTTTATCTCGCCCCGCGTTGCCACTGGAATTAAATAAGGTGTTTCTATATCTCCGTGTCTTGTTTTAATAATGCCGGCTCTTGCTTTAGTTTTATTATCTTTTGCTACTATCTCAAATTTTATCGGCGAGTTAACTCTCATGCAATTGCTGATTTTATTGGCTTGATAAAGCTTTTGATTTTTTGGATTTTGGAGAGAAAGGATTAAAAATCTTGTTTTTCTTTCAGAGTTATGCTTAGAACACATACATGCGGGGAATTGAGAAAGAAAGATATTGTAAAGAAAGTTAAGCTATGCGGATGGGTTGATACTATTAGGGAGCATGGGAAGATTAGTTTTATTGACTTGCGCGATAGATACGGCAAAACGCAGATTGTTATTGTTGGAAAGCATGAATTGAAATTGGAGTATGTTGCCTGCATTAGCGGACAGGTAAATGCTAGAAAGAAGGGAACTGAAAATAAGGATTTGGAAACAGGAGATGTAGAGATTTTTGCTGACAATATAGAAATTATTGCCAAGTCTAAAGTTTTGCCTGTTGAAATAAGTGACAAGAAAGTTGCCGGAGATGACGTAAGGATGAGATATAGATTCTTGGATTTACGCAGGCCTTTGATGCAGAAAAATTTGATGTTTAGGGCGCGGGTTGTTGAAGCTGTTCGGGAGTTTTTTATTAGGGATGGTTTTATTGAGATTGAAACTCCCTTGCTTGTTAAACCTACACCGGAAGGCGCGCGGGATTATATTGTGCCTTCGCGAGTGAATGCTGGGAAATTTTATGCCTTGCCTCAAAGTCCGCAGTTATACAAACAGATTTTGATGATTTCTGGATTTGACAAATATTTTCAGATTGCTAGATGTTTGCGCGACGAAGATTTAAGAGCTGACAGGCAGCCAGAGCATACGCAGATTGATTTTGAGATGAGCTTTGTTGAATTCAGCGACATAATGGGATTTGTTGAGGAAATGTATAAATATGTTTTTAAAAAAGTTTTAGGAGTTGAATTGAAGAAATTTGCACGGTTAACTCATGAAGAGTCTATGAAGAGATACAAGAGCGACAAGCCTGATTTAAGGAAAGATAGTAACTCGGGAGAATTTGCATTTTGTTGGGTTTATGATTTTCCTTTATTCGCGTATAATAAAGATGAGAAGAAGTGGGAGCCAGAGCATCATATGTTCACAATGCCTAAGAAAGAGCATTTGCAGTTCTTGGAAAAAGATCCTGGAAAGGTTAAGGGAGATTTATTTGACGTTGTTTTGAATGGTGTTGAATTAGGGAGCGGGAGCATTAGAGTCAGCAATCCTGAATTGCAAGAGAGAATTATGAAAGTAATTGGAATGTCTAAGGAGGAAGCTAGGAGAAAATTTGGATTTTTATTAGAGGCGTATGATTATGGGGGGCCTGTACATGGAGGCATGGGGCTTGGTGTTGATAGATTAGTTGCTTCAATGCTTTGCTATAACGATATTCGCGAAGTTATTGCATTTCCAAAAAACAAAGCAGCGCAGAATACTATGGACGGCTCGCCTGCGGAAGTTGATGATAAGCAATTGAAGGAGGCGCACATTAAATTAGACTTGGCTTCTAAAGTGAAGGGCGGGGAAAAGGGAAAGAAGAAATGAAGAAAACATTAGATAGATTAATTTTGATTGGTTTTTTAGGATTAAGCGGATTAGTAGGATGTTCAAATGAGCAAAAGACGAGAGAAGAAGCACTTTTCGAATTTCATTCATTTGTGGATGATGAATATAGAAAATATAGGCAGGAAGAATATAGTATAAAAGAATTCGTAAAAAATTTTGAAGAATATAAGAAAAAAATTATTAAAGATAGATTAGATGATGGAGCTATATACGATAATCTAAAGAGGGAAGCCTTAACCCCCGAATTAGCAGAATTATTTAAAAAATATATGATTAAAAGGGCTATAACGAATCTGAAATAAAAAAGGAGACTATTAGAGTGTATGTTCAATGTCTGTTAGAAGGCCAAAAAAATTTTAAAGAATGGGAAAAAATAAATTTTGATGCGAAACCTATTACAGTTCAAGAGATTTTGAGGGGCATAGACGAGGGAAAGGGGAAACGATGAGGATTATTGCAATAGGTGATCCACATGGAGATGTTGCTAAATTGCGCAAAATTCCTTTGAAAGGAATCGATTTAATTTTACTAACTGGAGATTTAGGTAAAGCGGATTTAGCTAGAAAATTTGCTTTTATGAATATAGAAAGACAGAGAAAGGATTGCCTAAATTAGAGGAAACTCCGCAACAAGATAAAGCGCAATATATGGAGGTTTATAATTCTTCTATAGATGTTTTAAGATATTTATCTAAGTTTGCACCTATTTATGCTATATTTGGAAATGTAGAAAGCACTGATGCCGAAGTTAAAAAAAGAGCAAGGAAAATTAGATTAAAATTGCCTCTTTATGTTAGCAGTATTGATAGAATTAAAAATGTTGAAATTATTAATAATAGATTACGGAATTTTAATGGCGTTAAAATTGGAGGATTGGAATATTTTGTTGATGATATTTGGGTCAGAATATTTAAACCAAAAAATTATGAAAAGAGATTGAAAGACGCATTGAAAGATACAAAAAAGGCAAAAAGAATTTTAAGAGAGTTTTATGATGCTGATATTTTAGTTTGTCATCAACCGCCTTATGGTGTTTTGGATAAAGTTACTGCAAAATTTGCACCAAAACATTGGCGAGGATTGCATGCTGGAAGTAAAGTAATTTTAGATTATATTAAACGAAAACAGCCCAAATATGTTTTTTGCGGGCATATTCATGAAGGAGAGGGCTTTAAGAAAATTGGGAAGACAGAGGTTTATAATTTAGGTATTTGCGGATACAAGATTGTTGAATTTTGAAAATAGAGAAAGGTTTAAATATTATAATTATATTGTTTATACATGATAGAAATTAAAACAAGGTTGAGGAGATGGGGCAATTCTTTCGGAGTAGTTGTGCCTCAAAGAGCAATAGAAAATGAAGATGTAAGAGAAGGAGATGAGATAACAATATTATTTAAAAAAGAAAAACCTAATTTAAGAAAATTATTTGGTGCACATAAATTCTCCAAGCCAGTAGAGCAATTAATGAAAGAGATGGACGAAGAGCTTTATGACTGAAAGATTTTTATATGACACATATGCCTTAATTGAGATATTAAATAATAATAAAAATTACGAGAAATATGTTGATAAAGACATAATAATCAATGATTTTATTTTTGCAGAGTTCTGCTATCAGCTAATAAAAGATAATGAAAAAAATTCTGAAGAATATCTGGATGAGGTAGAGCCCGCTATAATTAAGCTAACAGCAAAGATAATAAAAAAAGCAATGAAATTTAGATATGAACATAAAAAGAAGAAATTATCTATGACAGATTGCATTTCTTATTTTCAGGCTAAGGAATTAGGAATAAAATTTCTTACAGGCGACAAGGAATTTCAATCTTTAGATAATGTAGAATTTGTTAAAAAATGAATAGATTTATTAACTAATATTTTTTTTCTGTGGGATGATAAGTGAAAAAGAAAAGGATAGTATTAGAAAAGAAGCAAAGCAAATTTTGGATAATTTTGCTTCTGCACTTGAGGGAGTTAAAGTAAAAAAGAGAGGATTTAAAAAGCGTGTAGGGGGATATAGAAAAGAAAGAGACGGACAGAAGTGTGATGAAGATTTTCGCAATAGAATGTTTGATAATGCACCTTCAAAAGATGGAGATTGTATAATTGCAGAGAAGAAAAAATGGCAATGAAGAAAATTAAAAAGAATGCTAAAATTGAAGAGGAATTAATGAAGGATGTTAATGTTGCTGAAGAGGAGATTAAGAGATTAGGGAGCGTAATCAGTAGAGATGGCGGAGAAGAGATAAAGAGAATTAACGTCAAAGGCTCTAAGCCAATATCTCAATTGAAAAAAGGGGATAAAGTCAAGGTTGATGGCATTAATTATGAAGTTGATGCGCATTATGTCTTGATTGACCATGGTAAAACGAAAGAAATGACAATAGAGATTTTTAATCCAAAAACAGACAAAGACTATCAGTTAAGATATTTTTCTGATCAAATTGAAACAAGCCTGGAATTTTATGAATTGCAGGAGATTGTTTACGTTAGAAGGCATTTGGAGAGAGTCGAGTGGTGAATGTTATTCTATATTTCTAAAATTTTTACATTTTTTAATTCTCTAAAATCATTATCTAATGTAATAAATAATGAATTATTTATTAAAGAACTGACATATATTAAAGAATCTATTGCAGGTATATTTTTATTTATTGATAATTCAGCTGCTTTTTCTGCTATTTCTTCATTTAAAGATAATTGTATTGTTTTTTCTTTAATAAACTTTAATTTTTCATTTATTATAATTTCAGGTATTTTTTTCTCCAGCATTTTCTTCTTTATTTCAAAAATAGATAAAATTGATATAAAAAATATTTTTTCGCTTTCTATTAAATCTTGAAAATTTCCCTCAAATAAATAAGCCAAGATAACTGAAGAATCAAGCGTTTCAGAATCTATCTGATCTTCTTCTTTCATTTTGCAATTCTTTTAATATATCTTTAAGAGTCTCTCCTTTTTTATAATATTTCTTTAATGAGCCAGCCATAGACTTTGTTTTTGTCTTTTTAATTGCGAGTTTTATTATTGCTTCATCATATGATTTAGCCATTAATTCATCTTTTAGCTTTTTCAATAAAAGCAAAGTCTTATCTTCTACTTGTATCGTTGTTGTCATATAATTATATGATTATAGGTTATATAAATTTTTGGTAAGGTTTAAATAGGCTATTATCCCAATAAAATCATGGATAAAGTAGTGCATTTTGAGATACCTTTTGATGACGCTAAAAGGGCTAAGGAATTCTACAGCAAGGTTTTTGGGTGGAAGATTAATGAGATTCCTGAAATGAATTATCATATGGTTCATACTGTAGAGGTTGATGAAAAGATGATGCCTAAAGAATCAGGGGCAATTAATGGAGGGATGTATAAGAGAGACGAGAGTTCTGCGAAGAGCCCGGTTATTGTGATTGATGTCAAAAGTGTTGATGAATATGTTAAGAAAGTAAAGAAAGCTGGGGGAAAGGTTGTTATAGGAAAAAGGCAAGTAGGTGACATGGGATTTTATGCGCAGATTTCTGATACAGAGGGGAATGTTATTGGTATTTGGGAAATGATTAAGAAACAAAGCTAATTTTTTATTATTTTAAGGAAAGATTCTTCTAATCTAAAATGAGATAATAAACTAAAATAATCGATTAGAGGCGGTTTATTTTATTAAACTTTCTACAGCAGTTTTAGTAAGATATTTAACTAATTCTTTTTGTATATTATTATGAAAGTTGAAGAAAAGGTTAAAGTATATTTAGATAAGATAAAAAAAGAAGACAAGAGGATAAATGCGTTTTTGCATTTGAATGAAAATGCTTTGCAAGAGGCTAAGGAGATTGATAAAAAGGTAAAGAAAGGGCGGCTTTATGGATATGTTTTTGGAGTGAAGAGCAATATTAATGTTAAAGGAATGATTTGCAATTGTGCTTCTAAGACTTTGGAAAATTATAGGGCTCCTTATAATGCTAGTGTTATTTCTAAAATTAGAGCAGAGGACGGGGTTATTATTGGGATGACAAACATGGATGAATTCGCTTGCGGAAGTAGCGGTGAGAGCAGCGCATTTGGAGCTACGCAGAACCCAAATGCTTTTGGAAAGATTCCTGGGGGTTCTAGTTCTGGAAGCGCTGCTGCTGTTGCTGCAGGTTTTTGCGATGTTGCTTTAGGAAGCGATACGGGAGGAAGCATAAGAAATCCTGCTTCTTATTGCGGGGTTGTTGGAGTTAAACCTTCTTATGGATTAGTTTCGCGATATGGATTAATTGATTTATCAATGAGCTTGGATCAGATTGGGCTAATTGCTAAAAACGTTTTAGATACTGCTTTAATTTTAGATATTATCAGAGGGAAAGATGATATGGATACTACCACATTTGATTCTAATGAGATAAAAATAGCCAATGTAAAAAATATTAAGGTAGGGGTTGTTAGGGTTGATGGCATTGATAATCGGATTGAGAGATTGATTGAAACTAAAATAGAGAACATTAAGAAAAGATTTGGATGGAAAATAGAAAAGATTGAGATTAAGCATATTGAGCTAGCTGTTCAGACTTATTATCCTCTTGTTTATACAGAGTTTTTTTCAGCAACAAGGAGATTTGATGGAAGAAGATATGGAAAGAGAATAGAAGAAAGTTGCGGAGAAGAGGTTTTAAGGAGAATTTTAGGAGGGAGCGAGACTAGCAAGGCTGAATTTAAAGGAAGATATTATAGAAAAGCATTGGAAGTGAAGGAAATAATTAAGGAAGAATTTGAGAGCTGTTTCGCGAAAAAAGGAATTGATTGCATTATTCTCCCAACTGTTCCGATACTGCCTTGGAAAATTGGCGCCGGAGCTAAGATGAAGCCTAAAGAGATTTATGCTTCTGATGCGTTAACGATTCCTGCGAATTTGGCTGAAATATGCGCTGTTTCTATTCCTGCCGGAAAGATTGAAGGAATTCCTATTGGAATGCAGGTAATGTGCGCCAAGGGGGAGGAAGGAAAGATGCTTTCTATTGCGAGGGAAATTGAAGGATTATGATATTATTTTATAAAATATTTTAATAATATTTCTTCAATACTTTTTGGAAGAATAATAGCAAAATATTCTTCACCATTAATTTTTTTATTTTCTAATATTGCAGCATAACTTATTTTATTTTCACAGGCAGATATAGATAATATAAGATTTTCTCTAGGATGCCATTCTAGAGCCATATTACCTGATGGTTCCGGACTTATTTCTGGAGTTTGTATATTATTTGGAAGAAGATCTATAAGATTTAGTGTTTGTTCTAGAGAAGACTGATTTATTGAGACTGCATCGTAGCCATCCCAGCCATTATAATTACATTTCTGCGTTATTATTTTAGTTTCTTGTTTAAGTTTGTCTCTCCAATTCAGCATCATATATTGAAATGGTTTATATATTTAATAATTTTTATTTTCTGGAGCATAATTAACTTTAAAAAATTTGTTTTACTTTTGTTTAGATGGAAATTAAGGGAATTAAAATTGAATTTTTAGGGCATTCTGGATTCTTAATAGTGAATGAAAATGGGAAGAGAATTGTGATTGATCCATATAACGTTTCTGATAAGATAGAAAAAGCGGATTTTATTTTGATAACGCATAGCCATTATGATCATTGTAGTATTAAAGATATAACTAGGTTGGCTAAGAAAGGGACTATTATTGTGATCTCTCCTGATTCTCAGAGCAAGATCACGAAAATTGACGACGTTGAAATGCAGATTATAGAGATAGGAGACAAATTGGAGTTCGGGGAGATTAAAGTAGAAGCTTTAGCCGCTTATAATGTTGATAAGGATTATCATCCAAAAAAAGAAGGCTGGCTTGGCTATTTGATAAAATTTGATGATGTTATTTTTTATCATGCAGGAGATACAGATAAAATTCCTGAGATGAAGAATTTGACAGGATATGGAAAGCATGGAAATGAGTTTGTTGCTTTGCTGCCTGTTTCAGGGAAATATGTTATGAATGCTGAAGAGGCTGCAGAAACTGCTAGCTTGATAAAATGCAATTTGGCAATACCAATGCATTATGGAGCTGGTGTTGCAGGGATTATTGAAGACGCCAATAACTTTGTCAAATTATGCGAGGAAAATGGCGTTAGAGCTGTTGTATTGGAGAAGATTTAAGTACTGAATTTTATCATTTTTTTTGAAGAATATGTTAGCATGGGCGAACTGCGTATTTTCTAGTTACTATTTTTTCATTACGACGCAGAATTTTGGCTGATTTTAGAACTGTCGACTAATATGTTCGACAATAGTCAAATATTTAAAGTGTTTTTATCTAATTTTTCCATGATTTCAAGAAAAATTGAAAGGAGGTTTCTATTATGGTATTAGATTTTGCAAAGGAAGCTGTGGAACATGCGCAGAGTCACAGCATTAATTTTGACGAATTAAGGGCTGGCAAGGCAAACATCAAGGTTTTCGGTGTTGGAGGAGCTGGCTGTAACGCAATTACATGGCTGTTTAACAAAGGAATCAACGGAGCAACTATTTACGGCGTTAACACAGACGCATTGCACTTGAGCATTACAAAGGCGGATGAGAAAGTTCTAATTGGAAAGGAATTGACAAGAGGTCTTGGATGTGGCGGATTTCCTCAAAAGGGAAGAGAGGCTGCTAAAGAATCACTTTCTGAACTGAAAAGAGCTGCCGGAGGCGCGGACATGGTATTTATCAATGTCGGACTTGGCGGAGGAACTGGAACAGGAGCAGCGCCTGTTATTGCACAGTTAGCAAAAGAATCTGGAGCAGTTGTTATTGCTGTAGCGACAATGCCATTTGATTGCGAAAAAGCGCGACACGAGAAAGCAGAGTTTGGCTTGCAGGAATTAACAGAGGTTGTTGATACGGCTATTCTTATTGATAACAACAGATTAGTTGATATAGCAGGCAATTTGCCTATGGAGCAGGCATTTGCAGTTGCGAACGAGCTAGTTAGTACAATGATAAAAGGAATTGTGGAAACAATTACCTTGCCTTCATTAATTAACTTGGATTATGCGGACGTTTCTGCAATTATGAAGAACGGAGAGGTTGCTGTTATCGGAGTCGGAGAAAGCGACACGACAGCCAGAGTTGACGAGGCGGTTAGGCAGGCATTAACGCATCCACTTTTGGACGTTGATTACAAGGGAGCGACTGGAGCTTTGATTCACATAACTTGCGGGCCTGATTTTAAGCTTGAGGAGTTTTCCGGAGTTGGAGAGCTTGTCACAGAGAACATAAGCACAGACGCACAGGTTATTATCGGAGCGAGAATCAACAGGGATTTTGCCAATCGCGTTAGGGTTATCACAATAATGACAGGAGTCAAATCGCCTTATATTTTAGGGAGACGCTCTGAAGAGCGGCAGATTTCTGTAAAGCCTCAGATGTCTGAGCTAGGAATTGAATTTTATAACTAATTTTTAAGAGGATTTTTCCTCTTTTTTCCTTTTTTATTTATTTTTTCCTTTTTTATTTTCTGACTTGTTTTTTATATTCTCTAATTGTTTTTCTTGTATATGGCTCAATAGGGAGTTTTAATGCTTGCTCTAAAGTTGTCCATAAATATTCTTGTCCCTCTTCATTTAATTTTATTTCTTTAGAATTTGTTTTGCATGAATAATCAAGGAATATAAAATGTCTTTTTTATAGAAAATTTCATCAAAAATAAATTCTTGAAAGCAAATAAATTTTATATCATAAATATCTAAATTAGTTTCTTCTTTTATTTCTCTTTTTAAAGCGTCTTAATATTTTATTCAGGATTGAAAAGCACTGGGATCTTTGGGCTCTTTGAAGAGAGGAGGGCGCCTTTCATTTTCCCATTTTTCCCAGAAAATTGTATTTTCTAGTTCTTTTTTTCCCGGCTTTTTGCTTTGTGCTTTTTTATTTTCATAGCCAATTGGGATTATTGCTTCAATTTGAATGTGCTGGGGAATTTTAAGTATTTCTTTTATTATTTCATCTTTGTACGAGCCGACCCAGCAAGCTGACAAGCCTAAATCAACTAGTTTTAATAATAGCGTCTGGATTGCAGCACCTGCCTGCTGTCTTGAATAGACTCTGCCTCTTTCTCCGTATATGTTTTCCAAATGCGTTTCATCAGAACATACAAGAACTAAGATATTAGATTCGCTAATCCAGGTTTGTTCAGCTAATTTTGCTATTCTATTTATTGTCTCTTTTTCTTCTATGATAAGAAATTTTAGGTTGTTGTGATTGCCTGCAAATGGATTTTGATTTGCCGCTTCAATCGCATCAAGGATAAATTTCCAGCTTGGTTTTTTTGAAATAAATGCTTTTACTGACTTCCTTTTTTTTATTATTGCATTAAATTCCATGATTATTAGGATATAATAATATATAAAAAGGTGTTGATTATCGCTGGATTATTATGATAGGGCATACACATGATTCATTTAGATATATTAATACCTTTTTAGAGAAAGGCGACAGGAATAAAATACAGAATTCTGGTTTTTTGGATGGAAGGATTATTGTGATTGACGGCGAGGGCGTATTCCCTTTGAGGGCTATTTTAAGCAATAATGAGCAACCTGGTATAAAAGTAGGCGAGGTTTACGAGTTGGGTATCCCTAATAGGATTTTTAACGATACGAAATTTAAAGATTGTGGATTTTATTCTTTGAAATGTGATTATGCCTCTTTTGAGTCCAAGCGTTTTTGCTTTGTAGATATTGAGCGATTGAATGAGATAAAAAATGTGGATAATCATTATTTAATGATGTATGAGGTGCTCAAATTGCAGAAATAGAGCTTATAACAAATATCTGATTTCTCCCCCGCCAATGATTTTATCTTTGTCATGGAGAACTATGAACTGGCCTTCTGCAATTGCTTCAATAGGACGCGTAAATTTGAAATAATAGCTCTTATTTTTCTTTATTAATTTTCCTTGATAAAGATTTCCTAGATGCCTGATTCTTGCTTTTAGGTTTTTTGAAATTTTCTCTTTTGGATTTATTAAATGAACGGCTTTTATTTTTATTATTTGCCTTTTAAGGAGAGGATGGTTTTTTGGAGCTATAATCATTGTGTTCGGCTTCTTTTTTTCTGCCACATACAACTTTTCATTAATCTTTTTTGTTATTTGAAATCCTAATCTTGAGCCCACTCTCTGGCCAATTGTGGAATACATTATCCCTGGATGATAGCCAATTATGTTGTTATTTATATCAAGGATTTTGCCTTTTTTGTTTTTTATTTTCTTTTCCAAGAATGATTTTATATTAACTTTTCCAACAAAACAGATTCCAGTTGTGCTTTTTTTGTTATAATTTGGGAGATTGTTTTTTTTTGCTATTTTTCTGACTTTTGTTTTTTTCATATTTCCCAGTGGGAATAACGTGCGGGAGAGGTCATTCTGTGCTAATTGCGAAAGAAAATAAGACTGGTCTTTCGCCTTGTCTTTTCCCTCATATAATTGAAAGCCAGACTTTGTTTTTTTGATTTTTGCATAATGACCTGTTGCAATATAATTTATTTTTAATCTTTTAGCTTCTTTCCAGAGAAGAGGGAATTTTATTGTTTTATTGCATAATATGTCTGGATTTGGCGTTAGATTGTTTGAATATGACTTGAACATGTAATTTATGACCTGTTTTTTGAATTCTTTTTCTGAATCTAAAGTTATTAATGGAATGTCAAGAATTGCTGATATTTTTCTTGCCATTTTTTGGTCTTCTATGTAGGAACATTCGCCTGTGATAGGGTTTTTCGTATCTGAAAAGTTTTTCATGAACGCGCCTATTACATTATAACCTTGCTTTTTCAATAGGAGCGCGGCTACGCTTGAATCTACGCCGCCGGACATTGCTACGAGGATTGTTTTTTTCTTGTTTGAGACTGTCATATTTAATCGATTGATATAATATTTAAAAATGTTAAGATTATTTGATTTTTATGAATGATAGAGACAAAACTCTTAATGTCATTAGTTTATTTGTCGCAATAGCTTCATTGCTTATTCCTGCAGTATTTTTTATTATCTCTGCAACCGATAAGATACAAATACAATCTCTCATTATTTTTGGTATAATGGTTGCTTCAATTATTATATTTTCAGTTATTTATTTTGTTTATCAAATATATAAAAGAGAGCTATATGATATTGAAATTAATAAAAAGGATATATTTGAGATAAGAAAGTCTTTAAACTCTAAGAAATTATTTGATGATATGGATGTTAGAATTAAAGTTTTAGAGAGATTAACAGAAAGAAAAAATAAGAGAGCACAAATAGATCCTAGGATTGTTTGGATTATAGTTATGTTGATATTATTATATTTATTTCTTAAGTCTATAGGCATTTTGCCTTAATTTTCAGAAATATTTATAAGTGTTTTGAATTTTATTTTGATAAAAATAGCAGAGGGTTTAAAAAAGAATCACTCAGGAATTTTCTCTTGTTGATGCTAGAATATATCCGATAAGAGCTGTGTTGATAGTTATTCCGAGTATAGCTTCAAGAGATGCAAATAAGCGGTAGATTCCTAAAGGGACTATGTCTCCATAGCCTACTGTAGTGAATGTCATTGAACTGAAATATAGAGCCTCGCGGAATTTTAATTCTTTTACTTTTTCTGCTTCTAAAAATGCGCCTGTTCCAGATGTATATGCTCCCGCAAACAAAAGAATTGTAAGAATTATTGTCGTTATGTAACTTATAATAAAATGCGTTATCTTTTTTGAAGTTATTCTTGCTTTTAGCCATATCATTACCCCTGCAGAATAAAAGAGCATGAAGATGAAAACTATTGTTAGGGCAGAGTTTATTCTGCCTTTTAGAATTATATACAATAAAAGGAAGATTATCATTACTGCCGTGATAGTGTAATCCTCCAGCACAGTACCTTTCTCTTTTATTATGTGCCTAATTTTTACAACTATGAATGTTAAAGTCAAAATAGGTATTATGAAAACCAATATTCGTAAATCTTCCAATGAGGTTAGATAAATCAGGGAAAGAATCGCAATTATTATTGATAATATAATCTCAAATGGCGTTGATTTGCTATTCTCTCCATGACTATAACGAAATTCTTTATGCCTTAGCTTCCCAAGAATTATGTCTCTCATTTAATGATTAATATGAAAATGTTTATAAGTGTTTTGTGTTTTGTTTTATTATGAGTGAAAGAGTTGAAACTGGAGGATTGATGAGCTTTGATTATTCTGAGGCAGAGAGCTCTAAGATGAGCGATGAGCAGAAGAGAGATATTGTAGAGGCATATAAGAAATATTACGAGAGAAGGAAACGAGAACGCAGAAAAAGATTTTTCATTATTGTTTTAATAATTGTTATTATTTCGGCTGGGTTGTTGGCTTGGATTCTTTAGTGAAACGTCCCTGAGAGGACTCGAACCTCTGACCCCGTGGTTTCTATGAGGCCTACCGCAGTAAGACTGGCTTGTAACAGCCACGTGCTCTACCGAATGCTCCTTTCTTAACTCATTTAAGGTCTCGGAAAGTCTGAGCTACAGGGACTTAGAATTTTGAGATAAACGAGTTTTATAAAGATTTGGTTATTTATTAAAATTTCCTATTTTTTCTTTTATTTAATCTTTCCAGATAGCGATAGGTGTTTGACTGCTTTGTTCCTTTTATAAGATTAGTTATTCCTGTTATCAATTCTTTTATTGATTCAGCATCTCCGATAATGCCCATTTCATTGTCTTTAATTATAATGTTACATTCTGCTATGTTTTCTATTGTTCTTTTTGTTTTGCCCTCTTTGCCTATTATTCTGGCTCTAACTTCTTTTAGATTTTTTTTTCTCGTAAAATTCTTTATATTTAGTATGCGGAATATCTTAGATTCTTCTTTTAGAGCAAGAGCTTTTTTTGCCGAAAAGCCGAAATTAATCGCGTCTAAGACAATGGAGGCTTCGTATTCCTCCAATGAATTTCCTCTGATTTCTACTTTCTTTGCTTTGATTTTTATTTTAATGTTTAGCTTTTTTTCCAGCTCGTTTTTTGCTCTTTTCAATTCTTTCAAGTTTTTGAAGATTATTGTCTGCATTTTTTAGATTAGAATTAAAGTGAATGGAATGTTTTTTATTTTGTGAATTGATTGCTTTGTTATTAGTCCTGCTTCTATGGCAGCTTGGACTGACTTCTTGCCGACTATGTTGAATGTTGAATCTTCATTTGCCTGCCGTCTTAGCAGCTTAACTGCCTCTTCTTTTGTTATTTCTTTATCTTTGTAGAAATTCTCTCTTACATCCAACTGCTTTTTTCCTTCTTCGAATTTTTTTCCTATTAAGTCTGCGTCGCATAGCGCGACAACATTTCTGTATGACCTATGGATTTTTATATACATCTTAAAATTTACTGTCTAATTTTTTTATTAGATATTATTTTATATATTAGTTTATAATATATTTTCATGAGCAATATTGACATTCTTCCTATTTAGATTTTATTAAATTGCGTATTTTGTCGGGGATTTAGCGCCACATGCAAGGCAGTGCTTGAATTTTATGCCCTTTTCTGATATTATCTCTGTATCAGGCTTTCTGCATTCGTTGCATATGACAAAGTATTTTGCATATAGTTCTATTTTTTCATTGACTTTTGCTGAATTTAATTTTGTGTTTAATATTAGACGATCATTTTCAAGTTTTCCTGATACTGCCAATTCTTTTTGAAGGAATTTTATCAGATGCTTGATAGGGCGCATTAGATATGAGGCAATTGCAGTGATATTTACGATTATTGTGTTTTTTCCTGCGACGAGGCCTTCTACTTTTGGAATTTCAAATCTTTCCGAATTGTGACTAACAATCTTTAATTTAAGGTATGCTTTTTTCAGCATTTCATCGTAATTTTCCATTTTTATATTGGGTTTGAAGTCTTTTTAAAGATGATGGAGGCTAAAGTTTTATTCCGGTTATATAATATAAAATAGCTTGAGCCTCTTCCTTAAATAGGTAAGGGATAATCCTGAATTCTTTATTACAATGTCCTTTATAAATATGGTATAATTCATGTCTTACCTTAGTTTTATTGGCGTTAAGTTCACCCATAACTATTTCATATTTATTGTTCCATTTCCATACATATGCGTAATTTCTAGAATGCTTTAATGTGCTTTTAATATCATCTTGAATACATAATTTTTGTGCCCCATCTCTAATAATTTGATCTAATTCTTCTTGCGTTTTTATTTTTTAGAAAATTTATCTGCTAAACTATTTATAATGGACAGACTTAAATTCCATCCCAATGCAGAAAGGCACAAAGAGGATGCCACTATTCCAGCTAATGTTAACTTCTGCACTAAATCAAATTCATTATCCATATTTTTTATAAGAATGTGCTTTTTTAAATGTTTGTTGATTTTAAGGCTAAATTTATCTGAAGTTAAAGAAGAATTTATAAACCTACTTATTTTTATTGTTTTTATGTTCAGCGTAAAGAATCTAATATTAGGGATTGGAATATTTATTGTTTACATGCTTATGCTTGGATATGGGATTGAGGCGTTTTATCCATCTCCTAAATATGACGATTTTTGTAAGGCAGAGGGAGGAAGATATCCTATAAAAGCGTATGATTATGGGACAGGAGCAAATTGCACTTTCTCAAGAAATTTGCAGGAAGCTCAGGAGCAGTGTTATGCAGATGGCGGACAGCCAATTTTTGAATATGACGACAATGGCTGTACTATTGCTATAGAGAAATGCGATTTCTGCAACAAAGAGTTTAATGACGCAAATAAGAAATATTCAAAAATAATTTTTGTTATATCTTTGATTGCTGGTATTATCACTCTTTTTCTTGGCTTCGCTATTTTGAGCATTGAGCCTGTTGGAAGCGCTTTAATGGCTTCTGGAGTTGGAGCAATAATTTACGGGAGCATCAGAAACTGGCAGAATTTGAGCGATGTGTGGAGATTCCTGCTTTTGCTTGCTGCGCTTGTTTTGCTGATTTGGATTGCTCTGAGATTAAACAGGAAGAAAGAGGGTTTTTGGCAGAAATTGGGCATTAAGAAATAATTTAGAAATTATTATATATAACTGCTCTTATTATTTTTATGGATAGAAAAGACATCACAAGGAAATTTTATGATGAGCACGTAAGTGAATTTGAAGACAGAACTAAGAATTATCTTAAGGAACATATTTTAGATGACGCTCTTTTATTTATTAAAAGTTTGAAAGGGAAAGATATTTTAGATATAGGCTGCGGCGCTGGAAGAGATGCTTTATTTTTTAAAGAGCAAGGATTGAAACCTTTGTGCGTTGACATTTCTCCCGTAATTATAGAATTGTGCAAGAAGAGAGGACTTGAGGCTTTTGTTATGGATGTGGAAGACTTGGAATTTAAAGACGCTTTTGATGGCATTTGGGCTTATACTTCGCTTTTGCACATGCCTAAAAATAATTTTTTAGCTGTTTTAGACAAAATAAAGGATTTGCTTAAAGCCAGAGGTATTTTTTATTTAGGAATGAAAGAAGGCGATTTTGAGGGATGGATTGAAGATGAAAGATATGGGCCGCTAGAAGATTTTACTCTTTGTATAAAGATGAAGAGCTCTGTAATATTTTAGATAAAAGATTTGTCGTTATTCATGCATCTAAGGTTAATTTAGAAAAGCACGTTTATTTGAATTATTTATGCAGAAATAAATTATCCTAGATATCTTAATTTTCCCGGGCGGGGCTCGTAGACAAGCCCGTCTTCCAAGAGCTTTTTAATTTCTTGATTTATTATTGAGGAATTTTCCTTTAACTCCAAAATAATTTTTTCAGTATCTATGCCGTCGTCTTTTTCTGCTTCCTTAACCATGTAGACAATTTTGTCTTTAAGCTCTATTAATTTTTCTTTTTCCATGGACTTTGGCTCTTCTGCCTCGAGCTCCAGCTTTCTTATTAAGAGAAATGCGGGATCTTTCTTTTTTATTATTTCTGGCGCGATGTAAACTTCGTTGTTCCAATAGCGGATAAGGCCTATGACTTGAATTGTGTCTCCTTGACTTAATGGCGAGAATTTTGATATTTCATCTCCAAATGCCTTTAGCCTTATTTGGCCTGTTGCATCATCTAATGTTACAGATGCGTATTTTTTTTCTCCTTCTTGAACAAATTTGTCTATTACATTGGCTATTACATTTGTTCTTATTATTGTTTTGTTGTCTATCTCGAGGAATCTAAGCTTGTCGTTTTCAAGGATTGGCTTTCCTGAGAGTATTTTCCCGATCCTGAATTTATAAGCGATATGCCTCTTGAATTGCTCTGTTGCTGTTGACGTGTTCATTTTATATTTTTTGTATGTAGCCTTTTTTTGGTTTGAATATGTCTCCTACTTTTGATAATTGCTCTAATGCTTCTTCTAATTCTGCTTTTGAGATTTTATCTATTAAAAGCTTTTCTAATTCTTCTATTGGAATAAGCTTGCCTAGACGCGATTCCAGCTGTAGGATTGTTTCTTTAACAGCAAGGATTTTCCCACGCTTTGAAGAGGTTATGCCTGTTGTTATTCTGTCGATGTCAAACGTCTTGGTTTCCTCGTCATAGCCTACTTGCGAGAGCGAAGTTTTTAATAGTTCTATTGCTTTTTTTGCATCTTTAGGCGTTACTTCTTTTCTAAGATGGATTTTTGCGTGTGCCTCTGCCAGTCTCACTATTCCTTCTAATTGACGAGCAGTTATAGGAATTGGCTTTATATCAGATTCGGTTTTAACAGACTGATTTCTAAGCCTAACATAAAAGTTTTTTATTTCTTCGATTGCTTCATCTGTCAGTTTTGGCTTTACTTTTTGTTTTGCGTAGGCAATATACTTTCTAAATAGTTTTTGTTCTATTATGTTTCTGATAACCTCTTGTTTGTGCTCTTCGAGAACATGAGTGGCTATTGCTTCATCTATTGATTTGTTAGGGATATCTCGGATTATGAATATAACATCAAACCTGCTCAATAAAGCCGGAGAGATATCAATTTGCTGGGGAATCGGTGTGTAGGGGTCGAATCTTCCGAGCTTTGGGTTGCCTGCCGCGAGAACAGTTGTTTCTGCTCTTAGAGAAGCCTGGATGTTTGCCTTGGAGATTGTAACAGAATTATGAAGCACCATGTTATTTGATATGAAGCTATGCGTTGGTTTGATGGTAATATCATAAACCCATTTATCATTATTTGCTATTGTTTCAACTGACTTTATCTTTGACCATCTAATTTTCCCAAAGGCCAGTTTTTTTAATTCCCTTAATTCTGTCAAAATAGCCAGCATGTTTTCTATTTCTAAATAAATAATTTCTTTGTATTTTTTGTTTTGAACTCCTTTTTTTTCATGTTGTGACAGCACATAATCTGTGATTTTTAGTTTATTTGAGATATTAAGCACGGATAATTCCAGATATTCTCTAATTTGACCTAATACTTTAGAGTTGTCTGAATTTTTTATTTTTTCTTTCGCTTGCAATAACCTATCAATTTTTTCTTCAGCTATGTTTATCATTTTTTGTAAAAATACTCTATGCTTATTACAATTCAAACAAATTTGATTTTTAAGATATTTTTGTTGATTTATTTTTAATGTTTTGAATATCTCCCTTATTTTATTTGTTACATTTGGGACTATATCAGAAATTGAGCGATATGTTTTTTGTTTTTTAAGGTATTCCTCAAGTCTTTTTTGTTTCTTTTTTGAAAGAAAACCTATATTTTGATAAAACTTTAAAATGTTTGCCTGTCCCGAAATATCCACCCTATAGAACTCTTTATCAATATATATTGAAGATAGAATACCAAATCTTAATAATAATTCAGTTACCTGCTCTGCTAATCTGGCATTTTCAGATATTAGGCCTATTCTGCATCCGTTTCTTTTTACATTTACAACCGTTCCGTCACCATCAAACAACGCTCTTAATAAAAATGTTAAATCTTCATTTTTGCATTTCATGATTTCTCCAGGAATTGCTTTCAATGTGCCTTTTTCCATTAGATTCCCGTCTAGAGACTTCATAAAATCTGCAATATCTTTTGAGATTACCCTTACTGCATATTTATCATTGCTATATGTAATTAGAGGTTTTTTGTTAAAAATAGAGTCTATAGCATTGGCGTAATCTTCAATTAAATCTTTATTTTTATTTGAGAATTGAATACCATTCTTTTTCCCCCTATTTAATTCGTAGCATCCATCACTTATATGATAACCAAGTAATTTGCATAATTGTGGACCATTTTCCCATGGTTTTTTATTGAAAGTCTGCTTCTCTCCTTCTATTGGTAGTTCCCCTGGTATAGGAAAAAATTCATTTATTCTTAGCATTGCCGCAGGAATAGTGGTAATTCTTCCTTCTTTTATTGCCCAACAGGGATGCTCTGGCGTTACTATTATGCTTCTTCCATTATTAAGAGTTATTTTAACAAGATTTTTAGGTGCAAGATGCCTACTTATTTTGTTTATTTTAACTGGATAAATTGATTCGAAATCAGTTGTCAGAATTTTTATATCCTGATTCAATGGCAAGATTTCACAATTTATTCCCTGCTGCGTTCTTTCTTTGTTTTTTTCCATTATAGAGTCCACAAACTTTCCTACTTTTTCTTTTGAGCCGTCTGTAAAGGTTAGTTCCAAATCTTTATGATAACATTGCTGCTCCATTGCTTCGTGCATTGTGCTCCTATCATGCTCATTCATTTTTTCTATTTCGTCTATCGCAACTAATCCTTTGTTTGAAAGCACCATTGCTCCTGCTTCTAAGGACCATCCCCTTAAGAATTCGTCTTTCACTACTGCCGCTGTCATGCCTGCTGCTGTCGCTGCTTTTCCTGATACATAACGCCCCTTTGGAGCTATGCTTGCGATAAATTTTAGCATTACGGATTTTGCGACGCCAGGATCGCCCACTAATAAAATATGTATATCTCCTCTTGTAGAGCCGCCATCTGATTTTGTTTTTTTAACTCCGCCGAATAATTGCAATAGTATTGCCTCTTTTATCTGAACAAATCCGTAGATGCTTGGCGCAATGCTTTGCGCCAATCGCTTGAATATATTTGGATCAGCGGCCAGTTCCAAAATTTCTTTTATATCTTCGTCTCTAATTTTAAGATTCTCAAATGATTCTTCTAACGCTATTGTATTATTTACTTCCAATGCTATGTCAAAACGGGTTGAGATTCCTGCGGGCAAAGGAACAGGAACTTCTTTTAATATTCCATTAATTCTTACTCTGCTTCCGGGGGTGATCCATTCCTCCATTTTCGGATCAACTAAGTCTTCTTTTAGAAACGAGTTTATTCTTCTTGGTTGTTCTCCGCCTTCTAATGTATCAGGAGATTCTTCAATAACAATGCGCTGTACATCAACCATTTCTTTTGAGAGTATTTTAAAATTGCCTTTCCAATTGCAGGAGCATCTTGAGGGCTCTCTGAATTTTCTGTCAACTTGCAAGACTGAAAGAATTGCGCCGCAGCTCGGACATTCAAAGCGAGCATTCACAACTTGGGGCCTAACTTCTGATGCCTGCTTGACTATACCCTCTACGCTTAATAGCTGATCAAGATGTTTTGCTCTAATATCTCGGATTTTTATGTTTAGTGTCTGTGGGACTTCTAATAATCTTATTCGCGGATTTTTTATGAATTCTGATTCTTCCAAGGCATTTTCTAATAATGCGAGCGTTTCCTCTGGTTTGTCTATTATGTTATCAGCAAGTCTTGGCGAGAATTTTGATAATTTTGGAAATGGCAACTGAATTACCCGCTCGCCTTTTCTTGCAGATTCAATTATTTCCTCTTTTCTCGCATTGAAAAAACTTTTTGCTTCCAGGGACAATTCTTCATATTCTCTCTTTTTTTCCATGTCTCTTCATGAGAAAATAGGATTTAAATTGTTTGTTATGTTGTAATGCCTTATAGTATGCTCTTTAGGATAATGAAATAATTATATAATATAGCGACTTTCATATTGCCGTCATCTTTAGTTGGACTTTGATAATGATTAACAGAACATATTAACACTAATTAATTTTTTAGAGGATACATAACATTAATTTTAATCTTCTATTTCGCTGGCAGAATTTTGAACGCCTTTTTCAGCGTTTGACAGCTGATTGGAAAGAGCAGGATTTTCTTTTATTTTTTTCTTTATGTCGTTTAGCGCATATTCTTCAACTTTTTTTGAGATTGACAAAGACTCTTTTTTTACTCTCTTTTTCATGATTTATTGTAGATATGAGGGTATTTAAGATTTTTTGTTTTAGATTTTAATCTATTCTTGGAATATAGGGAATCTTGGCAACTAGGAAGATTCGCCATATTCTATCGCGAATCTCAAGATAGCTCCAACGCCTTTTGTGAGATTATAGAACTGCTCGCCGTCCTGGTTTTCTGTGGATATTATAATTACTTCTGAACCTGTATTATTTGCCATTTTTTCCAATGAATCTCTTTCTTTTTTTTCCAGTTTTACTGAAATTAAAAGAATTTCTACTGCGCCTCTCTCAAGGGCTGTCTTGACCTTTTCAAGCCCGTATGCTGCTTTTTCCCTATGCTTACCGAGGGTCTCAAAGAATTTTTCCAGGATATTTTTTTCTTTGATAAGCTCCTGCTCCGATATGTCTCTTTGGGATTCTTCTACAAGTAACTCTAGGCCGTGCTCGTCCACATAGCCGACGTCTTTTACTGCAATCACCTTTTCTTTTAATTGCGTTACTAGATTGCCTTCTTCCAGGAATTCATCTTTTGTCGGGACAGGGCCGCCGACAAGGATTCCTTTTAGCCTTGGCATGTCAAAGAAAACTTTTTTCATTTCGTCTGAGACTCTGCGGAAAAATTCCTTTGCCAATCCTTCTGTAATCCTATGAAATCTTTGAGAAGATTGTCCGCCTGCCCTTACTTTTCCTGGAACACCTGAAGTTAATTTCGTTATTGTTTTTATCTGTTTGCCCTCCAGCATGCCAATTGTTGCCTGCTGTCGGTCTATTACTAAAAGTCCATATATTTCCCTTGATTCCAGCATTTCTTTTAAGGGAGCTATGGCGAATGTCTGATCGCAGTGATACAATCTTACGTTTAATGGATATGGAGGCTCGTAGACCCAGAGTTCTATGTCTTGGACGCCTTCTTTTTTTGAAATATTGCCGCAGAAAATTGCTAAGCCATTAGCAGGAGTTTGCTTGTAATTTTTTAATTCTCTTATTATTCTTTCAAGGGAGTTTTCAACTGCTGTTCTTGTCGGCTTTGATTTTATGTTCGCTGCTGTTGATTTTTCGTATTCTAATTGTCTTGTTACTGTTGAGAGATTAAAGCCTGCTGGTATCATTACTGTTACTAGTTCTGTATGTCTGCCTCTTATGCTTCCAAGCAGGTTTATGAGTTCTTCTAATTCTTGCTTTTGCTTGCCTGTGATTTCTATTGTTTCTGTTGGCATGTTTGGAGAAAAGAAGAAAGGTTAATAAATCTGAGGGTTTTTTAATTACTTGGAGATATTTAATTGAATATATGAAGATATTAAAGAAACAATAGATATACTTTAAGATATAGATTTGATATCTCAAATTATAGAAAGTGAAGAGAAAATTAAAGAAGAAGATGTGAGGGAATTTGCATATTAGTATATTATTATCTTAATCTCATATTCATACAAACTCAACCTTAAACTCGCCTTTTTTGACTTCTTTAGCGTTGGAGACTGCGATTAAATCGTGCATAACATTCAAAAATACTTTTATTTCTTCTTCTGGCAATGTTAGGATAATCCGCGCGTTCATTGGCTTTTTAGCTTCTGATTTTGCCTGGCGAATTTTTAAGATTATTCCTATTAATTTATCCCATGTTTCTTGATCTGATTTTGTTTCTTTTATTTTTATTTGAATTGGCCAGCTTGCGAGATGTATTGACTTATCTTTTTCATATTTTTTGAAATATTCCTGATATAGATATTCTGTTATAAAAGGAGTTATCGGAGCGAATAGTTTTATTATTGTTAACAATGAGTTGTAGAGTGTATAGAATGCAGATGCTTTCTCTTGCTCATTGCCATTATAAACGCGGTTTTTTATAATTTCTATGTAATTGTCTGCCAGTGCGTGCCAGAAAAAATTATCTGTTTCTGATTTTGCTTTTGAGTAGTTATAATTATTGAACGCGCCTGTTGATGATTTTATTAAATTGTTTAGCTGCGCGATAAATATCCTGTCTGTTTCTATTAATTTTGGCTTTTTTTCTTGGCGTTTCAGATTTAGAAAAACAAATTTTGTCGCGTTCATGATTTTTGTTATGAACTTTTTTCCCGTGATTATGTCTTTTTCCTGATAGTCTAAATCTTCCCCTAATTTGCTTCTCGCTGCCCAGAATCTTAAAGAATCTGCGCCATATTTTTGCATTACTTCTTGAGGGCTTATAACATTTCCCTTGCTTTTTGTCATTTTTTCGCCTTCAAGAGTGACGAAGCCTGAAATTGTTATATCATTCCATGGAATTTTATTTTCATGTAAATAAGATTTTACAATTGTGTAAAAAGCCCAGGTTCTTATTATGTCATGAGCCTGCGGTCTTAGAGAATAGGGAATTTTTATTTTGTTGTTTACTAATGAAGATGCTATTTGAGGGGTTAATGAGGATGTTGTCCATGTATCAAGGATTTTTGTTTCCGGAATTGCGTGAGATTTGCATTTTGGGCAGTTCTTTTTGGTTTGTTGCGGGTCTATTGGAAGCTCTGATTTATTTGCGAGAATTATTTCATTGCATTTTTCGCAATACCATATTGGAATTGGAATGCCGAAATGCCTGTCTCTTGAGATGCTCCAATCCCATTCTAAGCCCTTTATCCAGTTTTCATAGCGTTTGAACATGTATTCTGGATGCCATTTTATTTTTTTCCCTTGTTGTATTAATTCTTGTTTTTTATCAAGTATTTTTATAAACCATTGCTCAACAGGGAGAAATTCTATTTCTGTCTGGCATTTATCATGCACATTAACATCATGCTCTATTGTTTTTTGACTGATAATTAGATTTTTTGCTTTCAACTCTTCAAGGATTTTTTTTCTTGCTTCTTTTATTGCTGTATTTTGATATTCTTTGACTGTCAATTTCCCTTCTTTGTTAATTATTATTTTTTCTGGCAGTTTATGGCGTTTTATTGCGTCTACATCGTATTTGTCTCCATATGAGCAAACCATTAGAACTCCGGTTCCTTTTTCCATGTCTGCTGATTCATCGGCTATTATTGGAACTTCGTAGTTGAATAAAGGAACTAATACTTTTTTTCCTATTAGATGCTTGTATCTTTTGTCTTGTGGGTTAACAAATACCGCAACGCACGCTCCTAAAAGTTCAGGCCTCGTTGTAGCAATAGGAAGTTCTTGAGCTTGAACTTTAAATCTCAATGTTGCAAATTGTGTTGTTTTCTCTCTGTCCTCTAATTCGGCTTGTGCAACAGGCGTCTGACATTCAGGGCAATAGATAGTTGGAAACTTATCCTTATATATCAATCCTTTTTTATATAGTTGGATAAAAGATTCTTGAGATATTTTCTGAGATAGCTTATCTATTGTTGAATAATATAAATTAAAATCGCTGCTTATTCCAATGCTTTTCCAGTCTTGGATAAATTGAGGAGTAATGTCTTTTAATGTTTTGAGGCATAGAGAGGTGAAGTCAGAACGAGACATTGATTTGCTTTTTACATTTTTCAGTTTTTCAACAAGTCTTTCTGTCGGCAAGCCGTTGTCATCTGTGCCAAATGGATAGAAAACATTATAGCCCATCATTCTTTTATATCGAGCAATAAAATCCTGCTGCGAATATGAGAATGCATGGCCTATGTGCATCTTGCCCGAGACAGTTGGGGGAGGAGTGTCTATAGAATAAATTTTCTTTTTTGAATTTGAATTAAATCTGTAGATTTTTTCTTTTTCCCAGAACCCAAAGATTTTTGATTCTATTTCTTGGATGCTTATTTCTTTCATATTTTTAATAAGGAGATAAGGGTTATAAAGATTCCTTTAAAACTTTTTGTCTTTTATGGTTTGGATTTTAGATAATGTAAAATCTAAGTATATGAAGAAATAATAAAAGAGGTTTGTGTTTAAAGAAGTATATTTTATTTTCTGTATCTTTCTATGATCATTTTTGCATCTTGTTCGGATAAATCTATTTGTATAACTTTTTTTAAACCGTCTTCACTGTAATCAACCGCTGCCTGACGTCCGCGATTAAACCAACTATCATTTATATCAACAGAAACTGCCCAATTATCATATTCTACTGGCAGAGTTCTTTTGAAACCTGCAACTTCCATAAATGATTTATAGTCTATTCCAAAACCATCAAGAGCATCTTCTAAGTTCTCCCTTCTCAAATCTCGCATCTCATTTTCAGTTCTGATTATATGTGAAATGGCTGACGAACTGTATCTTCCGGAGGGGAATGTTGAATATTTTGATCTTGGAATTGTTAAAACTCCTATCGATGCGACTAGAGGCATAGCTAACAATGGAACAATGTATGCTGGAAATTTTCTCTTGTCGTCAGTTTTCATTTTAATCTCCTTATTAACAAGAATATATCTATATTTTATAAATCTTTTGGTTATTCGCTACTTTAAAGATACAGCTTTAAAAATTCTAAATATTGCTTAAAATCAAATAGGGATAATAAAATAACAAAATTTAAATAGTAGAAATTACTAAAGATATTAACTAAAAATATTAATCTAACATGGGGATCACAAAGATAACGAGAAATTATCAAATAACCTTACCTAAGGATATAAGAAAGATGATTAGTCTAAAAGAAGGAGATGAGATAATGTTTATTGTAGAGGATGATAAAGTAAGCCTTACAAAAGTAGAAAACGATGTAATACGAAGGACTGCAGGTATTTGGGGAGACATAGGTGAAACAGGAGCAGAATATCAAAAGAGAATTAGAAAGGGGTGGAGCAGAAGATTGAGAAAGCAACATGCAACTCATTGATACAAATATTTTTATTGATCATTTTAGAGGCTACAAGCCCGCAACAATTTTCCTTGAATCATTAGATAAAGATGATATAATTTTTTCTGCCATAACTGAAGCAGAAATTATCGCAGGAAAACAATGTTCAGAAGAAAAGAAAAAAAGAGAGATATTGGAATTTCTTATGAGATGGCAGAAGAAAGAGGTCAATAATCAGATTGCGATTAAGGCAGGAGATTTAACTCGTGAATATGGCATGGAGCTTGCAGATGCTTTTGTCGCAGCCACAGCTATTCTTTATGATACTGAACTTTTAACAAGAAATGTTAAAGACTTTAGCAATATTCCTAATTTGATAGTTAGAGATCCTTTTCAATAAGGTTAAAAAAATATTGGGGTTTTGATATAATTATGGGCAAGAGAAAGGAGTTTATTAGGATTTTCAAAAAAGCAGAGAAGAAATACGGCAGAGGCACGAAAAGGCTTGCTGGAGAGGGTTGGGACGCCGATTGGAAATTATTAATCGCGACTATTATGTCTGCTCAATCGCGGGATGAGATGACTATAGAGATTGCGGAGAAATTGTTTAAGAGATATAATAGTTTTGATAAGTTGGCTAAAGCGGAGTATTCTGATGTCTTTGGGATTTTTGCGAGCTTGAATTATAATAAGACCAAAGCAAGAAATGTTATTGCTGCCGCTGGGATGATTACCAAAGATTTTAATGGAAAAGTGCCAGATAGAATTGATTTATTGACTAAGATTCCCGGAGTTGGGAGGAAAACTGCTAATTTGATGCTGACAGAGCTGCACGAGAAGGACGCTATAACCGTTGACACGCATGTACATAGAATTGCTAATGTTTTAGGGTTTGTAAAGACAAAGAATCCGCATGAAACTGAAATTGCCTTGCAAAAGATTGCTCCTAGAAAATATTGGAGCAGGATTAATAGGATTTTTGTTTTGTGGGGGAAGGATATTTATGGGAGAGATAGGAATAGATTGCTTAGGAAACTTGATGAGAAATAGCATGATTTATCATAATAATCTTTATGATAATTGATTATGTTTGATAGTTATGCATTATGACTTATCTTATCAGGAAAGGGTTTTATTGGCTGCTTTTAGGATTTCTATGGAAAGCAGCGTCAAAAGAGGATATTTTTCACATCCTTTTATTGTAGTTAGCGGAGAGAGTATATTGGGAAGTGACAGCGATTTAGTTAGAGAATTATACAATATTGAGATTAATTTAAGAACAACCTTGACGAATAGATAGTTTTTTATATTATAATACTTTATGATAATTATGGCGGAAAATAAGGTACATATGCCCGGGGGATTTGGCGGGCTTATGAGGTATGACGAAGAGTATCATAGCAAGTTTATGCTTAGCCCTGGGCAAGTTGTTGGATTTGTTGTGTTAGTTATTGTTTTTGTTTTGGCTTTGAAATTGCTTTGGCCTATTGGCTAGGGTCGAGTTGGAGATTAAGCGTTTAATTTTTTACTTATAACGATGAAGATTGTGCTATAATATTTAAATAATCTTTATCTCTAAGAAAATTATGGCTTTAGACTTTAACGATTTTGTGAAATATAAGGAATTTTACGGAAGAAATATTGATCAAATGCCTTTGCTTATAGCAGAAGGCAGAACACCTATTTCTGTAGCGTGCGTTATGGAGCAAAGATGAAAATTTATTTTTGTGGAGCAATAAGAGGAGGAAGAGAGAATAAAGAAATGTATTATAAGATTATTAGACATATGAGGAATTATGGGGCGGTTTTAACAGAAGAAGTGGGAGATGATGGCCTAATTGAATTGACAAATAAAGAGTTAAGCGATCCTGATATTTATACGCGAGATATGACATGGCTTGCTGATTCAGATGTTGCTGTTGCAGAGGTTTCTACTCCGAGTTTGGGGTTGGATATGAATTGAGATTTATTGAAGAATTAAGAAAAAGACATTTACTTCTTTATAGAGAAAATAGTGGTAGAAGGTTATCTGCTATGATTTCGGGAAATAAATTTTTTAATATAAGAAATTATAAAAACTTGGAAGAAGCATTAAGTCATATTGATGAATTTATGAAAGGTTTATAAATTTTGATTGCTCTTAAGTGTTATGAATCCTACGGAGAGAATAGAGGTGAGGAAGATTTATGTGGGAAAGGCAGCCTTATTTGGCTTGCTTTTCGGTCTGATTATTGGGATAATTGTCGGAGTGTTTCTTTTTGTTAGGATTTTATTAGGAGTTGAGAGCGTTAGCATTTTTGGGAGGATAGTTGAGACTAATATGCTAATAGGTTTTTTTCTTTTAATTGGAAGCGTAATCTTCTATTCAATTGCAATTTGTATTGCATTAGCAGTTTGCGCTTTTTTGTATAATTTAATTGCTAGCATTGGGGGAATGCTGCATATTGGGTTGGCCGAACATAGAGAGGAAATTGTTTGATAATTTTACTTCATGATAACGTCGCGCTTATCTGAAGTTCTTCGCCACTCTTAATTTTATCAAAACGCTCAAAATAAAAGGCAAATATTATAATCAAAAAAATATTGGAAGGGCTACAATTGAAGTCGTTTACGAGAAAGATAAATATATAAAGGTGGTGACGTTATATTACATATGAAAATCACATTTGATAAAGAAGCAGATGCAGTATATATTGAATTCTCTGGCGGAGAATTTGCATCAAATAAAAAAATAGACAATGATACTATTATTGACTTAGATAAAAATGGAAATATTCTAGGAATTGAGCTATTAAGTGTGAGTGAAAGAATTCCTAAAAACTTTCTATCAAGTGTGCAAGTAGAAAATCTTGTTTCTCAATAGTTTTTCGCACCTTCCCTTTTATTATTCAAAATCGAAGATTTTGGCAATTTTAGGGGTGGGTGGTTGGTGGTTTAGAGCATTCACAATTACAGATAACTAATATTAAATAGCTAGTTATTCTGGGTTCTATGTGGCGGACCTTAATTATAAGATAAGCTTTAATACAGAAAATTTAAAGAGAGATATTGCAGATAGACTTGGAGCTATTTTAAGGGACAAATCTTTTGAAGAAAGATACAAAATAGCTGATAAAACGATAGATGCTCTTTTGGAATTAGGGAATTATGCTATTTATTATGGGATGGTTGAATATGGACTTAAAATTATCATGAATAGGTTTGTAACAAATGACGAAGAGGCATAATAAAATCAAAATAACTTGGCCTGTTTTGAATTTTGAATTAGAGAATCAAAATCTTTGTTTAATAAAGTCAGAATTTGATTTGCTATTGGCTTGATTTGTTTTTCTATATAATGTTCGTAATCTATTTTATGCTTGAGTTTTTGTATCGGCTCTGGACCATTAGTTGTTTGATAGTATTCTATTATATTGGTATCTAATCTTTCCAATTGCCTTGCTGCCTTTACATGCGGGGGTGTTGTTTTTGTGTATTCTTCTAAAGACTTACGGATTGATTTTCTGTACTTTAACTTATTGTCTAACTCACCTGATTCTATTTTTTTTACATAATCTTTTATGAAACTAGAAATTTCTTGCTTTTTGAATACTTTTTTTAATAGTTCTTTTTGGAATTCCTGCGCTGCCTCTGTCCAATCGCCCCTTATAGCTTCTAACCCTGTAATTTCAACCTGCTCTCCACTGCTTGTTTCTATTAAGCCTGCATAGCGCTTTTTCGCGGCTAATTCTTGCCCCCTTAATTTTGGAATCATCAATGAAAGATATTGCTTTTCAAATTCTAATTCTAGATATGATGTCCGATTGTAATTTTTTTTAATGTAGTCTTTATAGAAATTATTTATGTGTTCTTGAATTTTGTATCCAAGAGAATTTGCTTTTTCTTTTCCAAGATTTGTTTCTACAAAGACAGAATCTGTATCTAAATAAATTACCTTATATCCTAATTTTTCTATTTCTTTAGCTGTAAGCTTGATTATAAATTGACCGAAGTGAGTTATTGCATTTGCCATCTTTAGATTAAAAAAGCGGCAGTTTGGGCTTGCGAGAACGCCAAAAAAAGAATTCATTATGATTTTTATCGCATAGCTCGAGAGTTCTCTTTTTTCTCGCTTTGCTTTTTCTCTTGCCTGATGCAGCTTCTCTATGATTTCCGGTAGAATACCATCTTCATTTTTAAAGTATGCTTTGTTTGGAGATTCAATTGCATTTTTTTCTTTTTTTTCCAAATAAGATGCTGGATCAATATTGAATGTTTTTATTATTGAAGGATACAGGGACTTGAAATCTAGGATTAATACGTTGTTGTAAATTCCAGGGTTTGAAGATTGAACATAACCTCCTGTGATGCGCTCTTCTTTTAAACCGAATTTTGTTGTTGGGCAGACTAATCTTTTTTCTCTTGCCTTTCTTATGTATAGTGAATCAAAGGCGACTATTGAGCCGGTTATTCTGTCTAAAGGAAGGCCTGTTAGCTGCGCTCTTTCAACTGCCAAGTCAATTATTTTTGTTTTTTCTAGAATATTATAAACTAACTGGCAATCCATTATGTTATAATCTGCTAATTTTTGATGCGCGTCTTGAGAGTTTTTTTCGTATAATGCTTCTATCTCTTCGTGCCTGGACTTGCCCTTAATAAGCTTTCCTGAATTTAGTATAGCTTGCGAGACATCTTCTAAAGTGTACGATTCAAATTTAGCGTGCTTTATTGTCGGAGCTTCTTGGATAAATGGATCACGGATTAAATAGAGGGCATCTAAAATCTGCCTGCCCGTAGCTTCTGCCGTTGATGTCCTAAAAAAGTCAGATTCTATCCTCAGGCGAAGAGCGTCATTATTCCTGCCTATGTCAAATGGGATTTTATTTTTATTGAATAAAACTCTAAGATAAACTAAATCAAAACCTATTAAATTCCAGCCTATTATTATGTCGGGGTCTAACTTTAATAATTCTGACTTGAATTTTTCCAAGCAATCAGTTTCATCTTTGCAGGGCATTACATTTTTTAGTTTTTGAGAAGTTATCATAAAAACTTTCCTCTCGTTTTCTGAATAAATGCCGATGCAAAATAGCTTTCCAGTTTTTTTGCTTGATTCGGTGTCTATTGAGGCAATTTTTAATTTTGGCTTGAATTCATTTATGGGAGAGATTTTCGGGTTTTCATAAATACAATCAATTTTTTCAGATGAATAATAATCGCCCTCTATTTCTATTGCGCCAAGGATGTTATTGTCTATTAAGAAGCGATAATGCGGTTTGATATCTGCCTCATAAGTATTTATTTTTTTGTGAATGACTTGATGGAGCTTGTTTATTTCTGCCTGCGTGTTTGCTGATATTTTAATTACTTTCTCTTTATTGAAATTTGTGTAGTCTGTTTTTTCTATTTGATATTTTGTCAGAAGCTTATCTATTTTTCGCAAATCTTCTTCTTTTATGTAGAAATATGGCTTTATTTTGCTTAGAGTGACAAATGACCTGTTATTTTCGAGTCTTCCATATAGCTGAATTATTGTTTCATTGTTTATTGTAATATAAGTTGGATATATTATGTAGCCTTTCATATTTTTATTATATTTGGTTATGTTTTATAACTATCTATTGTAGGTATACTATTACCTTAATGGTCTATGTCTAAATGTTTAGATATGCCAGATATTTTATCAAGTTCAATAATTTGTTATCTCTGCAGGAGTTTTTCCTTTGAGCTCTTGATGCTGTCAACAAAGTTATAAATTATTCTAAAACGCGCACTGTTCCTCGCTCTAATAATTTGGGATTTAAATCTCAATAATCTTGCCTTCTCTGCCTACATTTATTACTTTTGTGCTTCCTATTTTTTCTTCTATGCCTGATGTTTCATGGATATGGCCGTGCAGCAAGAAATCTGGCTTGAATTCTTTTATTGCTTTTGTTATTGCTTCGCTTCCTTTTATTCCTGAAAGTTCAGATAGGCTTGGAGAGGGATGCATGTGCGTTACCATTATCTTCTTTTCAATGTTTTTTATTCCTGCATGGGCTTTTTTTAGGGTTTCAAATATCTCTTTTTCTGATATTCTACCAGGGCCAGGGCCTTCTGCCCCACCGGCACCGAAAAAGCCGATGTTTTCGTATTGGACAGAATAACCGTGGATGTTTTTTACTCCGTAAATACTTGCGAGAAAATCAGCTGTCGCAAATGAGTCCCAGTTGCCTGGAACTATTAGAATGCGCTTGTTTTTTTCCTTAAATGGTTTGATGATATTTTTTGTTTCTACAAATCCAGTTATATCACCGCATAGCACAACTAAATCTACATTTTCCTTTTCTGCTTTTTCAGCTAGTTTTTTAACTAATTTTGAATTTCCGTGGATATCTGATGCTGCAAGTATCTTGAGCTTTTTTGCCATATTTTTAATTGTAAAAGGATGGTTATAAAGGTTTTTAAATTGTTTCAGTAAGAAATAAAAAGCGTGATTTGTTATTTTGATAATGGCTAAGGATATTAGCAAAAAGAGAAAGAAAAAGTTTGTTATTGTACTAATGATCGTTTTATTAATTGGCGCGGCTGTAGGAAGTGCATATTATTTTATTTTTTATTACAGGAAAAGTTTTGGCGTTCATAGTGATGGAGTGGTTGGCAGGATGGGACTTGAAAATCCTGTTGCTGGCTTAAGTTTGGAGGAAGCTGTTGCAAAGTTTGATGAGAGTTTTGTATATTACCTATTATTTAGCATTGGAGCTCATAATTTGCATAATCCTCCTTTTAGCTCTAATGAGCCAAAAATAGAGATTTTTGTTGATAGCGACATTTATAGCGCGAGAATTGTTGATGGAAGCATAAGAATTTCCAAAGGCGGAATTGAAGAGAGGGATATTGTGCTAAGGACAACAAAGGAAGAGGCAATTAAGATGATGAATGATAAGAACGTTGTTGTCGAATCTTTTAAGAATGGGGAAAGCAAGATAGAATTGATTGCGAATAAGTTAGAATTATATTCTAAAGGATATTTAGGGCTTTATGACGAATTGAGCGGAGGGGATTAGTTATATATAATTAGTTTCTAATCTCCATCTACAAACTTTTTTGCCCAATCTAACATTATATCATAATTATTTTCATAAAAGACAGTTTTATTTTGACTTATCATTTTTTTAAGCTCATCATCAGCCCCAGTGCTATGGCCTTTTAATCTGAAAAGCGCGTCACACTTAGATAAGATATTAAGGTCATATTTCAACCATTATTCGTAAGGCAATGGAAAAAGAAGATCCTGAAACATTGTCCAGTGCGGAGCAATGGGAATAATCAAATTTGTCTTGTATAATTTATCCCAACATTCCATAGCTCTTCTTGTATTGTATATAGGATATGCTTTAGTATATGGGCCTGCGATAAAGACTAATGGTTTGTTAAATTCGTTATTCATTATTTTTAGGAAAGGTAATATTCTTTTTTAAGAATTGTTGTGGTGATTCATGTTGTATTCAATGAGTGGTATTTCGCTACTAAATAAAATAACAAAGCCTTAGAAAGCTTTAAAAGCTGTAATTAAGCTTTAATATATAGTTTAGAATGTATATTTTGAAGATGAAAGACAATTTCGACATATTTTTCAGGCGAAAACCAGCATTAATGCTTGTCGCGTTGAAGAGAATCAGCAGAGCGAGATATGGGAGCATTTTGGCTAAGGAAGTTGATTGCACATATAGCCATGCTGTTAAGATTTTGCAGAGCTTAGAAAAATTAGGCCTTGTAGGATTTGAGAAAAAAGGGCGCATTAAATTGATTAAGCTGACTAAAAAAGGGACTGATATCGCAGAGAATATCGAGAATATTAAGACTAATTTGTGAAAATAGAATTAGATTTGGACGCAATGGCTGAAGAGCTTTTAGAATATGTTAGAAGAGGTAGAATTATTAGCGGATTAAGTATTTTTTATACATATATCTTGAAACATGATGAAATAATTGATGCAAATTTAGTTCACGATAGTTTGAGAGATCTAGTAAAGAAAGGAATTATCAAACAGATTCTAATTTATCAAGGAATTTATTGACGCCTTCAATGTGGGAGATCCTGGATTTTATCAGTATTCCTCTTAAAGTTGAATCTAAATGAACGCCTAATTCTTGAAAGAGCGATTTTAAAAGCAGATATAACTGCTTTCCTCTTTTATCTAGGTCTGTGAGAATGCATATCTTGTCTCTTTTACTTATTTGATTGGCGATTTGCTCTGCTCTTTCTCTTAACGAAACGCCCGTTATGTGAATTGCATAGACGCTTTGAAAGCCGAGAGATTTTAGAGCATTGAGATCTTTTTTCCCTTCTACAACTATTATGTAATCCTTGAAATTTTCTATTTCTGCTTTTAGATTTTGGTTGAATTTCATATTATTAATATATCTAAGAATATACATCTTTATTAACTTTATTTTTATTACTTATAATAATCTATATTTCTTGAAGCTTAGAAAGATGGAATAGGGTTTCTGCCTCCCTGTGTAATGTAAGGGGGTGAACCACAATTAAAATAGGATGGCCCCGACGGGATTTGAACCCGCGACACCTAGGTTTCTCGGCTAAAGCGATTGCGAGCTTAAGAGCCTAGTGCTCTGCCAGGCTGAGCTACGGAGCCTTTATAATTGGAGAGTTGATTGGTTTAAAAAGTTATCAATTATTGCAATGTAAAATAGCCCAATTTAAGAATAATTATTTTTTATTATGTTTGGTTTTGGGTCGATATTACTGACGTTGATATATTAGGGGTTGTTAATCATTATAGATTTACCTATAAATGCGCCAGGAATGGCCGCATTTAACGCATTTGTAGAACTTTGTTTCTGCCTCGTCCGATGCTCTTGTTTGCGATGTCCAGAAATATGCTCTTTTATTCTTGCATTTGGGGCAGTTGATTTCTATTATCGGATTTGTATTATCCTGCCCTTCTCTTATAATAGGGATGGTTTCTTTTGCTTCTAATTTTTCAGATGCCTCTATTTTTGGCTTTTTCTTCTGCTTAAAGCCGCAGTTCATGCAAACTGCTTTATTTTTCTCAACAAGAATCATGCTTCCGCATTTTGAACAAAATTCCATGTTCTGACCAAGAATACAGAGTATTTTAAATTTTTGGTTTTACCTGCAGAATCCTTGCTGATTAGTTGGGCGGAATGGCTCAAAGAAAATAAGCTTTATCCAACCTAATAAGGGTATTCTTAATGATGCTTTTCCTATTATTGAATTTTGTGATATGTTTCTTTCAATTTCTAATTGATTTGTGTTATGATCTCCCTTTGTTCCTATTGGATTTAATTCTATTATCCTATGTATTAAGGGGTGTTTTGCTTGAGCCGTGAAAATTATAATTTCTCCTGTTTTATAATTGTTCTTTCCTAAAACAAGGATAATGTCTCCTTTGTTCAAGCCATTTTTATAGCCTGATGATTCAAATTGTGATTTTGTGATGTTTTTTGATTCGTAAAAAGCGCTGTTTTTATCCCACCATTCTTCAAAGCTTGATTCATGGTACATTGAGCAGGATTCTATGACAACTAGTGGGAGCTGCGAGCCTGTAAGGAGAGAGATAACTGGAAAAAATATTAGTTTAATGAAAAGTATTATTAATATTATTGACACTAGCCAAGACTGCCATGTGTCTTTTTTTAGGAAATTCCAGAATTTTTTTATTGCGTTTAGATTCATTTTATAATTTGGAAGAGAGTGTTTTTAATTGTTGTCATCAATAGGTTTTTAAGATTAGGTTTTCTTTATTTATTATGGACGAGGGTTTAGTTTTGCTGATTGTGGTTTTGCTGATTGTATTGGAAGGACTGTATATTGCTTTTTTGCCTAAAAATGCCAAGAGGATTATGATTGACATCAGCAGGAATTTAAATGGATTAAGATTGATTGGAGTGATTGAAATAATTATCGGACTTATATTATTTGGAGTTGCTATTTTTTAGAAATGCGGTCACGGGGAATTGAACCCCGATCTTCTGCTTGGGAAGCAGAAATTCTGCCGTTTAACTATAACCGCATTTCAAATATATTAATGAAAGAGTTAAAAAGGTTTGTTGAAAGGAATTTTGTTAGCATTTATTAATTATCTCTAATAAGAATCTTTATAAATGAAATTTTGTTTTGATTTTAGAAAGTTTGTGATCGCGTAGCTCAGTCTGGCAGAGTACTGCTCTGATAAGGCAGGGGTCCCCGGTTCAAATCCGGGCGCGATCATATTTCATAATGAAAGAGGGAGCAAGGAAAATACTTATTTTTAATGAGTATAGAGATATAATGAGAGAATTTATAAGACGGGATTTAATAGATTTGGATTATCTAAGAAAGTTTCTGCTTTAGATATTTTAGTTAAGGGAGGTATTTTGAACAAGGTTGGGGGTTATATAAACCATCACATTTAGTCTGGAATATTTAGATTCTGTTTTGGGAATAGGTTTGGATTAGTATAATGAGAGAATAATGTTGGATTTAAAATGTCTTAAATTCAACGAGAAGCTTGTCATTGGCGAGAGAGATGCTTTTCAATGGGAGATTGACAGGAAGGCTGTTAACATATACTTTTTTGCTTCCAATTGCTTTTATCTCATATCCTGATTCTAATTTTGAGATAAATATATCTTCAGGGGATTCTATTCCTGGGGTATTTAACTCGTAGACTACTTTATCATTAAGCCTTTTTATTTTTGTTTCTGCATTAGAGCGCGGAAGTGAATTCATTCTTTCAAGCTGCTCTTTTGAAATGCTTCTTTGAAATATACTTCTTTGCTTTAAGTTATTAGATGCAGACTGACCGCCCATTCTGATTCTTATTCCATTTGGATAGCTTTTTATTTCAGTCCTTTTGGACTCTTTATCAATGTTCTTGAACTGTTTGTCAAGACTTTTTATTAAAGTGTTCATTAGCGAGCCAAGAAATCTTTCTGTCATGCCTAGGCCGAAATTATCCTGCGTGCTTGTCAGCTCTTCGCCCTTGCCAAGCAGCCCATAATCTCTTATATGCTTTTCCTCGTCTATTTGGCTTTCTCCGCAATAAGGGCAGAAGCTAAATTTCTCATTGATTTTTGTGCGACAATTTACGCATTTAATTTTTTTTCTGAAAATCATGCATTGTTTAGGAAAAGGGCTTTTTTAAACTTTATTGAAACTCAAAGACATTTATATATCTTGCTTTTTACCTCTTTTTCCGTCTATATTAATGGTTTATGCTGTTTATATATTTTTTGTTTGCCGATGATTATTATATACTTGGGAAGAGAAATATTTATATAGTGGTGTATATACGAAATAGTATATACTAAAAGGATTTATCAATTTATCAAAATGGCAGACATATTTGAACAAAAGATTTTTTGCAAGAGATGCGATGTTGAGATGAAGCCTTGCATAGTTGAAAAATCTGGAGTAGAATTAAGAGCTGTAAGATGCGATGAATGCGGGGAGAGGATTATTCGTCCTGCTGATCTGAATTGCTTGGAGCACTTCAAGAATTTAAAAGGAAAAACTTTTAATGTTAAATTGAGAATGGTTGGAAATAGTCATGCCATTAGCATACCAAAGGAGATTATTAATTTTATGAATGAGACGCATAAGAGCATGAAAGAAGAAATGGATAGTATGGTTAAATTATGCTTTGAGGATTTTAGGAGATTAAGCCTTATATTTGGCGACGAGGAGGAAGATGCAAAATGAAATCAAAAAGCGATGATATAAAGTTAAAGGTTGTTGAAGCGTTGCAGGATGACGTTTATAAGGGAGTTGCCAGAATAGACCCTAATCTGATGAAAGCAATGGGATTAAATAGAGGGGATTTTGTTTCTATCGCAGGAACGAGAGAGACTGTTGCGATTGTAGATAGGGCTTATCCTGCTGATGTTGGAGAGAGAATAATTAGAATAGATGGATTGATAAGGAAGAATGCGAGGACAGGTGTTGGAGAGCAAGTTAGGATAAGAAGAGTTAATATGGTGCCTGCAAAAAAAGTTTCTATTGCACCTGCGCAAAAGGGATTGATGATACACGCAGATCCAGAGCTGTTTAAAAATGGATTGTTAGGGAGGGCTGTTATGAAGGGAGATCTGATATCTTTGGGAGGGGTGCAGAGAAGAAGAGATTTGATGAGCGAGAATTTTCACGATATCTTTGGGGATCTGAATGATTTTTTCGGAGGGGGATTTGGATTTTCTGGATTTCAGCAGATGAAGTTTTTAGTTGTTTCTACAGCGCCAAATCAGGCATGTATTATTAACGAATATACTGAAGTTACTCTTAATCCAAAGGCAGTTGACATTGGAGAAGAGATTATACCTGATGTTACTTATGAGGATATTGGAGGATTGCAGGATGAAGTGAGGAAGGTAAGGGAGATGGTTGAGCTGCCTTTAAAGCATCCAGAGATTTTTGACAAGCTTGGCATTGAGCCTCCTAAGGGAGTTATATTGCATGGGCCTCCTGGAACAGGAAAGACGTTATTAGCAAAGGCAGTTGCCAACGAATCTGATACTCATTTTATTTTATTAAACGGGCCAGAGGCTATGTCAAAATTTTATGGAGAGAGCGAAAAGAGAATCAGGGATATTTTTGAAGAGGCAGAAAAGAATGCGCCTTCAATTATTTTCATTGACGAGATTGACGCGATAGCTCCCAAGAGAGAGGATGTACAGGGCGAGGTTGAGAGAAGGGTTGTTTCGCAACTGCTTACAATGATGGATGGTTTGAAATCAAGAGGGAGAGTGATAGTTATAGGAGCAACTAACAGAGTTAATTCTATTGATCCCGCGTTGAGAAGGCCTGGAAGGTTTGATAGAGAGGTAAATATCTCTGTGCCTGATAAGGGGGGGAGATTGAATATCTTGAAGATTCATACTAGAAATATGCCTTTGTTTAAGAACGTTAATCTTGATATTTTGGCTGGGAAGACACACGGTTTTGTTGGAGCAGATTTGAGCGCATTAACTAAGGAGGCTGCAATGAATGTCTTAAGAAAACTATTGCCTGAATTAAAGCTAGAGGACAACGAGCCGATACCTCCAGAAGTTTTGGATAAAATAGTTGTTAGGGCAGAGGATTTTGATGATGCGTTAAAGGTTGTTAGACCTAGTGCGATGCGCGAGGTTCTTGTTGAGGCGCCCAATATTTCATGGGGCGATATCGGAGGGCTTGAGCAGACAAAACAGGCTTTGAAAGAGGCAGTTGAGTGGCCGATAAAACATGCTCACGGATTTAAAAATTTAGGGATTAGGGCGCCTAGAGGAATATTATTATATGGGCCTCCTGGAACAGGAAAGACGTTATTAGCAAAGGCAGTTGCTAAGGAGAGCGAGGCGAATTTTATTAATGTAAAAGGACCTTCTTTGCTTAGCATGTGGGTTGGAGAGAGCGAAAAAGGAATTCGAAAAGTATTTGAGAGGGCGAGGCAAGTAGCTCCTTGCGTTATTTTCTTTGACGAGATAGATGCTTTAGCAGGAAAGCGAGGCATTGATATGGGAGCTAAAGTAACAGAAAGAGTCTTGAATCAGCTTTTGGCAGAGATGGACGGATTAGAGGAGATAAAAGACGTTACTGTCATTGCTGCAACTAATAGGCCTGACATGCTTGATGCAGCTTTGCTAAGAGCAGGAAGATTTGACAGAGTAATTTTAGTTGACATGCCTGACGCAGCTTCTAGAAAAAAGATATTTGAGGTTCATACAAGAAAAGTGCCGTTAGCAAACGATGTTGACATTAATGAGATTGTCAAGATTACAGATGGCTTTGTCGGGGCAGATATTGAGAGCTTTGTGAGAGAGGCTGCTATGAATGCTATGAGAGCAGACATTAATACGAAGACTGTAACAAAAAAAGATTTTGAAGAAGCATTTGCAAAGATTAAGCCGAGTGTTTCAAATGAAACAGCCAAGCGCTACAGAAAACTTGAGGAATATTATTTGAAGAGCGCCAAGGCGGGAATGGAGGTTGGGCCTATTTATGCGGGATAAAATGGTGTTTGACAATGTGCTTAATGACATGAAAAGGATGCAGAGGCGTTTCAGCAGAGTTTTTAGCAGTAGATCTGGAGCGAGAATACCTGAAAGCGAGATTGAAGAGACTGAAGGTGAGGTTATTGTTAATTTTGAGCTGCACGGCATTGAAAAGAAAGATATTGATATGGAGATTGATGGAAACAGAATCAGAATGAAAGCTGTTAGGAAGGTGGAATTTAGAAAGTTGGACAAGGAATATTATCATGAATCTAAAAGCTTTAATGGTTATCAGGAGATGTTGAGTCTGCCTTGCAAAGTTATTCCAGAAAAAGCAAAAGCAAAATTTGAGAATGGAGTTTTAGAAGTCAGGCTTCCCAAAGACAGGAAAAAAAAGAAAATTGAAATAGTCTAGACACATACAGATGTAAGGAGGTCTAAAAATGGAATGTGGATGTTATTCAATGGAATGTGAGCATAGGAGTTTTCCTACCAAATTATTTATTTATTATGCTCTTTTATTATTAAATGTTGTTAGGCAGTCGTGATAATTTTTTCTTTTTCTGTCAGCAAAACTGTGTGCTCGGCTTGCGCGACTTTTTTTCCTGATTTTTCTATTAATTGAGGGTAGTGATGCAATAGATTTGAGGATTCTATCTGCCTTAATGCGAGCAAACCACGTGTGCCAAATTTTTTGTAAATCCATCTTGCACAGAATGGAAGAGTTTTATATTCTTCTTTAATAAACTGCAAAACAGAGCGGGCGAAATTATCTCTTATGTTTCCTTCTTTTTGCAGGTGATATATTCCTGACGGCTTGCCTTCTTTCACAGAGCCGACTCCTAATGTCGTGAATGGCTCTATTGCATATAGCCCTTGCGAGATTTTTATTTCTTGGGCATTGTCAAAGTTTGGAATAGTAATGCCTGCATGAAGATTATAATTTGATATTGAATGCCCAGAGAGATTTATTATCGGCTGAACATTATTTTTTTTGCATGTTTTTTCAATTATAGAGCCTATGTCTCTTAATTTTACGCCCAGATTTATTTTTTCAAGCGCATTGTCTCTTGCTTCTTCTGCTGTTTTTATCAGGTTTTTATTTTCTTCTGAATTTTCCAAGTCAAGAGAGAAGGCGGTATCTGCTATATGCCCATTGATATGAATTCCTATGTCTATTTTTAATAAGCTATGGGCTTTTGTTTCGTCATTATAAGTAGGGGTTGAATGCGCTGCGACTTCGTTTATTGATAGATTTACAGGAAAAGCGGGCTTTGCATTTAACTCGAGAATTTTATTATCTATTTTATTCGCAATTTCTAATAAAGGCGTGTCTTTCTTAATTATGGATTTTGCGTATTCTATTACTTCTTTGGCAATTTTTCCTGCCTTGAGCAAATTTTCAATTTCTTCTTGATTCATTTTTGCGATGTTTTACAATTTTTGGTTTGTATGATATTATAAATATGGTTATTATAAGGATAATTATCAAAAGTGCTAGATTAAATAGTATTTGATAATTATTTTTAATTCTCTGTGTTTTGCCTGATGAGATATTTTGCTTTTCTTCATAAGATATATTTCTCCCGCTTAGAGGCGTTGTTTCATTTATTTTATCTTCTGGTATTTTAGGAGGCTCTGTTCCTGATGCTTTTTCTGAGGAGCTCCCTGACGAGCCTGTGCCTTGTGATTGACATTGGCCGCAATCTGTTGGACAATTGCTGCAGGATTCTTCTATGTTGCAGATCGCATTTCCGCAGGAAGGCGCAGAGTTATTTATAATGAAATTTACTTCTGAAAAATTTATTCTATTGGCGCTGTCGTTTGCGTATATTTTTAGAGCATAATTTCCTTCTGGAAGACTAATATAAAAAGGGGCAAAAATTGTGACATTTTCTTGATCGTTTATAGAGTACCATATTGAATCGAGAGCGATATCGAGAATTGTGTAATTGACTAAGAGAGGCGTTACATTATTATATACTGTGTTCTTTGGATTTATTATATTAACAATAGGTGATTCGCCATCAATAACAATTCTTATATCGCTTTGCTCGGATGGGCTAAGAGATTGCTGTGCTTGGGAAAATGGTATCAAGAAAAAAATAAGCGACAATAGGATGTAGAGAACTGCGTACAAAAATGTGCTATAATTTACGCAGTTCTCTAATGGATAACTGCTGATACGTGAGCTATAAACAATGTAGTTATCCATAATGTTATTCATGATAAAGAATAATTTTTCTATTATTTAAACTTGCTTTCTTCTTTTTATCAGTTTAGCAGAAATTATTATACTGAGTATTATTATGATAATTATAATTATTGCAGATATCGTACTTATGTTTGTTTTTTTTAGGTTCGCTGGCTGTTCCGTCGTATTAATTAGAACCGCTGTTTTTTCTCCAACTATGATTGGGAGTTCTCTTATATGTTGCAAGCGGAGCTGTATGTTTCCTTCTTTTTCTTCTGGACTAGGCGTTACAGCAAATTTTATGCTGTAAGAATCGCCTATTTTTGCATTTTGCGGAATAGACACTTTTATTATTATTTTATTATCATTTGAGCCAGGAGGAACTATGAACTCTTCTTCGCTGATGATTTCTGCTATCCCTGCACTTTCAATTAAAGAGACAATGGCTCTTGCAGGAGATTTTTCTTCAATGCTATTTTTGAGAGTAAATGATACTTCTTTTGTCTCGCCAGGATACATTTTTAATGGATTGTCTTCCCAATATGGAGAATCTACGCCAAGAGCTAGAACAGAGCCTATGCTAATTACGAGAGTTAATATCAGAGTTGCGAATTTTAGCTTATTGTCATTATCCATCCACTTGCTCCTGTCGCAGAATAGAACTGCGAACTGATTGCGCTTGGTACTAGTGTAAGGCAGTATGCTATTGTTTCTGTATTCGAGCCAGATGGCCCTCTTGGGAGATTAACACTGGTTATTGGAGTTATAACATTATTTGACAAAGCATTTCCTGTTGAGCATACTACGGCTGCTCCTGACGAACCTGCTGCTCTAAGATTGGTTGCGGGGATGAGCTCTGCAGGAAGAGTTTCTCCAGCGAGGTCGAAAGCTGTGATGCTTAATGTGCCCGGAGGGGCCTGGAAATTGCCTCTATTTGTAACTGTAGTTGGCGAGGACGATATAACATTAGACGCTCCTTGGACAACTGTTGGGAAATTTACTATTGTAGGAGATATTGTTATATCTGTTAATAAATTAACTGAAAACGTTGACGAACTTGTTCCTGTTAATCCTGCAGAGTCTTGAATGCTTACTGCAACATCCCATGTTCCAGGTGCATCAAAATATTGCATTGTTACTGTACATTGATATGTTCTTTCAGTACCTGTTTGGGAGAGAAATACACAACTTCCTGTTCTTGTTGGCTCACCTGTTTTTGTAAAGCTTGATGATGCAGAGGCATCATTTAGGTCTGTGACATCATTAGGGTCTGTGGCAGTAAATGTAAATAAGACATTTGTTGTAGAAGGAGCAGGATTTAGACTTACAGGAGAGATTGGCGATATACTTGTGATTGATGGGGCAACATTTCCTACTTCAATTCTGACATCAGTGGACTGAGAAGGGGCTAATCTTACATTTTTCTTGAACCAATCAGCAATACCTGCTGTCGCAAAAGGCAGAATCATCAAGACCAATAATGTTATTACAATAAACTCTTTTTTCATGCTAAGAAAAGCAGACCTTTCTTTAAAAAGATTTCTTTTATGTTAAGTATGTGTAGGTTCATGATATTTTTTCATATGGCGTACTCGCGGTATTTATGGTTTTTTATTAGTAGGGATATTATAAAAATTAATATTATAATAATCATCGCTATTATTGATATAATTATTGTTGAGAAAATCTTTGCAGTGGATTTTGGAGATTCTGAAATTTCTGATGGTTGCTTTTCTTCTACCGGTTTTTGTTTAATTTCTTCTCCACTAATGATCACAGGAAAAGAGGCTGTTATACCTGTTGAGAGCTGTAACATCTTTCCTTCATCTTGCGATACTTGCTCGAATAGGATTGTTAGCTGATATTTGTCATTGACTTTGGTATTATTTGGAATTTTTATTTTCAAATTGGCTTTTATGTCGTTTCTGCCAAATGGGACAGGATAATTTTGATTTTCAAGCGTTGCAATTTCGCTTCCGTTTATTATTTCTGCCCTTAATGTGAGGTCTTTTCCTCCCACCATGTTTTGAAGGATGATAGGAACCTCTTTTGTTTCTCCAGGCACCATTATTAGCGGGCGATCTTTCCAATAAGGAGGAGTGGCTCCGAATGCGCATGCAAAATTAATTAGTAATAAAACTATTACTATTGGGATAGATGCTTGTCTTATCATTTTGGCATTGATTTTAATTTTTTAATTGCTCGCGAGTAGAGCGTATAAATATTTCTTGGGTCTTTATTTAATATTTTAGAGATTTCTGTGTTCTTTAATTCTTTTTCTCTTAAGTTATAGATTAGTGATTCTAGGATGCTAAGCTTTCTGTTGGAGAAGATATCTATTGGGATAGAGATAGATGTTTTTCTTATGTTTATTTTCTCTTTCATTTTTCTGACCGCATTTCTATAATTTATCCAAATTGTTCTTTGGTTTCTGTTAATTAATTTTTCAATTTCACTGAATTTTAATCCGAGGTTTTCTTTTAGGTATTTGGCTAAGGACTCTGCCGCACCTATTTTCTGATTAAACAGTTCTATTGGAATTTTTATTTCCTTTGTTTTCTTTATTAACAATAATTCATCTAGGGTTGTATCATATTTGTCTTTTAATTTTTCATTTAGTACTTCTAACAGATTTTCTTTGGTGAGGACTTTCTTCCTTTTCTTTCTTTTTATCTTAAGAGTGGCAAATGCGAGACTAATCTCCCATATACTGCCTATTAATGTTGAGTATCTTTGTGCTTTTAGGTTGTCAGGGACATTTTCCAGGCAGATGAATAATTGCTCTTGTCCTTCGCCGATTGAGTTGTCTCCTCTAAGGAGCGTTGCTCCTGCAATAAGCGTTGTTGCAGCATGAGCCATTATAGTTCCAGGATCAGAAAGCGAGCATAAGTTGACAGTATGAACAGTAAAACTATTAGCAGGAATTTTATAAGATGAATCTGTTTCTCCTAAAATGTCAAATGCCTTGACTTGCAGTATTCCTTCTTTATTACATGTGTTACTGATAATAATCGGATTGTTTGAAGCAAGTTTTTCGGCATCGCCTGGAAAGAGAGTTGGCCATTCCCAGAATGCTGGAGATATTGTTATACACGCGGTTTCTAGCAAAATAAATGTTTCAGAATATGGGGCTGAAAATCCATTGCTTTGATCTTGAATTTCCGCACTTACTGTCCATGTTCCAGGAGCATCAAAATATTGTATTCCTATTGTACAGCTATATTGCGTGGTTGTTATATTGATATCAGAGACAAAAGAGCATGCGCCTGTTCTCGTTACAGAATCTTTTGTAAATTGCGTAGTTATAGTTGCATCGTTTATATCAAATGCCCCGTTTGCATCTGTGACTTGAACAGTAAATGTCACATCTGTTATGCCTGATTCTGTTACTATTTGATCTGGGATGTTTGAGATATCATCTATTGTCGGAGAGATATTATCGCAGACCCCTGTCCATTCTGTGCCATCAAGATTGAAGGTTTTTGTTGCAACTGCTCCAGTATTTGTGGTATATGCAAAGAGGAATTTATTGTCGCAGATAGAGGTTTGTGCTATTGGATTAGGATTTGGTATTAGCGTGTCTTTTCCATAGATGTCAAATAATAGACTAGTTGTATTTTCATCAGACGCTAGAATAAATGGGCCTTGCCTTAAGATTCCAGAGGAATCGTATATTGCTGCTTGAATATTATCTGCATTTCTATCATTCCAAGCAACAGCAAACCAATCTATTGGATCTGAACTGCTTTTTATTGTTGCCATTGCAATCCTTGATTGTGTGCCAGAATTTGCATCTACAAGAGTAGGAGCAAGAATTATGTTATTGTTTACGTCTCTTATAGCAATTTGAATATTTTGTGAGGCAGAATCATACCAGCCCATTGCAAAATAATTGTTATTTAATGATGTAATTGCGACTTGACCTGTTTCTCCTATGTTTGTGTCTATATCAGCTAGGACAATATTTACACTGTTTTGGTCTCTTATTGAGAATGTTGCATCGTTAGATGCATCATCAAAATATATTAATGCAAATCTTGTATTTGTTATGGAGGTACATGAAATGAGATTTTGCAATCCTAATGTGGCGCCAACAGATGTATCAATATTTGTTTCTAAACCAGCACCCCATGTACCATAATTGACTGTTATTACATCTGCGTCATCTTCTATATCATCTATATAACAGGCCTGAAATCTATCGAGCATATCGATAATTTCTATATCAACTGAAGGAGTTCCTACTGCAGTCTCGATATCTGTAGCAGGAATGTTTATGCTTTCATCTTTATTATAGACAGCATATGTTATATCCTGATCAATACCATCGTACCAACTTAAGATAAACGTAGAAGAATCAATAGCTTTAACAGCAACTCTTGAATTACCATTTACTTCTGTATCTGCGTCAATTGTATTTGTTAATGGAGTGCCATTTGTACCATATATGATAAATGATATGTCATCTTCTGTGTCATCAACCCAAGCAAAAACAAAAGTGCTATTATCAAGAGTTGTTAATGCGACATCTAGGGAAGGTTGGATATCCGCTATAATAAATGGGTCAATAATATGATCAAATTCCAGATACGAATCTTTTTTCTCATTAAGACTTTTTATTTTAAGATCAAAAGTATCATGCTCGCCCTGTAATTCTGTTAAATAGATTGTATAATAGCCTTCTTTTTTTATTATTGGAAATTCTGCTATTTTCTGCGTCGTGTTATAATAATAAATTTCTATTATTATTCTTTCTTTTTCTGGATTTCTCGCATAGAGCGTTATATCTTTTGTAGAATCAAGTTTTTCCTCAAATGAAACTCTAATAAACTCGTTATGATAAATTGGTTCGCTCCATATTTCATCTAACTCTTTTACTTGTTCATAAATATTAGAAATAAGATCTTTATTCTCATCTAGATGTTCTGCGTTTGTTATTTGTATTATTATTTCAAAGATATCATCTGATGAAGGAGCGTTCCACTCAACGCTATCTAAATATTCATTATTATCTGTATCAAGCGCTTTAAATTCTAAATATTTCTTTTCTTTATTAGAATATATTTTTATAAATCTTTTATCTTTAGTGATTTCCTCTATGCTAATAGAAGCCAGTATATTTTTATATTCTATTCCTTCTGGGACAGAAATAGCAACTATCTTTTTCTCGTTTAATTCTTCTTCTTTTAGAGTTGGAGCAGGTAAGACATATTCTATTTCATATATTCCGGAATCTTCTTCTAATTTTATGTCTGTTTTATTCTCGGAAATTATTTCTTTCTCGATTTGATCTTTTTTAATTTTAATATCCGTTGCCATTGCCGGGATTTTAATATTTATTTCGCCTTCTTCTTTTATTATTTTCTTTTTCCATTTTACTGGTTTTCCTATTGCAATTCTTTCTTCAGAATTGTCTTCTATTATGCTGAAATTATTTATCTCTAATGATGTATTTTTTGAGAATGAGATTATTTCGGAATCATTCAAATTATTTGAACTATCCCAGCAGTAATATCTGACGCTATAATCTCCATCAGTTATATTTAAATTTGATATGAAATTAACATTATCTTGGGATTGCATTGTGTAGTTGCTTATTCCTTCGTCAAGTGAATAATTGCAATCTCCTTTTTCGTTAAGAGCAAGCTCAAAATCAACTAATTCTAAATTGTAAATAGCATTGAATTGCGGTTTTTTTATTGTTAGTTTTGGAGGGATTATGTCGGAATAACTAACTCTGAAATATAGGGCATTGAAATTGAATATATCCTGCCCTTCACCATTAATTTTCAGTGCTTGCGCTTTTGCAAATGCTTTTGCGCCGTTTTCATTAAAGAAATTATCACAAATCCAGTTTTCGTCTGCTGTAAAATCAATGAATTCCAATCTAGAAGAAGATATTTCATTGCAATCTATGTTTTTTTCAGTCCATGATTCTCCTGCATTTGCGTCTACACCAACAACGCACTGATGGTCTTTAGAATTATTTAATGTATAGAATTCATAATATAGTAGCACTTGGTCTATTTTATCGCAATTTATAATTGAATTGTCGTGGGATTCTATACTAATTCCAGCATAAGTTGATAATGAATTAAATATTGTTTCTTTATTGCTCGCATAAATTTCTTCACAGGAATTAGAAAATAAGTTTTTATCTAGTTCTTCACTTTGTTTTAGGCATGATTGCATCTTTAATTCTATTGTTTCTTTTTCTGTGGGCGCGAGAAATAATTTTTGTTTTGAATATCGAGATGATAGCAATATAGTGAATATAAATAAAGATATTAAAAGTATAAAGATAGTTATTACAAAAACTGAAATTAAATTTTTTTTTATATTTCTATCATAGTCTTCTACAAGCTTTTTACACGAATCAATGTATTTATCATAGTAATTTATCCATTCTTCTGCTGATTTATTACCTGGCAAATTATTCAATATTTTTTTATATTCATCAAGAGAAATTTTTCTATTTTGATAATTTATCAAGGTTTTTTGCACCTTATTTATTATCTCTTTTTTATACCCTTCGGCCAGATAGATTTTCTTATTTAGTTCTCTTTTTCGTTCTTCTAATTGCTCTTTTTTTGATGACATTATTATATACTTAATATGTATGAGAAGTGGCTTATAAATATTGCTATATTAAGTATATAATACTTAATATGTATGATAAAATTAAATGAAAAATTATGGTTTATTATATAGGTATGGAGTAATAAGTTATTTTCTCAATCTTCTTTCTTTAGGGACGTAGTTAAATATTTTTTCTCCATTTGATTTTCCAGAGCCTACAAAGTCTTTTTTATATTCTATTATTATAATACCTCTTTCTGCCTTAATGTTTAAGTCTCTGCCTCTTAACCAATCATTTAATTGCGATTCATTTATTTCTATGATGTTTTTTACTATTTGATTTTTTAATAAATGAATTGCATCTAAATTGAGCCTTAATTCTCCATTTTCTTTTTTTAATAAATAAATTCCTATTGATTCTATGTTTATTAATCTTGATAAAAATTTAATTTCTTCTTTTAGAAGATTGCCTGAAAATGCTCTGATTTTTTCTTTTCCTGATTCTATTAATAGGTAAGGAAGATTAATTATTCCAAATTGTTTATTTAATTGTTCTATTATTTTTCTTTTCTTATTTGATTTTATGAAATTTGGGTTCATTTTTCTTCTCCTACTAAATATTTACACCCATTTTTGCCTATGAGGACTTCATGCGTTTCATAGGCTTTAATATAAATATTATCTTTTGATTTTAATTTTAATATTTTATTTTCTAGAATTATTCTCATTGAGCCATTTAGAATTATTAATTTAGTGCCATATGGATGATTATGCTTTTTATAAAATTCATTTGGTTTATCTTCCCCAATGTATACTTTTTTAAAACCTTGATTTTCTAATTCTTTTTTTAGTTTTTCTTCGTTCATTTCACTTCCTCCAACAAAGTTAATTTAGCGAGGAAAAAGCCTTCACTATCATTATCTTGTGGATAGATTCTACATGCTTTTGTTGTTTCTTGGTTAAATGCTTTTTCTTCCCATTCTGTTGTGCCTTGCCTGCATTTCAAGGGTAATGAAATCGATTCAATTTTAACTGGGAAGTTTCTTAATGTAAAATCTATGATTTCCTCGTTTTCTTCAGGGGCATGAGTGCAGGTTGAATAAACTAGAGAGCCCCCTTGCTTTAGGCATTTTAATGCAAAGGCCATAAATTTTTTCTGCTGTCTTGAGAGTTTTTTTATTACATCTAGATTCCAAATTAAGAATGTTTTTGGACTTGAGCGAAGAGTGCCCTCGCCTGAGCAAGGGGCGTCTAAGAGAATTTTGTCAAATTTTATATTTGAACTTGCGAATTTAGAGCATAGAGCTATTGCGTCATTTTTTGTTATAATTGTATTTGTTATTCCGCATCTTTCTAGATTTGCTGATAGAATTTTTATTCTGTCGAGTTTTAAATCATTAGCAATAATTGTACCTTGATTGTTCATGCTTGCCGCTATTTGCGTTGTTTTCGAGCCGGGCGAGGCGAATAAGTCTAAGATATATTCGTCTGGCTTTGGGTTTAGCGCTAAAATGGGAAGCATTGATGAAATTTCTTGTATGTAATAATAGCCTAGGATATGCTCTATGGAATTTCCTAATTCTCCTGGCAAAAGTGTGGATTTTATTAGCATTACTTCTGGATAATTTTGAAAAGGCTGTTCAACATGCCATTTTTTTTGTAGATGAGCAAATAATTCTCGTGGCTGGATTTTTAGCGTGTTGCAACGGATAAAGTTTTTCGGAGATGTATGTATAATTTCGTTAAATTTCTTGAAATCATCTGGATTTGGCATGAGTTTTTCCAGCCTTTCTTTGAATAATGGCTTTAGCTCTGGCTTCATTCAATTTGAAATTAAATGTAGATTATATGTGTTGCGGTTTTTTGATTTTTTGATCTTTATAATAATTACTTATTAATTATTAAGATTATTAGAATATATATAGAAATAATAACTTAATTTTAAGATAAATTTATAAAGCATATTCTATTTTTTTATTTATGAAAGGAAAAAAAGAGGGCTCTGCATCATTTTCTTTGGAGAGGACATTGCTTGCTAATGAGAGGACACTGCTCGCATATATTAGAACTGCTTTTTCTTCTTTTTTGCTTGCCGTTGTTCTTTTGAAATTTTTAGATGGCGGGTTTATTAATTATCTTGGAATATTGTTTTTTGTTTTGTCTTTTATTTTTATTTCTGTAGGCATTGGCTATTATCTTATGAGGAAAAAGAAGCTTGAGAATCCTTCTGGCGTTTTTACTGAACGGAATAAATGGCCACAATTATTTTGAGGCGCGAAGCGCCGAACGCGCCGAGTTTATTTTGCTAGTTATGATTTAGTTAGATAAAAAGGGCGGTTAATGAAGATTAAATGTACTCTTTCTGTGCACTACTGGACACTTTATCTTCATTGAACGGTAAATTTCTTTGATTATTCCATAATCATTTTTCTTGTAGAAACCAGAATATAGTGGAAGTTTCAGCGAATTGGTAGAAAAATTAAGCGGGCTCTATTTTTATAGAAACTGGAAGTTTGCTAAGCGCGTCATTTAAATTTGCAGCCTTTTTCTTAAAATTAAAGGTACCTATTCCAAATACATAGGTTTCTTGCGAGAAACTTCAGTGAGAAAACTAAGAAGTCTTTGAATTGGTAAATTGGTTTGTAATGCTATTTGGCTAGAAACTTATTTATAGGGTTGTTTCTTGTAGGGATTATGATACCTGGAGTTGGCAAGATGGATCCTAGAAAGATGCAGGCTCTTATGAAACAAATGGGCATTAATCAGGAAGAGATAGAAGCAGAAAGGGTAATAATTGAGAAGAGTGATGGCAGGATTATTATTGAAAATCCGAATGTTCAGAGGGTAAGGATGCAGGGACAGGAGAGCTGGCAGATTATAGGGGAGGCGAGAGAGGAGGAAGAAGAGATTAAAGGAGAGGATATTAAATTAGTTATGGGAAAGACAGGTGCTGACGAGGGAGAAGCAAGAAGGATTTTGGAGGAGGTTGGGGGCGATATTGCAGAGGCGATTGTCAGATTAAGCTAACACGAGGAGGATATTCAAAGACTATAATATCAATGACACTACTAAAAAGAATCCGTCGGAGTTTTCTCAGAGGAATAGAGGATTCTAAAGACAAGGAATATGATATTTGGTTTAACAAGAATTATCAATTTAGGAGCCAAGGCGAAACCCGCTCTGAGTATTTATCTAGATGAATTGCCTCTGACTTTTATCTCTTCCACCTACCTGTAATCAAACTTTACAGGTTCTTTGGCAGAAAGCGCCCTCTTTCCTTTATTAGCTGAAGGGAGAAGAGTTTAATTTTAATTATTGTTTTAGCTAGAAAGGTATTTAAAGTAGACGAGCTTTTTTATCATCCACGTCACTAGGTGAGTTTTTTTGATGGAAAGAATAATAAAAGAAAAAATTAGTGCAGACCATCTTCTTTATGTGAGCTTGAAATATACAAAAACATGTGATGTTATTCTTAATTTAATATTGAGATGGAGCAATATGCTTGAGTATGCATTGGATGAATTGATTGAGAAGGCAAAGAAACAAAAAAAATGGAAGCCTGTTCCGGACGCGCCTAGGGCAAAATTATTGCAATTAAAGAAAATCTACGCTTCTGATGAATTAATAAGCAAGATTTTAGATATGTACGAACTCTTCCGCGATATTGAGAAGCTAGATAAGATAAGGGAGAACGAATTTAGAAAGGGAGTTAATTTGAAGGTTTTTTACAAAAGAGAAGCGATAAATATAAATTTGGACAAATTAAAGGAATATGCTGAACTGTTAGAAAGATTTATAAGCATTCTGAAATAATTTCTTCTACTGAAGAGTTAAAATAACTTAAATTTTTTATATGATGACAAGGGTAATCACGATAACTTCTGGCAAGGGTGGTGTTGGAAAGACAACAAGTGCTATTAACATAGGCGCTGCGCTTAATTATTTTGGGAAAGAGGTAGTAGTTGTCGATGCTAATTTGACTACGCCTAATATTGGCCTGCACTTAGGAGCTCCTATTGTGCCTGTCAGCCTGAATCATGTATTATCGGGGAAGGCAAAGATCTCTGATGCACTTTACGAGCATGAATCTGGGTTGAAGATTATTCCTAGCTCGCTTTCTATCAAGGAATTGAGGCAGTTGAATCATAATAGACTAAAGGAAGTAAGCAAGAAATTGAAGAAAATGGCTGATTTTGTAATATTGGATTCTGCCGCAGGATTAGGAGATGAGGCCATAGCTGCTTTAGAGGCAGGAGACGAGATTATTATTGTTACTAATCCAGAGATTCCTGCAGTTACAGACGCCTTGAAAGCGAGCAAACTTGTTGAGCAACTTGGAGGAGATGTTATTGGAGTGATAGTGACCAGAGTTAAAGGAAATAAGTCGCAAATGCCTATTTCCAATGTAGAAGACATGCTAGAATTGCCTATTATAGGGGTTATCCCTGAAGACAAGAATGTGCTTAAGTCAGTTGTGATGAAGAATGCGCTTGTTTATACGCATCCACGAAGCAAGGCTTCTAGGGCTTATAAGAGACTGGCTGCCAGATTGATAGGAAATGAGGAGTATGAGAGAGGCTTTTGGGGGAGGATGTTTGGGTAGATTCATTTCTTTATTCAATGTCTTTTTCTAAATAAATATTATTATCTTTGATGTCGCAAAATAATTTATAGCCTATCTCAAGCATATCCATGCCTAATAAGTTAGGAAATCTATCTAGGTTTTCTATTTGGCTGATCTTAAGCGATATGGGCTTTAGGATTCTTATAGGTATTGTTTCTTTAATTTCTTTATTTTCTATTGATTTAAAGATTATCTCAAATTTCAGATTTTGTTGTGTGGGGAATATTTAATCTTATAGAATCAGAATAATTCAGAATAGTATGAGGACTTCCCGTATCTATAATAAAATCCGATACTATTCTTTTGTGAGGTATTTGTAAAATAGAGCTGGGATTCTTAATAATTTTAATTGTTTGTTATATAATACCTTAATTTTCATTACAATATAACAATCTCATTTTTAGGTATTATAGATTCAATAAGGACTTCTGATTCGTTAATTCCTTTTTCTTTCAGTATTTTTAATAAATCTTTAGTATTTGAAGCAATTGCAACTATTTGCTTATTTTTTATTGCTATCATTTTATTTTGATATTTCTCTTTTATTTCTAGGAAATTCTCCTGAAACCACTCAAGACTCTCTTCGGAAGATGTTAATAATTCTAGGTTAGTCATCATTTTATATTAATACGCTTATTCCTTTTAAGTTTATCTGATTTTAGCGCCTTCTTCAACGTCGCTTTCTGTCGTTAGGAAAATAACTTTATCTTCTGACGAGGCTGCTAATATCATGCCATTGCTTTCTATTCCTCTTACTATTTTTGGTTCAAGATTTGCTATAAAAATTGCTTTTTTGTTTAATAATTCAGAGGGCTTATAATAGGGTTTTAAGCCTGCGACTATTTGCCTTGGTTTTTCCTCGCCTAAATTAACTTTTAGAATGTAGAGCTTGTTTGCGTTTGGATGCTCGTTTACTTCTAATATTTTGCCTACTCTTATGTCTAATTTTTCAAAGTCTGCGTATGGGATTTTAGGCGTCATATTTTATAATAATTTTTTATTTAATAAATTTATTATTTCTCTGCCTGCTCTATTCCAAAAATCAAGAATTTCTTCGGCTTGTAATAAGGAGACTTTAAACCCTCTATAATTCGCGTCGTTTCTTATTTTTCTGAATCTGTCCAGAAAATTAAGTTTAACATTCTGTTCTATCTTTAACTCTTTTAAAATCTCTAAACTTATTTCGTGATCCTGCGGTTCGTAACCCAATAGCCACCAAAAAGCATCTCCTAATTGCCTAATTGATTCATAAATCTCTCTGAATATTATTGTCGCCGTATTGTTTATTTTTAGAATGGAGGATGCGGCATTCGCATTAGAATCTGACGACACAATTAACGCTTTAATCCTTTCTTTATCGAAATTACGGATTCTTATTCTCTTATTTTTTAAAAAAATATCAATTTTATCTTGATTCATGATTAACCTCGAGAAAACCTATAAGCACTATGCCATTAGTAATATTATTAAATAAGCTTTTATCTATTAAGCTTCTTTTGAATTCATGTATCTGTATTTTTCGACCAATTTCTTTTTCAAATTTAATAAGTTCTCTTAGGTAAATAATTTTATATTCTTTGAATTCTTCATGTTCTATTGCAATATCAATGTCGGAATTTGAAATATCTTCTCCTTTTCTAAAACTGCCAAAAATGATAATCGCTTTAGGATGATTATACTGTTCATATAAGAATTCTACGAGCCCGCTTTGATAAATAAAATTAAGATTATAGACAATTTTGCTTTTTTGAAAATACCAATCTGCCTGATTGGCTTTTATACGCCATATTTTTGTTAATTTTTCGACTTTAATAAAATCTTTACTTGCTAAATCATTAATAATTGCGCCTATATTTGCTTTGGCGACCCCCGCTTCTTTTGCTAAATCGCTAAGGCTAAATTCTCTTTCTGGATGTTTATAGAAAACTTCCAAAATCTTTTGAATTGCGGTTTGTATATAGTACTTATGGTATCTTTTAATACTTATTAGTTTATTCATATAACATATGTTATTAATTAGAACTATTTAAACTTTTTGTTTATCATATTTTCTTGAATAAAATATCTGATTTCTTGAGCTTGCTGATTTTTAAAGGCTCGTTTAATTGTTTTATTGAGATTTCAAAATTGAATGTTTTGGCTATTTTTTCTGAAGTTTCTGGGATGAACGGAGAGAGGAGAATTGCTGCGTCTTTTATGCCATTTGCTAATTGATAAAGAATTTTTTTATCTTTTGTCTCCCATGGCTTTTTTTCTTGAATATATTCGTTTAGCTTATCTATAAATGCGAATATTTCATTTAACGCCTTATCTAATTCTAAGGCGTTTATGTGAGCTGATGTTTTTTCTATTGTTTGCTTTGAGTCTATTATATCTGTTTTCTCTAAATTATATTTTTCTGCTAATGCCGAAACTCTTGAGACTAGGTTGCCAAGTTTGTTTGCTAGCTCATTGTTATTTCTTTCTATTAAGATTTTTTCAGAATAATCAGAATCTTCGAATACATTACATTTTAGTAACGAATATCTAACTATATCCGAGGGGTATTTACTTAATAATTCTAAAGGATTCAATGTATTTCCTAAAGATTTTGACATTTTTTTCCCCTCAATATTTAAATATCCATGTACAAGCAATCTTTCGGGTAATTTATAATCTGCAGAAATTAACATCGCAGGCCATATTACTGAATGAAACCAGTTAATCCCCTTACCAATAACATGCAGTTGTGCTGGCCAAAATTCTTTATCTTTTTCTTTCAGACCAGATATATAATTTATCAAAGCATCAATCCATACCCAAATCTTGTAATTTTTATCTATTGGAAAGTCAATACCCCATTCTGCATCTTTTCTTGTTATACAAATATCATTTAGTTCTTCTTTTATTCTATTTAGCATTTCATTTCCCCTAGACTTCGGAATTACGTATTTTGGAATTATTTTGAGCAACTGAGTTTTATATTTAGAAAGCTTAAAGAAATAGGCATCTTCTTTTCTTAATTCTGGCGCAGTATTATGTTCCGGACATTTTCCGTTTATTAGTTCGTTTTCTGTGTAATAAGTTTCACAGCCTATGCAGTACAATCCCTCATACGCTTTTTTATAGATATCTTCTTTATTTATTATTTTCTTGATTATTTTTTGAACGATCACTGCATGTTGACTTGCAGATGTTCTTACGAATTCATTATAAGAGATATTTAGTTTGTCACATAATTTTTTAAAAGATGCAGCGTTTTTGTTAATAAATTTGCTTACTGGAATCCCTGCTTTTTTAGCTGCTTGCACATTTTTTTGAGCATTTTCGTCCACACCTGTTAGAAAAAAGACGTCCTTGCTTAACAGTTTGTTCCAACGAGCCATGGCATCAGCTAGTGTTTTTTCGAACGCGTGTCCACAATGTGGCTGTGCGTTAACATAGTCTATTGCGGTTGTTACATAAAATGTGTTTTTTGTTCTCATTAAAAGTTGAGAAAAAGGAGGTATAAAAATTATTTGTTTTTGATTTCTTTTTTTTCAGGCATTAATTCTTTTATTTCATTAGACAGTGTTTCATCTTTTTCGTCTATTTGCGATTTGGCTCCTCTGACTAGATTAAACTCAAGGCCAAACTCTTCTAATCTTTCTTTATTCTTTTCTTTCATTTCTCTTGCCATACAATTTCAATGCTTAAAAACTATATAAACATTATTGAGATTTTTTCTATAGGAGAAGATTTTTTAGAAGGCTAAAGATTTAAAAAGCGTTTTTTATTTGAAGAAGAATGGCACACGGAATGTATCATTATATTGGAGAATTGTGGAAAAAGCCTTCTCGAGAGCTGATGCAGGAAAAGCTGATTGAATGGAGAAAGGGTAATAGTATTGTTGGAGTTGAGAAACCATTGCGATTAGACAGGGCAAGAGCATTGGGATACAAGGCAAAGAAGGGATTTGTTGTTGTCAGGGTAAGATTGAAGAGAGGCGGGAGGAGAAGGCAGAGATATGGCGTCAAGGGAAGAAAATCAACAAGGCAGACAATAAGAAAGATGCTGAAGATGAATTACAGGTGGGTTGCAGAGATTAGGGCTGCGAGCAAACACAAGAATTTAGAAGTGTTAAATTCCTACTGGATCGGAAAAGACGGGAAGTATTATTTTTTTGAGGTTATTTTGGTTGATCCTGCAAGGCCAGAGATAATTAATGATAAAACGTTGAGATGGCTTAGTTTTGGTAAAAATAGAAATAGGGCTGAAAGGGGATTGACTTCTGCAGCGAAGAAATCGCGCGGATTGAGAAGCAAGAGCGATAATTTGAAAGTCAGGCCAAGCTTGAGGGCGTGGGATAGAAGAGGGAAATAGTTTTAATCTTAGCCAAAGAAGAAATTGCGTTGAATGTACGCGATTTAAATAAGTCACTCTCCATTTTTTATTTCTATCATTAAGAGAGTGATTTGGATTGAAAAATTGCAAGTTTTGAATCTTTAAAGCCGTGTTCAGGGACCTGAGCATCAGCGAGAGTGCAACGTGGCAAAACGCTTGCGTTTTGAGTTAAAATCACTTTTCGGGGTGGGAAAATTAATCTGAGAAGTTGTTGCGATATTTTTTGCTTCTTTTTTTCTAAAAAAGAAGATTTTTGATAAAACGAAAGATTTATATATAAGTTTATATAAGGATTAGTATGGAAATATATAATGAAAAGGAAATAATCCACTATCCAAGCTTAAGAACAATGTTAATGGTAGAAAGAATTTTGAGAGAAGCAGAAACAATGATAGATAGGGAAGAATTAAAGAGAAGATTGCCTAATAAAATTATGCACCAGACTTTAAATTTAATATTAAAATACTTTGAAGAAAAAGGGATGATAATTGATAGCCATAAAGGAATATTATGGATTTACAATCCTAGCCCTAAATTGAGAAAGGCAATTGAAAACGCAAGGGAGATATAATGTTTCAAGGAAAATAGATTAGTGTAAGGCTCTCTGAGGAAGCAGATGCAGTTTATCAAGAATTAAATAAAATAGTCGGAGAAGAAAAGTTAAAAGGAATTGATAGTTCTTTTCATCAGACTCTATTAAGAAGCATTAATAGAGTTAGGGATTTGTTGAAACAAAATCCATTTGCAGGTGACCAAGTAAAAAAGAAACAGCTTCCTCCAAAGTATATTCAGAAATTTGATGTTGATAATGTTTGGAGGATTGAGTTAGTAGATAGGTGGAGATTAGTTTATACCATTACTGGAAATCAAATTGAAATAATCACCTTCGTTATGGACATTTTTAACCATAAGGATTATGATAAAGTGTTTGGATATAAACATTGATGCAAATGGATTACAAACAAAAATTTGAGCCGAAGGGAGATAAAGTTATTCATGGGGCTGGGCAAAGTTTGGAGATGTTTCATAAATATTGGAAAGCGGTTGAAAATTATAAACCTGCTATTCTCTCAGATAGAGAAAGAATATGTTCTTTGGTGAATCTTCCTAAAAGAAAAAGCGCAAAATAGAAAGTTTTTTAAGCTCTGGATCAGTAATATAATCATATACAAGCCCCAGGCTTGCCCTGCAAACCTGGGTTTTCACAATGAAAGAAAGAATCTCTATTTTTATCGATGGTAATAATTTCTATTTTGGTTTAAGAAAATTGTATGGTGATGACTTAAAAGCAATGAAATTCAATTTTGAAAAATTCTGTAATTTTATTGCCAATAAAAAGAGAAATAGTCAATATTTTCTATTATAATGCTCCTCTTGATATTACGAAGGACATTGAAAAATACAAACTTCAACAAAAATTCTTTGACAAAATTAGTAGAATTCCAAAATTTAATCTTGTTTTATGTAAAATGGTTAAAAGAAGAATAAAAGGAACGAATGAATTTTATTATGTCCTTAAAGAAGACGATATTCACATGGCAGTTGATTTAGTAAAGGGAGCATTCAAGAATTTTTATGATGTGGCAATTCTTGTTTCTGGAGACGGAGATTTTGTGCCTGCTGTGAAGGCAGCACGTGAAGAGAGAAAGAAAGTTGAAAATATTTATTTTAAGAAAAGTGCTTCTACGAATTTAAAGCAAAATTGCGATAAATCTTTTCTGTTAAGAAAAGAGATTTTAGATAGATTTTTTGATTCTCCGAGTGAAACGAGGCATTAGTAGTGGGGGTTTGGGGGTGAGGGATTAGACATAACGTCTGACATTTACAGAAGTCGCTCACCAAAATTGAATTATAAATAAGTGAGCGATTTGGGCGAACAAATGCAATGCAGTAAGCCTGTAAATGTCTGTTATACAAGGTTTTCTGAAAGAAAAAGTGCAACGTCCCCAAGAATTTTGTTAAAAATTCGAAGGCGTTTGTGAGTGTGCGTGGGTGGGCGGGGGTTGGATGGTGGGAATTTTTTAAAAATTCCATTTCAATAAGAGAAATTATCGCAGTATTGTTTTAGTTTGTAGGG
>CAZJPE010000005.1:0-94063 GCA_964547875.1 Candidatus Woesearchaeota archaeon
ATTTACACAATCTCTGATCTCTTAGGCCACAACCAAGTCACAACCACTCAAATTTACGCCAGGATAAGCGATGTGCAAAGAACCAAGGCAGTTAATCAAGCCTTCAATCATCAATTTGCTCCAAATCCTTATCCCATTCAGTATCAGATGCAGCAAATGCAATCTCAGCAATCACAAGCCCCAGCACCTGCACCCCAAACAGAAAATGATAAACTTCTGGAAATAAAAAAGCTCGAGCTTGAGATTGAAAAGATTAAGCTTTTGAAGACTAATGCAAATTGACAGAACTCTCCAAAAAAGCAAAATAAAGTCATATTATCTGTTGTTCTTTATTGCTCCGTATTCAAATTCTATAATGCTTTTATAACTTCAATTAATAAAAAATTCATGGGCAAAAACTCGCATCTTCATATCTCCATGGAAACTTCTCTTAAAGAATTTTTGAGAAAGGAATCAGAAAAGAACAGTATGTACATGGCTGAATATTGTAGGCAAAAAATTAGAGATGAATTCAGATTACAAAAAATAGAAAGATTGCTGTTAGAAATAAAGGAAAAGATGAAATGAAATGTTTCAAATGTGAAAAAGAAACAGATGATCACTCCAAGTTCTGCAGCCATTGTGGCGAAAAGATAGAAGAAAGATCAAGTGTCGTGCAACTTGAAGATACAGTTAAAATGTGCTCAAAAGTCTGGTACATCTTAGGATACATGAAAGGAGTAAACAGAGATGATAAAAAATCTTTAGAGGAATTTGAAAAAGCTCTTAGAAATTGTTCTGTAGATATCTGGAGTTGGTATCAAGAAGTTGTCAATTATTGGAAAGAGTGGGCAATTGAAAATGATGAAAAGGATAAAAAGGCAAATGGATCTAAACGAGTTAGCATTCCAAAAGCTGAAAGAGCTAAGACCCAACAGAAGTAATATTATTTCTTTTCCAAGAATTAAAATGAAAATCTGTACTCAATTTAGTATAAAGAAAGCTCTTTGCTGGAAGCTTCTTATGGATTTTAAGAAAGAAGGAAGAATCGAGATTGTGAGATTTCATGGGGTGAAAATAAAATCATATTCTTAGAAAAAGGATTTAATTAATACTAACAAGTTCCACGCATAATGAATAATTAAAGGAGGGATAATGCTATTGCTTCGGATGTATAATAAAACAGCCATTATTCCTAACGCAAGTTGACCATAACCGGCATATTCTCCATGCCCAAAAGTAAATAAAAATGCTTGAAAGACAATAAGAGTAATCAAAACAAAATAGCGTGTAAATTTGGAATTATTTTTACCATAAATTAAGATTACAAAAAATGGTACTAATAAAGACAAAATAGTTATGCCTAATCCCTTCAACGAAAAGCTTCCCAGTAACCCTAAAGTGTTAAGAATAAATGTAGGAATGATTAAACAAAACGCGAACCAACAAATAATAAAAAAATCTTTTAATATCATTCCCCTTTTTCTTAAATTTAAAAAGTGTTGAAGAATTATTCTTCTATAAAGAAACTCTTCAAGCAAGGGTGTTAGAAATAAACTAAAAAGAATAGTGTTAATTAAAGTTTCCTTTTCTAAATCTTGTTGGGGCTTAAAAAACAATAGAGTAATAAGAAAGTATAGTAAAACAGCAAATAAACCAATCACTGAATAAAATAAAATCTTTCTTTTTGTTGACTTCTCTTTCCTAAGATCAATAAATTTGTAGAACCAAAATACCAGAATAAAGCTTATCAATAATCCGAAGAATCCGAGTAGATAAGATTTCATTTGGCATCTCCTTTTGGATATTCATCATCCGTAAAACTAGATATCTCCTGATTTTTAAAAATACCCAGGTTTTCCTTTATCTCTTCAGCGATTTTTTCTTCTTTTTCAGTCCATTCAGGAAAATCTAAAAAACAAAACTCGAAGGAATGTTTAGGTAAAATATCCATCTCCGTAGCAATACCTAACACTTTTTGATTTTCTTTAAAATGCCCCCTTGTCGCAAAACAAATTTCTGCTAATCTATTTTTTCTGATCTCTCTATCAGGAGTTTTTGCATAGAAAAAACAATAAGTTATTCCTTTTTCAGGGATAGTTCTTCTATAAAAGATATTTTTCTTGTCCAGATTAGCTTTAGCTTGACCTTCAAAAAAAGTCTTTGCTTTAAACCTTCTTTCAAACCTATTTAGTTTTGCCATCTCTCTAGCAACAACTTCATAATTTTTTTCTTTAGATAAATGTGCCTTGTCTATTAAGAAATCCCAAAAATAGCTTATTTTATCTTCTTCCTTCTTTGCTAAGAACTCGGGTTTTTTTATTAATCCTTCCCAAAAACCTTCTTGAATAATAATATAACTACCCTCTTCTAATTTCTTAAAGCTTCTTTCATTCATTAAATAATAAGCTAATAGCTCTTCTTCTCCTCCTGAAAGATCCATTTTTATATCGGATGAAAGGAATCTTTCTTTTTCTTTCAAATAGCCAATAAAATCACTAATTGTATCTAATTCGTTTAGCAATATTTCTGTGCTTTTTTTATCCAAAATATGAATTGTTTTATCTTTAATCTTTTTAACAAATTCATAAAAATCTTCACCTTCCCCAACAAGTGCAGAAATTAGATAAATTTCTTTAATCTTAGTTGGATCAAATTCCTCATCCCCTCTTCTAGGATTTTTAAGAATTATCTTTTCTTTTAGATCAAACAATTTTCTTTTAGCTCCTAAAAGCTGTCGTAGATTTTTATCAACCTCACTTTGAGTATATCTTCCGTTCTCTTGTCTTTTCAGATCTTTTACTTGCCAGATTATAGCAATATCTCCAAAAACAACTAATAGATCACATAGTTCTTTTCCATCATTCCATTTTGAATTAGGATAACACCAGTCAGTTAAGAAAGATCTTTGAGCCAAATCTAGAACAAAATTTTCTGCATTTTTCCCCTTTAGTTGAAAATAATGTTTATCAAATTCTGGATTAGTTATTATATTTTCATCTTTATCTAAACAACATTTTTTATATTTCTTACCACTTCCACAAGGGCATAAATCATTGCGTCCGATTTTCATACAAAAGACAATAAATAGTAATATTTTAAATTATAGCTATTCTAAACCTTCGCACACCACTCACAGCATTTAGCTGGGCAATCTCCATTCAGTAATTCAATAGCTTTCTTCCATATCTTCTCAGCATTGTCAATATCAATCTTTCTTTTAACGAGCTCTTTCTCAAACACAACATCTCCATTTTCCAGGACATCCTTAGGATAATAAAACAATAAGAAAGCATAATCCTCTGTTTCATATCCATTCTTTCTTAAAAGAAAATTATAGATATCCAATTGCTTTTGATAGTGATCTGCAGTATCTTCTTTCAAGGCGAACCCCCTGGTCTTATAGTCCAAGACAATTAACTTCTTACCCTTCATCAAAACGTTATCAACAGCACCAAATAAGATATTTCCATCTTTATCTTCCCACCTTATACCTTGTAAATTGTTTCTCCATTTCTTCAGGAGTTCATGATTATCAAACAGCTTCATGCTCTCACAATGCCCATTATTGCAAATCTCCGGAGGAAGAATTCTTTTATCTCTAAATCTATCAAAGTGGATCTTAAGAACTTTATCCATCCCGTTCATCAAGCTCCCCATTATTCCTTCTGGTCTCTTCCATACCTTATGTTTATCAAGCCAGAAACATCTGGGGCAATCTTCAAAAAGAGATAAAGCAGAGGGCGATAGTTTGAATGACATCTTAAAAAATACTCCTAAGACTGCCTGTTATAAATGGAAGTAAATATATTAAAAGTTCTATTGTTAAGAATAATAAAAGTATTGCGACTATTTGCTCAATTATCTTTAGCTCTCTTTTTAATCCGAAATAAGTAAATAATGGGGTTAAAAGAGCAATTATTACTACAATTATTAAGTGATCTGCATATCCGCTGATTACAGATTCTTGAGTTCCAAGATTAGTAAGGTTCATTTTTCATGCTCACATCTTTTTGATTTGTCATTTTAATATTTGGAGATTACTCTAAATCCCATTTTTCTAGCTTTGCACCACTCTTGAGCCGCATCCATTTTTCTTTTAAATGTCGGCAATAAATGTTTTCCTTTTATTTCAATAAGTTCTTTTGAACCATCATCTTTCTCAATTAAAAAGTCTGGTTTAAATCCCCTTAACTTTCCATCTTCATCCCAATAAGGAATGATTATTCCATGATTCTTAGTCCATTTTTTAACAGAGTTATCCTTTTCTAAATCGCTCATTAATTCAAGCTCCCAGCTAGAATCGTAATATTCAAAACTATAAGGACTTTTTACAGTCTTATCAAATTCTCCATGCTCACTTGTTGCCATTTTTTCCTCCCAAAATACCATCAATTATTGGTTGGGTAAAATTCTTTCTAACTTCTTCTAAGTTATCTAAAACCATTTCAATTTCTGTATCTTTTACTTCAGATAAGTTTTTTTCATTGAACAGCTTCAATTTTATGTGGTCTATAATGACATTGTAAAGCTCGCCCTTTCTTAATCCACCATAACCATACTCCAATAAAAGATTTGATGCCATTTCTACTATCTGCTTTTTGAATAAGTCCTCTAACTCTGCTCTTGAAAGCTTTTTAATATCCTCGCCTTCTTTTACATCAATATCTTCTCCTGAAAGAATCTCCATCCTTCTTTCTTTATCTACATATAATTTTCTCATTTGTTCTATTTTGGTTCGACTTATTGTCCATTTATCTTTATCATATTCAATAGAGTCTAATATCTGTTTCCAATTCTTAGAAATTTCTCTCTTAGGAATTTTCTTTTGAATGGCTTCAAAATCTATTTTTGTTTCATATTCGGGTGCGGGAATTTCTATAAGATTTTCTGGTCTTTCTAATTTTTGAATTTTTGGAGTAGCAGGTATATCTTCATCACCCAAAACATCCTCTGTATCAACAGTTCTAACACCACTAGCACCTACTTTTCTCCACAGCCAATCATGTTGTAATTTTGGATGGTCAACCACAGCTAATATTTGTCTAGTATCTCCTTCTCTAATTTTTCTCAAACCTCTTCCTATCACTTGTTGCCCATAAACTGGAGAACAAAACTTTCTTAGTAATAAAATTACAGAAACAGGTGGAACATCCCAACCTTCTCTCAACATCATAACACTAATAACTACTTCAAATGGCGATCCAATTTTTCCCAAACTCGTAGCTGCAGTTCTTGCAGTCACTGGTTCTCCATCTGCCCCATAAGTTACAATCTCATCAGCCGTATCTTGTGTTACCAATAAAACTTTATCTCTTCCTAGATTAAAATCGTTACCCAAAACATCTCTTACTCTTTTTCCCTCTTCAATTCCCATAGTAACAATAAAGAAGATTGGCTTGTATCTATCCTTTGCTCTTCTTTTCTGTTCCTCAAATCTTTTAAGAGCAATAGCTATTTGTTTTTTCATCGGTTCAGTATCCATAATCCATTGGAAAGGTTTAACATTTGACTCTGCTTCTTTAAATTCCTTGTCCATTTCTGTGACTTTCTTTTTTTCACCAGTAATTTTATTAGTATATGTTAATTCTACAATTCTTGCATCTGGTTGATAAACAACTACCGATTTTATAACACCATCATCTAATGCCTGTGCAATGCCATACTCCATAATCATTTCAGAATCTAAAGGTTTTGCATCTGCCCTTTCAGGAGTAGCAGTAGTGTCCAGTCTAAATTTTGTTTTTGGAGTGAGCATTTTCAAAACAGTTGAATAAATTTCAGCGGGAGTATTATGGGCCTCGTCATTAAATATTGCGAAATCTCCTGTTTTATTTAGAAAAAAGTCTAAATTTCTTTTTCCAGAAGTATTTGTTTCATATAATTGATGAATATTTCCTAAAACTATACCTGATTCTATAATTCCTTGAGGACTTGCTCCTCCCTCCATTACATGAGCATTTAATTCATTTTCCAAATGCTTAAACTCTGGAGGAAAAAAATCAAATGTTTGAAAAACAGATTTTTCTCCATTAACAACTAAAAAATCTCTTTGTAACCTATCTCTAACAATTAAATTAGGAACTAAAATAAGAAATTTATCTAAACCTTGACACATCTTAAGCCAAGCAACACATCCCCCAATAATTGCAGTCTTTCCACCACCAGTAACAATATTTAACAAAAGATTATTTTTCCCTAGAACTTCGTAAGAATAAATTACTCGAAGAATAGCATCTAACTGATGTTTCCATAATTTAACTTGTTTTTTATTATTTGTTAAATGCTCAAGAAATCTTCTTGTGTTATCTGTAACATTATGAAAATCGTTTTTCCATAATTCAAATTCTTCTCCAAATTCGGTTAATTTCATTTTATATCTATCTCCATAACTTCAATTTTTTCTCCACCTTCATCGTCTTGAACTTTACAAGCAATCTTTTTCTTTCCAGAAGAACTAAATTTATAATCTACTTTTAAAACAGGTTTATTATCTTTCATGCCCAAGAAAGAATATCCTGGAGTTGAGATAAATCTCTCTCCATTATAGCTGAAATCCCATTGAACATTTATTATTCTTCCAGAAGGATTTAATGAAACTGATTCAGAAACATCAAACTCATATTCCAAACTGCTCTTTCTCTTTGATGAAATTCTAACCTCTGGTGGAAGAATGAATTTAAGCAAATTCTTATACTCTGGATGTTTTGAAGTTATATGCTCTTTAAATTCATTAGATTCAATTGGTATTAACTGCAATTTAACAAAATCTATTGCTACTGCGTGCTGAGCGGCTAATTGTTGGGCGGCATTTCTTGCACCAGGAGTAAATCCCCAAGCAATCATAATTCCTTGATGATGACCTCTTCTCTTAACTATGTCTTTTGCAAATTCAATTACTTGCTTTTCTGTGATTGGCTCTTCTTGTGAAGGACTTCCAATAAAAATAGGAACTGATTGTTTATATCCATGAATTAAACCTTCTGAACTGGATAATCTCCCATTATAAGCAGAAATAATAAAATTTCTAAAAGTGTCTTCATTCATCTTTACGATTTCTGGAACTTCATAAACTCCCCAGTTAGCAATCATTATGTCTGGAACTCTTCCCAAACTTTGTTGAATCTCTTTATTGCCTTTTGTTTCTCCATTTTTACCAATAACATCTCTTAAAATTCTATCTCTTGTTACTGATACTGCAATCTTTGATATATCTGATGTAATCCATCTTCTTCCAAGTTTCTGTGCAACAGTAGCGGTTGTTCCTCCGCCACAAAAGAAATCTGCTACAACATCTCCGGGATTTGAACACGCGTTTATTATTCTTTGTAATAGAGCTTCCGGCTTTTGTGTGGGATAACCTATAGCTTCATCACCCGCTGTGGGAGGAATATCATCCCAAAGGTTAGAAATAGACATTCCCTCATAATCTTTAAGATATTTTCTCCTTTGTAATTTCCCATTTGGGAGAATTACCATATTACCTTTCTGATATTCTTCTTCAAGTCTTTCCTTTTTCATTGTCCAACCAGCAATACTCCTATTTTTAAAACCTCTCCATTCATAACACAGATTCGGTCTGGCTCCCAATCCTTGTGGTCTGAATATATGAGCAGAATCATCATAATAACGATTACCTTTATCATCTGTTAAATTGAACTTTTCATCAATTTCCGATTCACTTAATTCTCTCAATGTTAATAAAGAGTATTTTTTAGATTTTGAATATAAAAAAATGGTATCTGTATTTGCTCCAAAACGTCTAGAGGCATATTGCGACGATTTACCCGCACCAAATATTCTTTTCCAAATCATTTCATTTCTAAAATTCTCATAACCAAAAATCTTATCTAATTCACATTTTATATAATGGCTTGCGTGCCAATCACAATGAACCAAAATAGTACCTGTCGGTTTAAGTAATCTTTTCATTTCCAACAGTCTTGCATTTAACCAAATAAGATAGCCCGGCATTCCTCCTTCCCAAATATCTGTAAAGCTTCTAACTTCGTTTTGGTCTCCGAAAACAACATTATAGTTTCTGCCAGAGAAGAAAGGAGGGTCAATGTAAATTAAATCAATAGAATTAGAAGGCAACGCCCTCATAACATGTAGGTTATCTCCGAATAATAATTGATTTGGCTCTAAATCTCTATGACCAAAAGAAACTCTTTCTACAACTTGAAAAGGAAGAGAAATTTTAGGATAGATTTTTCTATATTGCTCTTTTATGTCGCAACCCAATGGAAGTTTATCAACTGGAATATTTCCAAATCTTACGGGCGTTTTAAAGAATTCTGCTTGTTGAGGTATTTCTACATTAACTTCTTCTTCTTTCTGCTGAATTACCTTTTCTGCCTCTCTTATAAATTCGGTTACTTTTATATTGGATTGTTTTTTCTTAACCTCTTTATTTGTTTTTTTCTTGACCATATTTATACTCCCATTTCCGCCTTTTTATCTTTTGTTTCCTTCAAAACATAATATGCTCCCCTAAATGAACCGACCTTTTTTAGATAACCAAATTTAATCAATTCTGCAATATCTCTTAATGCTATTGGAAGAGAAATGTTGTTTATATTTGCGTATATCTTAGACTTAATACTTTTATTTTGTCTAAGAAAATCTATAGCTTTTAATTGTCTTTCATTTAAGTCTTTTAATCCCTCAATAGGTTTAAACGTACTTTTTATATTTTTGAAAATCACGACAAAAAATCCTCCCTCAAAGTTAAATTCTGGATCTCTTAATCCTGCTTTTCTCATTTCATTAATCATTCTTGGAACACCGGTGCCAAGGCCCTCAACATAATTAGTATCTCTTAAAATTCTATAGGTGAGTGGATTCCTTCTTACAGATCTTTTACCAAAAAATTCTTTCGTTAATCCCTCTGGAAGCCCTCCAGGATTATTTATTTCTATTCTATCATCAAAAATATTTATTTGTATCGAATCGTAACTGTAGTAATCTCTATGCGCAACTGCATTAATAACTGCCTCTCTAATTGCTTCAACAGGGTATTCCTCTATTTCAATTCTTTTTGGAGAATTTTCAGGGATTATAAAACGCTTAGATATATTTTGTCTTATAAAAGAAATGGTTTGTTCTATATTTTTAATAGGATCTTCTTTAAAATCTCTTTGAGAAATAACTTTTATTGGTTGTATTCCTTCAAATATCACAACACGAATTTCATTTTGAGGATGCCATCTGTATGGCTCTTTTGAAAAAAATAGAGATGCAACATTTTTTATCCTGACCTCTCCATTAATCCTTCCAAGCATATTGCTTGATATAAAATCTTTAATGCTGTTTGTTTTAAGATAATCTCTTTGATTCCTTTTTGAGAGGTATTCTTCTATCTTCTTTTCATCCAAATCCTCAATCTTTGCATTCGATTCCTGCTCATCAAAACACAAGATTTGCTTATTTTTTAAAAAATCAAAAAGTGCTTGCCCCTCAAGTTTCCTTATTGTGCTTCCAATTCTTACATAAACTGCTCCCTTATATGTATGGGCGTTCTTGTCACTTGCACGTTCTATCTTTATAACTGCCACTTTTTTGGAATCAAAATCAAATATCTTTGTAGAGATAATCGGGGGAGAGTGAATTTCTTGATTTGCATTAGAGATATCTCTTTGAAGCTTGTCTAAATCGCATAAAACTCCCTTTATTTGCCCCTTTTCAGAAACACCCATTATAAAAAATCCCCCATCCGTATTAGCAAAGGCACAAATCATTTGAGAAATCTCGTGATTTGCAGGACAACCCTGTTTAAACTCTACTTCTTGATTTTCTTTGTTTTTAATAATCGACTCTATATCTTCCTTTTTCATTTTACTTTAATGATTTGAGTAAGTTTAAGTTACTTTAAGTAAAATTTAAGTAATTTATAAAGCTTTCTATTTTACAAATTAAATCATGCATTATTTAATATTTGTAGTAAGTTTAAGTTACTTTAAGTAAAATTTAAGTAATCTAAAAAAGATTCCTATTTGGCATAGAAAGTAACATATTATGTAACAAATAGTGCCTAAATGTAGACCCGCACTCCCTTCAAAACTCCTTGAATTCCTTGCAAGGGTTGTTTCTGGTGCGCTATTTTAGCTTTTTAGTAGAAATACCTCTGCTCCTCGATAACCTCTTTTTCCTGTTTGCGATAACCCTATTATTTACTACCTTATCTAAAATAAGAAAAACATGCAAATGTCAGTAATTCTGCCCATTTTTCAGGTTTATCCTCGATAAGCCTATTTTTGATATCCTTAAATTTGACGTTTTTTGACATTTCATTTAAACTTCGCTAAATAGGTCTCTTTCTGTAGTTTATCTTCGATAAGATCAATTTCATCTTTTCAAAAATTGAAGTTTTTTGAAGTTAGACATAACCCTGTCACGACTAGGTTATTATTTCTATTAAGACTATTAAAAAGCTAATTTTTGGAAACGTTTGGAAACCGTTTTGTGTGTAAAATCGGTTTCCGGACTCTTGAGATTTTGCCACTTTTTGAAAGCGTTTGAGTCTTCACAAAACCCTTGAAAGAAAATACACTCATTTCCATTTTATAGACGCCAAACTGATTTTTCATAGCCCTAAGTTTCAAGGCTTTTCAAAGGTTTTAATAAAACTATTAACTTCAATAGGAATATCTCTTTTACGAACTTTTTCAAGACAGGATTCTACCTCTTCAACTCTCTTTTTTAATTTCTGATTCTCCCTTGCAAGTGCTTCATATTTAATAAGAACTTCAATATCTTCTAACGCAGTCTCTCCTTTCTCAGCTTCTAACTCTGGTCTTCCATGTGAGCGATCAATAGCTACTCTTCCATTTGAATGGCAATGACCCTTATCCAGGAGAAATGACTCTGCTATAACTGAGTCTAAGATGGCTACATGCATTGATGTAAACCTTGCAGGTTTATAGCTATCTACTTTCAGGCCCTGAATCTCTAACTCTAAAACATCAATCAATTGAGAAATAAAGTCAACAACTGCCGCAGATATCTCCTCATCACTATTTCCATAAACATCTGGAATAACTGCAACTGCCTTTTTGTCTCCATAAAACATAACTTCACAACCCATCAACTCACACTTCAATCCCCTATAACGATTATTCGTAAATGGTGTAAAAACAATATTTTTTAGTTCTTCTAAATTTGGACATCTTAAAAGATAAAGAATAATCTGTATCTTGTGAGCTCTCACCATTTTGTTAAGAGTTTTATCCCAGTGCTTCAAATATCGTAAATATTTTCTTCCATTATTTGTCAAATGATTATCCTTGTCAATGAATCCCCTCTCTCGTAATTTCGTAAAGTGATAATTTAAGCTTGTAATTGGCTTATTGAAAGTTTTTGCAACATCAGTTTGAGTTATAATCTTCCATTCTTCTAAAGAAGCTATGTAAAACAAGATCAGCAATTCTGTCTTATGCAGTGATGTAACTTTACGAACATATTTACGAACCATTTTTGCTCCCTAAATCTTTGATAGAGATAATATTTCTCTTATTAATCCTGAAAGAATTTCCATCTTCTGTTTTAAATGAAATAAAGAAATCGTCTTCTCCAGTTATCTCTCCCCAAAGTACCTTTGTGCACTTATCATCATTGTACACAAGTTTAGTTTTTCCCATTTTTCTCCACCACAATTCTTTTATGGATTTCCTGGACAAGTTTTAACATAGCCATATCATCTTTTAGCATTAAATCTCTAACAAATTGAGAAATAGTTTTGTATCCTTCATTGTCCTTTCTAAGAATAAATCTTTCATACTGCCTTTCAGTCAGTCTTACCTGGACAACTCTGTTTCTGCACATCTTAACTTATCCTTTCCTAAACTCTCAAAGAATTCTTTAAGAGCAAATTCAATATAAGCAGAACGAGTTGCAATCGATCTAGCAGCTTCGATTTTATCAAGAATCTCTTTTGATAAACTTATTGAGATTGTTGTCTTTGTCATAACTAACAGAATTATTTGTTTTTAAAAAGCAAGACCATTCAAGAATTTACATACTGTATAAAATAAAAATCATACTGTATCAACAGCAAGGCATACAGTATTCAAGAAACAGAATACACTTAGAAAGAAGTATCAAACGTACTTCTAAACTTCTCTTTATTTTTCTGCTCTTCTATTCTTTTAATCTCCTCTTTCTCTAAAGCTTCCTTAATTTTCTTATCGAGAAACTCCCAAAAAGGTTTCATCTCTCCAGAATTTATTTCTTCAACCATGCTCGTCATTCCAAAGGTGCAGAGATCCTTATTATCTTTCCATTTTAATCCCATAGCTTCCAACATAGTATCTCTATACATCTCCTTCTCTTTAATAGGTCCCTTTTCCAAATTCTCTAAAATTTCCCTAACTTTATTATATTCAATATCTCGCTTAACTCCAGATCTTTCAACCTTATTCCAAATCCTCTCGTCTTTCTCTTTTGCCTTAACTTTTTGAGAAGATTCTTCTTGGGCTTTCCTTCTGCAATCCTTGCATATAATTGCATCTGCTCTTCTTCCAATTATTGACTCTCCACAATCCCTACAAATCCTTTCATTCATCCCCTTTTTTAGCATAAAGTTAATAATCCTAATAACTCTAATAAAGTTGCACGAGTAATGCACGAGTTCCTGAAAACTCCTCGAGAAACCACCAAAAACCATAAAATACCTCGAGAATTAGTCAGGGAATCCACATTAAGAGACAACATTTAAATAGATTGTCGACGATAACATGATAGAAAGAGCTTACAAAAACTCCGAAGATAAAGTCGGGTTTGGTAGCCACCAAATCAAGCAAAAAATCAAAGGCGGGAAGTCCTAAAACCCATGATTTTAGCCCTTATAGCCGCTCTGCTCCTTGGTGTGCTTTCCGGGACCTTGACAGGCTTGTTCCCAGGCATTCATGTAAATCTTGTCGCAATATCTCTTCTCTCGCTTTCGCCAATTCTTCTGCAATACTTTCAGCCAATTGCTCTGGCAGTATTCATAGTCTCTATGTCAATCGCCCATTCATATTTAGATTTCATCCCTTCAATTTATCTCGGCGCTCCTAATGAAGAATCTTTTCTTTCAACTCTTCCAGGCCACGAACTTCTCAAGCAGGGCAAAGGTCATGAAGCAGTTGTCTTGACTCTTTATGGCTCTCTAACAGCCCTATTAATAATCTTAATTTTCATTCCAATTTTCATCTTTCTCCTTCCCCCAGTTCATGAAGCAATAACAAAGATAATTCCCTTTATCCTGATTTTTATTTCTCTCTATTTAGTTTTTCGCGAGGACAATTTCCTTCTCTCTACTATCATATTTATGCTTGCAGGTTTTCTCGGCCTGATAACTCTAAGCCTTCCAATTAAAGAGCCGCTTCTTCCTCTCCTTACGGGATTATTCGGCTCTTCCGCATTAATAGTAAGCCTTAAATCAAAAAAGCTCTTTCTACCAAAGCAAGCCCTAACATCAAAAATAAAGCTCTCTAAAAAAGAAATAATAAAATCCTCTCTAGCCGCGTCAATAGCAGCTCCTCTCTGCTCATTTCTTCCAGGCATCGGCTCTGGACATGCCGCAGTTATAGGCTCTGAAATATTTGAGCAGGACAGAAAAGGATTTCTTTTCTTAGTCGGCGCAATAAATACAATAGTAACTGCCTTGACATTTGTAACGCTTTATAGCATAAATAAAACGCGTTCAGGAACAGCTGTCGCAATAAAAGAAATATTGAAAGAAATTGCGTTTAAGGAATTAATAATAATCATGCTAGCAATAATGCTCGCAGGAATAATATCATTTTTCATCGGGATAAAACTATCAAAAATAATTGCGAAAAACATAAATAAAATAAATTACAAAACTCTCTCAATTATCGCGCTGGCAATTTTATTAATAGTTAATATGCTCTTCTCAAATCTTATAGGCTTATTAGTCTTAATAGCTTCAACATCTTTAGGCATTTTCGCAATCTTGTCAAATTCAAGAAGAATCAACTTAATGGCCTGCCTCCTAATCCCCACAATTGTTTTCTACTTGGTTCATTCATGAACCCTAATTTTAAGGAGGGGTTTTCCAAAAGGGAAACTTGGTGCCCCAGGCTAAACTCCTAAGAATCTTTTTAATTCGTCATTGCTTAAAGTATCATCATATCCCTGCTCAAACACTCTTTTCAAAATTCTCTCATCACGCTCAAGTGTTTTAATCTCCAAATTATTTTTAGGGCTCAAATAAAAAACATCAACTTCTTTTTCAACATCTCTATTAGAATAAGAAAGAAGAGTTCTCTTAAAATCTTCCGTTTGAAATTTAAACCAGAAACCAAAAACATTCCTTACAAATCTATCGCTCTCTCCATTTTTAATAACAACTATCTTTCTTGCTCCCTCGTTAACTGCCTTCCTTACATTATCCCCTAACAAAGAATTGTCATATGTATCCAAATACTCGCCTTTGTCCAAGCGAACTCTCTTCCCATAACCTGAAAAAATAGGCATGCTCTTAGAAGCCCTCATTAATTCAAAAATATCCGCGCCATTGTTATTTACAAGAAAATATTCTAATTGCCCTGTTTTTGCGTTCGTGGCAGAAATAAAAAATCTCGTCCTCTTTGAATTTAATTTTTCCAAATCTAAACGCTCTTCTTTCTTAAAAATCTCATCAATCAAATAATCTATGTCGAAAATCTTCCACAATCTAAAAGGATTGATAACTTCCTTCCTGCATAAAAGTCCCTCCCACGCTTTCCTAAGCTGGCTATATTGCTCGGATAAATAATAAGAAAAACTTCCTGCGCTTCCAGAAGACGCAATTCCGACAGAAGGTTCTTTAACATCAAAATTTTCTCCTAAAGCTGAAAGCACGCCCGCCCCATAAGCGCATCTCATTCCTCCTCCGCCTGCAATTAGCGCAAGTCCGTCATACATTCAACACACAAAAAATTTCGGTTTATAAGCATTTATGTAAAACCTTGCATAAAAATAAATTTCAAAAGATTTATGTCAAGAACAACCCACTAAAGTAAGTGGCGTGTCTGGTTCTTGAGTACACTCAAGATTTAACTAAATATCCTCCGCTCGGCATTCTTACAATAATCAAATCGTTATATTCTACAAATTCTCCCATAAATAAAAAAATAAAGCTGTCTTTTTAAATCTCTCTAAAACCATTTCCCCAAAGCCTCTTGTTTTTCAGACTCTTTCCCAAATATAGATTGAATATAGCTTTCTGTCAATTCCAAATTTTCCAGTAAATAAGCGCTTACTCTATACTCTCTCGCCAGCTCCAAGGCCTTCTGCAAATATTTCAAAATGCCTCCCTCTGAAATTGTAAACATCAATCTTCCCCCGCATCTTCCGCACTTTCCGCTGAATGGCGGCCTCCTGTATTTGTAATTGCAGCTTACGCATCTAAACACTTGCATTGAAAATTTTCTCAAATTTCCTCTAATGTCTCTGATAAAATGCCTTTCTATAATCAGTCTCGCAACATCGTCAACATCAACCGCCCTTATCTTGCCGCATAATTCCATTTGCTTTTCTACCTTTTCTCGCATTGTCGGCAAAATTTTATATGCAGAATTTACAATTCCTGCATTAAAATCAGAGCATCCGTGCGTAAATCCAATATTTTGAAAAACATTTTCTCCCTTCTTCAATCTAGTTCTAACTGTCTCAATCTTTACTTCGGAAGAATGTTTTTTCTGCTCTGCCAGCTCATATAACTCTAAAGGATATGCTCCTAATTCAAAATCTAAAATTTGGTCGTCAACATCTCCAGCCCTGATGCGTGTATTTAAAACCAAGGGAGCGTCCTGCGTCCCTCCTCTGTGCGCTGGCAGAAAACTCCTGGAAAAATTAAGAAGCAGGTCCATCAATAATATTGCAGCGCATTCATCCCCGTCACAATCGCGTCTCATTGCAGCATGCATGAATGGGCTGGCTAAAAAAACCTGTGTCTTGGAAAATCCAATAATTCTCCCAACTGTTGCCGTACAAATATGCGGCGCAATGCACACAACCAAAGCTCCAACAACTCCTTTTCTATTAGTTAAATTAAAAGCCTTCTCTAATCCATACAATCTTTCCAGCTCGTCATCAACAAAATTGCTGATTTTCAAAAAAACATCATCCGCCCTCCCGTCCTGGCTTTCAGGGCATGCAGGAAGTATTACATCATGGGGAAACAATTCCAGCATCTGGCTTTCGCTCTCCAAAACATTTCCGTAAATGTCGTGTTCATAGCCTAATTTCTTCAGTTCCTCTACGCTTGTTCCTATCTCGCATGGCTTGAAATGCGTGACTATCATTTCAGTCATGTCATACCTTATTGTCCCGTCCTTATTCACATTTAAATTATATTTTGCTCTCAATAATCCCTTAGCTAAATTCTCGCAGCTGTGGTCTTTATTGCTAGTGCCCCTCACTCCCTTTACAATAGAAATGTCATCTATCCTTACGCCTGCAACATCTTTGGCTTTCTCAAAATATTCTCTTATCTCAATTTTCCTTTCATTAAATCCCCTGCCTTCTACTTCTAATTTATTGCAAAACGCTCCGCACTTTAAGCATCTTGCATAAACATTATCTCTCTTGCATTCAGCGCAATAAAAATTAGGAAACTCTGCCCGAATGTTTCCAACTTCTAAAGCTACCTGAAAGCTCCTTAACCTTCCTCCCTCGCTGCCAACAGGAAATAAAACGTGCGGGCTTCCCACTAATTTTCTTAATTTTGCTTTTTCAGGCCTTCCCATCCTTGCCCCAATAAAGCTCCCTGATTTGTCCTTGATTTTAATGCTGCACAGCTCATTTATGCTCTCCAAAACACTCATCTGCCCTATTCCTAAGCTCTTACTAAGCGAGGATTTTAAGTTATTATTATCGAGCTCCTTGACTTTTAGCATAGTCTTTTCCATCTCGCTCTCAAAGTTTTTCAAATCCCCAATTCCAAGATTGAACAACAAGGCCTTGCTCTCATCGCCTTCCAAAATAACATGCTCTATGCTTACTTTATGCTCGCATCCTATAATCTCCAATGCTCTTTTCCCTTTGGCAAACCTCTCTCTGTCAGTTCTTGTAAAAGGCAAAATCAGCTTTCCTTCTGTAATCCTTCCATGCCCTATCCAATCAACCAATCCTAAAAAACCCTCATAATCTATTTCTCTCCAATAAAAAATAAATCTGGGATGCAATGGAATCTTATACCTCACAGACAGCTCAACTGCCTTTTCAAATACAACCTCAAATTTATCCTCAATCTTTCCTCCAGCTTTCTCTAATTCAAGCCCCCACCACTCTTCAACATATCCTGCCTTCAACAATTCATAATTCCTATTCAAGATATCTCCAAAAGAAAATAGAATGTCCCCAAGATAAATAATCTCCTTAACATCATTGGAAATTTTCCTAGCGAGTTCAACATTTTGCACTCTACATACGCTCTCATCTTTCAACTTTACAATAGGCCCGTCAATTCCATCGCACGAACTTATCGCGCTTCCTTTAGTTGGCTTTTCCACTTTCAGCTGCGTTCCGCTTGACATGAATCCTCCTGCAATAATCATTGTCGCAGGATGCACAGATGTAGCTGAAAAGCCGCTTGTCCTGCTTCTCCCATATCTAAATCTAAATCCTCCAGATCTTGAGGGATGACTAAAAACAGGCCTGCCAGCAACCAAATCTTTTATGTAAACGGGCTTTTCCAATTTAACTTCTCCCGCCTTTGTCTGCTTGAATTTTTTAATATACTCTTCCAAAAATTCCCATCCTGTTATCTTAAATCCTTTGCCCTGAACTCCGCGCAATAATCTCAATCCTTTCTGCGCTTTCTGCGCAAGCCCCTCTGAAAAAATCAGGCACATCCCTCCTCTTATCAAACTTGTTCCAACCCTCTCCAAGTCTTTATAATTGGAAACTTCCCTCTCGCTGCTCGGCTCTCCGCTGATTTGAATAGGCAAATTCCTGGCTAAAAATGCTATTTCCTCCTCGCTCGGCAGGTATTGCAAATTAGAAACCCTCTCGTGAAAATCGTAATTCTCTGTAACATACCTCTTAATCTCGTTCTCATCGGGGTCATATTTCGCAAACCCAAAATTTTCCCTCAGATAATCAATCAGCATTAAAACAACGCATGAGGCAGTTGTGCCTGCGCTTCTTATTGGCCCTGAAAAATAAGGAATAAAATACTCCTCTCCGTTCCTAGTCTTTCCCAATTTAAGCTCAGTAAATCCCTCAATCGGTGAAGAAACAACTCCAAGAGTTATGTAAGCAAATCCTACTCTAATCCCTGCCTCAATTCCCTCTAATAAACTTGCAAACTTGCAAAACTTCTCTTTGGCAATTTCCTCTGCAATCTTGAAAGCAACAGCTGAATCAAGCGGCCCATATTCTTTTTCCAATTCGTTGATCCTCTCAACAACTTTTTTATCAAGCTGCGGATGCACGACGCTAATAAGTCCAACTGCCTTTTCAGCAAGCGTTGTTGCCACAGGCACTTCAACTTTTGCAACAGGATCAATCCCAATTGCCCTTGCTCTTTCTGCAATTGCGTATTGCTCCTCAACTCCCTTTTTTATCCTCTCAAAATATTGTTTGACGTTCATCTTCCTTTAAATCAGAATAATATCTAACAAACTTTTTATTATTTACTGCATAGGTTATTTACCTGCCCGCGCTTGTGCCTATATATCCCTCAACATTAACGATGTAAATCCCATCGCTCAAATCTATTTTCCTAAAATGCAGTTCATCTAATTTCTTTCTGTCTTCGTCGCTTACTTCTCCATCAGCATGTCCAAAAACTCCTGGAAGAAGAACTATCTTTCCCTCTAATGTTAATTTTCGCATAAGTTCTAAAAATTCATCTTTAAATCTTGCGCTCCCGCATAAAGTAATTATTTCAGGCATCTCGTTCATTTCCATCTCTCAATTTCCCCCTCGTCCAAAAAATCATAAATCTTTAATTCTCCTGTCTTCAAATTGTAAACTGGCAGTTTCGCAGGGTCAGGCACGTTTCCTACCTTTTCTTCAAAATCTGTCTGCGCCTGCCAGCAACTTCCTGTAATAATTAAAGTCCCGTTATAATTCTCAACATCCAACCTATGAACTTCTCCTGTACATAAAATATTAGGAACTTCTTCTATAACTAAAGGATCCTTGTTCTCATTGGGAATATAAACAACTGCTCCGTGAGTTGTCGCAAGATGTCTTCTCTTCAGCATATGCCTGACTGCCTTTGCCGGGCATCTATGAGCCTTCATATCCCGCAGCTCTTTAATCTCGCTGATAAGGCGGTGTATGCTTGCTCCATGATACATCAAAACCCTGAACTCTTTCTCCTTCTCTATGAATTTTACCATGCAAGGGTTTGTAACTAAAACTAAATTCTCAATCTCGTAAAGCTCTGGCGCATACCCTCTGTCAATTAGCGGTTGCGGCTCTGCCACTCTACTCGCATCGTGCTGTCCCGGGCACATAAACATCGTTATGTGCTTTGGTATCTTTCTCAAATAAGAAGCCAATAAAGAATATTGCTCTTTCATGCTTTTCAAATTCAATAAACTCTCCTGCCCTGGAAAAATTCCAACTCCATCTACATTGTCTCCTGTAAAAAAAATATATTTTATCTTCCCCACGTTCTCGTCCTTGCTGTTTATCCATTCTAAAAATCTCTCAAAGCTCTTTCCCAAGTGTTTATTGCTTCCGCAATGCACGTCAGATAAAAATGCTATTAAGCCTTCTTCTTCAAATTTAGTTTTCTCCAATAAAAAGGAATCTGGAAAAAAAATGTCATGTATAAAAAGCATGTCCCTGTTCCCGTTCGCTCTAACGCCGACAACATCGTCCAATTGCAATTCATTCGCTTTTTGAAAAGCCTCGCCCTCCATTTTAACTAATCCAACTATCTCTCCTGTCAAATCCTCCAGTTTAATCATTAAATTTTTATTTTTCGTAACCCTCTTCTCCCCAATCATTCCTATAATACTCAAGCTCTGCCTGTCATTGGAAATTTTGCTTATGCTGACTAAATTCTGCAGTTCTGCCCTGTTCAGCAAAATCCTCTGTAATGCAGTATATCTCGCCCTGAAATGATTGGTAAAGTCCTTCACCTCTAATTTTTTATTAGGCTTTGTGTTTGCATAAAAAACCCTGTAAGGCAAATTTTGCAAATTGTCTTTTCTCTCATTTTTAACATTGTCTACAATTTCCCTCTCTCTCCTAACCTCCAAGCTAATTCCTAATCTGACAAAAGTATTCTCAACGATGCTCTTCTCGTCTCCCCCTAGCGTTTTAACAGCGCTATTTACAAATTCCACGTTATTATTCAATAAATTTAAGCTGATGAATTTCTGCCCGGAAATCCTCTCAATGTTAATCAAGAACTCCTTTGCAAATCCGCTGTCTCTGAAACTTTCTAATAAGTCCAAAACCCCCTTTTCAAGTAAAAGCCCTCTTTCCCTAATTAGTTTCAAAATCTCTTCTTTCATTTTCTAATAATCCAAGCAAACGCAAATAACCTATAAAAAACTAAGCAACTCAACTATAATAACAACACTCTTTTATTACTAAAAAATTTACTAACTACGCCTCAAGGCTTTTCTCCAAAATCTCTCTGGCTTTTTCCTTAACCCCTGAATTCAGCATCAATCTTATTTCTCTCATTCTCCCATGCCTCCCCTTGCTTATTACATGAGCGTTTATAATTCCAAGCATGTCAAATTCTGCCAGAATATCCCCAATTCTCCTCTGCGTCAAAACCTCGTTCTTTGTATTATCGCAAATCTCAATATATTTATTATAAACATCGCCTGTAAAAATCTCTGCGTTCTTCTTCTCGCTAAGCTTCATTATAGAATATAAAACAAGTTGAAACTGCGTTGGCTCGCTCTCAATTATATCGAGCATCTTATCTCTCTCTATCTTCTGATTTGCCATATCAATATGTTTCAAAATTATTTGATTATTCCCCTCTCTCTCCGCAAGCTCCCCTGCAACTCTTAATAAATCCAAAGCCCGCCGCGCATCTCCGTGCTCCCTCGCGGCGTATGCTGCGCATTTTGCAATAACACCCTCTTCCAAAATGTTCTCCTTAAATGCCATGTTTGCCCTCTCCTTTAAAATATCCTGCAACTGCAAGGCGTTATAAGGTGGAAACACAAGTTCTTCCTCTCCCAGGCTGCTCCTTACTCTTGGATCTAAATTATCCATAAAAGTGAGACTATTACTAATTCCTATAAGACTAATCTGCGCTTTTTTCAATTCAGAATTCATCCTTGTCAATGTATAAATAAAATTATCGCTCATCTTTTTAACAGCCTGATCAATCTCATCCAGCACTAAAATAATTATCTGCCTCTTATAATCAATCATCTCCATAAATTTAGAATATATAACATCAGTAGGCAGCCCAGTAGCAGGCACGCTCCCTTTTAATGACTTTATCAGCTCTGCTATAATTCTGTATTCTGTATCAGCAACCTTTTTTAACTTGCAATTGATATAAATAAATCTTAAGTTCTCCTCCCCTATTTGCTTTACCTTTTCCATTAATTTATCTCCAACATGCTGCACGCTAGCTGTTTTTCCACTTCCTGTCCTTCCATATAAAAATAAATTGCTAACTTTGTCTCCTCTTAAGGCGGGCGCGAGTATTGATGCAACCTGCTCAATCTGCTCGCTTCTATGCAAAATCACCTCGGGAAGGTAATTTGCCTGCAAAACGCTCTTATCTTTAAATAAATTATTAATTACATAAGAATCAAAAATACTTTCAACACGATTCATTTCACCTCGTCTCCTCTCATTTGCATAAATTTAACAAATGCCCTTTATAAACTTAATTATTTCTCACCCCTTATTTCTCATGCGCTAACATCCCTTTCCGAGAACAAAATCACAATATTACTTAAAAAAGACAAAAATTTCCCACACCTCAATTTCCTCTGGAAAAATAACTATCTAATCAAATAATCTTAATTGTTTAACTATTAATTAAACGAACATATTTTTTAATTAAACAAACTTATAAATTAAACTGAACAAATAATATCACTATAATAAATTATATTATATAATATATATTATATAATATAAAAATTTAAAAACAAAATCAAAACAATAGAAAATCCCCCCTCTATTTTTAAACCCTAACACTCTTTCCAAAATTCTCCACAAGAAACAAAGGACACACTCTTAATTAATATAATAAAAATAAAAGGATACTATATAATAAAAACACCATGGAAAAATTTATATACACTATTAGTTTAAGTTATCTATGATTGAAAAAAGACCCATTAGATCAGTTCTCGGAAAAATGGTTGTAACAAAAGAAGGAAAGCGTCTAGGCATGGTAAAAGATGTGACATTTGAAACACGAACAGGTGAATTAATCCAACTTGTTTTAAAAGATCCAACAGGCCATATTAGAAATCTTAATATAGAATTTTCCTCTAATAAAGAAGCCCTAATTCCTTACAATACAATTATAGCAATCGGTGATTTCGTCGTTGTCTCCGAAGAAGACATATCTTAAAAAAATTAGTTGAGGATAAAAATTCTTAAACATATAATGTCAAGAGATAATTATGAAATAAGTCTAACACTCTTAAAAGAAGACGAAAGAGTAGAAATAGGAAAAGTTGTAGCATTAGTAAATGGAAGAAGATATTATCTAGAAAAAAAAGGCCAACCAAACTTAGACCATAAAACAGAAGAAAACTTAATAAGCACAATGTATAATATAATAAGAGAAACTCCAGAAAAATCACTAGTTTTCAAAATATTATAAAAATAATAATCTTATCCAAAAAGCCCAAAAATCAAGCTTCCATCAACTCCATCTATTGGTAGCACATTCATTAAAAAAGCCCCTATTGAAACAACAATCCCTATAATTCCTATCTCAGCCAAATAATTAATCTTCCTAAATCTAATAAACATAAACAAAAACATAATCCCTAATAATAGATTTACAAATGGCCCCATTAAAGCTATAACAGCAAGCTCTTCCTTGTTTCCATTATCTATAAAACTCGTATAAGCAAGTCCAACCCCCTCAAAACTAAAGCTAATCTCTCCCAAATTCCCAAGCTCAAACACCATCTCAGGCTCAAGCCCATAATGTTCTGCAGCAGCATAATGCCCAAATTCATGCAAGACAATATTCAATAAAAATACATTAATAAATACAAAAGCTCCAATCAAAATCCCCCTCCCCAATTTTAATTTATTTTTAACTATCATAAAGTAACAACTATCAGCTACTATTTAAACCTTTCTATTATATTAATTTCAAAGTAACAACAGCCAAGCATAAGTAAGAGCCAAATAAATGCCCCCCATAATAATATTTAAAAACACCCCTATCCAAGCTAAAAAATGCAATTAATAGGATTTAATCTAAAAAAGGTTTCTGCGTCAAGATCCCCTGATTTTAAAAGAGGCTCTATAAACACAAACATAGAATTTAGCGACGTGGTAAAAGAAAAGCTGGATTTGTTAAAAGACACAGAGGCCCTGAAAATCGCATTCATCTTCTCAATACTCTATTCAGAAAAAGAGCCAACCCAGGAAGAGAAGCTGGAAAAAGCCCTTATAAGTCAGGGCGAAGTCACGTTTGAGGGCGACATTCTTTTCTCGGCAAATAAAGAAGAGGCAAAAGACATAACAAAGTCCTGGAAAAAAAAGCAAATCCCAGAGCAATTCAGGCTTCCAATGATAAATTTCATTTTAAAGAAATGCTCTGTAAAAGCCCTCTCCCTTGAAGAAGATTTAAATCTCCCTTCCCATATCCCATTTCCCCAAGTCAGAAAGCAAGAAGGCCAATAATTCTATTAATTTCTATCTATTCAGCCAAATTATAATCGCTTATAATCGCTAATAGTCTTTCTAACAACTTTTTTACCTTTGTCGCTAATATTAACATAATATCCTAATCCCTCACCATAATAGATTAGAGGTTTATCTTCTTCTCTAATAAAACCTTTATCAATAAGTCTATCTAAAGCCATCCCAACTTTTTCTTCTTCCCCCGGATTTACAGAAATATATCCTTTATTGACATTATAAGCTTTTAATAACACTTCAAGTTCTTTTTCAATAGAAACCGTTTTTCGAATTCGAGAGGCCATATTTTCATATCACATAAAGCCTCTTTTTAATATTTATTATAGTTAAACATAACACTTCTTTACTTTTAATTTCACTATTTCAAGTCTCGTAATTTCCCAAAATCCAAAACCTCCAAATCTCCTTCAACGCCAACAACCCAAACTCTAAATTTCCCATAATCAAAATCCCAAGCCATTCCCAAATTGCTCTCGCGAGGATCACTCCCCTCGGTATATTCAAAAAAGCTCGGAACAATAATAATCCCTCTCCCCTTAAATCTCCCAGCTAAAAAGCACTTATATTTTTCAACCTTTGTTTTATCGCTAATCTTGACAGCAGGATGCCCATGCCCCATTATCCAATATCTAATCTTTTTATTCCAGATTCCAGGAAAATCTTTATTCCCATGCAAAAAACAATATTCTCCAAAAATAAGATAATTCATCATCTTTACATTTTCCCTCTTCCTCACAATCGGCTCTAAAATAGTATCATGATTGCCCTTGCAAATAATAATCTCCTTACATTTATCTTCTAAATAATCAAAAAGCCGCAAAACATCATTCCATTCCTGCCGCAAAATCCCCCCAAAATCATGCTTTACATCCCCAAGCAAAACAACATGCTCAACCTTTCCAGTTTTAGCAAACACAGAATCAAGATATTTTATCATCTCCTCAAACATAGTCCTAGAAACAAACACCCCGCTCTGGTTCAAAACTTCCTCATATCCAAGATGCAAATCCCCAATTACAAGAATTTTCTTTCCCTTTTCTGAAATCAATAAACATTTTCCTATATATTCCAACTTTCTAGAGTTGGAATGTTTGAGAACTTTGTTCTCAATATATTCAATCATAAAATTCTTAGAAAATAATACTAATTAAGGTTTTGCCCATATAATCATTAACAAAATTAATAATATAAGAAGCCAAATTGGCCACGTTCTCTTTATAAATTTTACAATTTTTGAAATCATATCCTTTAAACTACAATACTTTTCCTCTTTTTAAAATATATAAAAATAAAAGATTCGCGTCTATATAAACTATTCCCCACAAAATGACCTCTACTATACCTGTATCTTTTATTTGATATAAATAATAAATCATAGCCGCCAACACCCCAAGAAAACTAGAAAAAGCAATGACGCATGTAGCGATAGCGTTTACTTTCTCATAATTCATTAAATATTAAATCATAACCGATTTAAAAGCACCATAGCGATAAAATCTATATTTTCAATCAGTAGGCATTTTCCAATATAAGATATTTTCATAAAAATTTAGAAGAAAAAGACTAATTAAATCCTACTCTGCCCTTATTTTAACTTCACTATTTACAATCTCAAAAATAACATATCCGCCCTTTCTCAATCCAAGTATTTCTCTAATCTCCCTAGGAATAATCACCATCCAATTTTTACTAATTTTTCTTTTTATTATCATATTTAAAAAGATAAATTTTATTAATTAATATCTTTTCTTATAACTATCTAATAGTAACAAATAGAAACATTTATAAATATCAGTACAATCCAAAATCATGGAAACAAACGCCAATTTAAGGTACGACGCAAAATTTGAGCTAGAGAAATTCGTCCCAGTAATAACTAAAAATTTTTCAGGACTAGAAAATCCAAACTATAAAGGAATCTCAAAAAATTTAGAAAAAGAAATTTTAAACTTTTTTCAAAGCACTAATCCAGGGAATGGCGAAAGTTTAACAGAGCAAATATATGCAAAAAATCTGCACAACAGAGAAAAAATGCGAATTCCTCCAGTTAGATTTACAAATAATCTTCTTCTATATGAATTAAGCACCAGAGGCTATATGATACGAGTGCCAGAGCCAATCGCACTTTTATACCAAGGAGATCTAACAAATATCTTTAAAGGAAGAACCTTGCCCATAGCATATCTATCGCAAAAAATAAATGGAAAAAATCTTCTTCAATCTTATAAAAATTTAGAGCCAAAAGAGATAAAACCATTAATAAGACAGCTAAGTGTTATACTAAATTCCTTGCAAGAAAAGGGTTTTTGCCTATTAGACTTCGCACCAAGAGACATAGTTTTGCCAGAAAAGGCACTTCACCCATATTATTTAGTAGATAATGAAAATATGGCTCTCCTCAATCTAGATAAAAGCAATTTAGAAGAAGGGATAAAACTGCAGATAAATGAATTTAAAAAAGAATATTCTTCATTTCCAAATTTTCCAGAATTAATGCAACTATTCAAAGAAAACCTAAGAGGTTAAGTTTACTTCTTCCCCTCAATAACTTTCATATGCAATTCATGCATTCTCTTTAAGAATATAGCTCTATCTTCCATTCTTATCAAATCAGAGCGCCCCTGCATCATTAAATTCAGTCCAAATGGCGAAACAATCGGCACTCTAACAACCTTCATTTTAACGCGCCCCTCTTCAATCCATTTCAAGACATCGATAGCATTGCTAACGTCCATCAAATCTTCCATTACCTCCCGCCTCGCCTCTCTCAAAATCGGAAACTCATCGCTTATTTTTTTGACAGCTGTAAATAAAAATCCAGAATGCATTTGTTGTTTTCCAACGCTCTTCTCTCTTCCCTTGTAGTTTCTTAAAATCATTAAACTCCTAGATGCGCAATGCCTAAATCTTCTTCTTAAAACCTCTGTCCTTTCAATCGCCTCTTTTAAAATCTCTCTTAAATTTTTGCTCTTAACAAAATTAATAATCTTGCCCTCATCCAAACTCTCCCCACTTATAAAAAACCCATTGTCACTTATTCCCATTTCTATGTCTCTATGCCGCAAACGCGCAGCAGCATACGCGTAAGCCCGCGCTAAAGCGTCATTAACTCTTCTCCCATAAAGCGTATGAAATAATAGATATTCTTTCTCCTCTTTGAATTTCTCAATAATAATCACTCTATCGTCAGGAATCTCGCTAAATCCCTTCTGTTGCATGAAATAATCATAAATTTCCTCTGCAATCTCTTTTCTGCAATAAATATATTTCTCAATAAAATCAATGCACTCTTTCTTACTTCCCAACCTTTCTTTCACAAGCCTTCTAAATTTTCCAATGTCATTCGCAACCTCAAAATTCAAGGGCAACATCTCTGAAAACCAAGAAGGTATTGTTGGATTCTTTGAAATATCAGCCATAACGTAAGCCTTCATCCCTCTAGAAAACAAAAACTGATATTTCTGCCCTCCCAAAACAAAAATATCTCCTCTCTTCATTCTCTCTAAAAATCCCTCGTCTATCTTACCTACGCTCTGCCCTCTTCTCTCGCCAGGATTTTGAATTATAACGTTAATAAAACCCTCTTCTGGAATTGTTCCCAAATTAGTCATGTAAATAACCCGCGCTAATTTTCCTCTCTTTCCTATTTGTCTTGTTTTTTCATCGTACCAAATCTTTGCATAAACGTTTCTATGCTCTAAGGCATAATCTCCTGCCAAATAGCTTATTACAGAAAAAAAATCTTCTCTGCTCAAATCAATATAGCAATAGCTTTTTCTAATGACCTTCAGCATCTCTTCAACATCCCAAATCTTAGAAATAGCCATCCCAAATATCTGTTGCGATAATACGTCAAGTGCGTTTTTGGGAATCTCAGTATTGTCTATCTTTTTCTCTACCATCTCTTTCATTAAAATCCCGCATTCAACCAAATCATCCCTATCTAATACAATAAATCTTCCCTTTGGATTTTCATGCAACCTATGCCCTGCTCTTCCAATTCTCTGCAATGCTCTAGAAACGCTCTTTGGGCTTCTCAATAAAATAACTAAATCAATGCTCCCTATATCAATCCCCAGCTCAAGTGATGTGCTGGAAACAACAACTTTCAATTCCCCATTTCTCAACCTGTCCTCAATCTCAAATCTTTTTTCCCTACTCATAGAGCTATGATGTGCCCCTATAAGTCCATCATATTTTCCCGGAAAATGCAAGTCAAGATAATGCACGATCCTTTCAGTAGCTGCCCGCGTGTTAGTGAAAATCAATGTCGTCTTATGCTCCTCTATCAATTTGTCTAAAATTCTATACAGCTCTTTCTGACTCTCAACACTCTCGGCTTCTAATATGCTCTTCCCAGGAAAGTTCAAATCTATCTCTATTTTTTTCATTAATTTAACGTCTGCAATCAGGCAATCTCTTCCTCTTCCAACTAAAAATCTTGCAATCTCTTCTACTGGCGAGATAGTAGCGCTCAAGCCAATTCTCACAGGCTCTATCAAGCTTATATCACACAATCTTTCCAGGCTAAGCGATAAATAAGCTCCTCTTTTATTAGTCAAAGCATGAACCTCGTCAACAATTACGAACTCAACAGCGCCCATCTTCTCAACAAATCTTCTACTAGTCAATATAATAGCAAGGGTTTCAGGTGTTGTGACTAAAATATGTGGAGTTTTTTTCAGCATTTTTTGCCTCTCATTTATTGAAGTATCTCCTGTTCTCATAGCCACATTAATCCCGAACTTCCTTCCCCCTATTTTCTCCATTTCGTCTAAAGGACCCTTTAAATTAACTTCAACATCTCGCACAAGCGCCTTCAAAGGACTTACATAAACAGCATAAACCTTATCTTCTAATTCTTTTTTCTCATCCAGCTCTATCAAATAATTTAAAATAGAGCCAAAAGCAGAAAGAGTCTTTCCGCTCCCTGTCGGCGAAGAAACTAGTATATTTTTTCTATCTCTTATGTTCAGCATAGAATATCTCTGCGCCTCGCTAAACTTGCCAAATTTCTCCTTAAACCACCTCATAGTTACTTGATTAAGGGAATTGAAAATCTCCTCATCACTATTAGGCTTCTGTATAAAATTCACATTTGTCATAGAAAATCTCTAAAACAAAACAATATAAATCTTCTCAATATCTAAAAATCCTATACAACAGCCTAATCCCCTTGGCTAAATTTCTTTCTTCTCTTACCAACTCCCATAATCTTATTTTAGCATCAACAACCTCTTCTCTTTGAAAATAAGGCGTCTCATCTCCCTGAATCTTATAAGGAATACATATCCCTCTCAATTTATCCTTCTTCTCAATAATCTCCTGTAATCTCCTATCAATCTCTTCTCTTCCTTTCCTAAATCTCTTTAAAATCATGTTCTGCTGAAAAATATAATATTTATAAACTTTTATATAACGCCTAATCTCTCTATATTCATGCCAAAAATATCCCAACAAAAAAAAGATAAAATAGCAGAGCAGATATTATACTATTTATTCTCAATCGCCCCAGAATCAACATTTACAACAGAAATAGCAAAAGAGGTTGCAAGAGACGAAGAATTTACAAAAGTAATTCTCCAATCTCTCAAGGACAAAAGTCTAATAATAGAAATAAACAAAAATCCTAAAGGAGTTCAATATATAAAAAGACAGCGCTGGCGCATATCAAATCAAGCCTTTGATGCATATAAATCAAAAATATAAAAAAATACAAATCTATATTAATCCTCGTTACTTAAGAATCAAATGGATAAAGAAAAGCTTAAACAAGCATTTGCAAAAGTAAAACAAGACATAGACGTCATTAAAACTGAAATTCAAGAATTAAAACGAACCTTAGACAGACAGACAGACACTTCGACAGACAATCAGACAGAAAACACGAAAAATTCAGCAATCCAACAAATAAACTCACCAGAAAACCTGATTCCAGCACATTTTCCAGCAGATAATTTTCGTTTAAAAGCCTTAAAAAGCCCAAATTCAAGCATTTCCACAGGAAACAAAGGAGTTCCAGCAGACAGTCAACAGACAGACAAACAGACAGTCAACACAACACGAAATCAAGGGGGAAAGTTCGCTTTAAATAAAGAAGACGTTATTAAAGAAAACAAGATTAATAAATTAGAAAAATTAGCTGATTTTATTGATTCCCTCGACGATATAAAAAAAGATTTAAGAGCAAAAATCAAAAAATTAACAAAACAAGAGATGTCGGTCTTTACATCAATATACTATCTGGAAGAGCAAGGTCTTACTGTGGATTATCCGCTTCTCGCAGAAAAGCTTTCTTTAACAGAATCCTCAATTAGGGATTACATTCAGCGCCTCATTAAAAAAGCCATCCCAATAGAAAAATCAAAAGAAAATAACAAGAAAATCATCCTCACTATCTCTCAAACTCTCAAGAAAATAGCCTCTTTAAATACAATTCTTAATCTTAGAGAACTCTAATTATCCCGTTAAACGAATAACTATTATAAACTCATAAATAAACACAACTCAATCTTCAGCATCAGAAAAATTGATCCTTTTTCTCCAAATTCACTCCAATTTTTCCTCATTTAATCTTTATTAAGTTCGTTTATTCTAATTATTCCGAACTTAATTCTCACTTTTACTCAAACTTAAATCTTTTATCTCCTCACTTTCATCCAATTTAACCTCACTTTTCTCGTTTTTTTCTTCTTTTCTGTTTTTTTTAACTCTCACTTTTGCGTATTTTGCAAACTTTTCCCTTATTTCTACAGGTATAAACACTCTTTTTTTCCCATTTTTTTCAATAATCTCTTCAATCAGACCTTCACTTTTCTGTTTTATGGCATTAATTTGTCCTCTTACTGTAGCTCTCTCTTTCCCCAAAAGAAGAGCAAGATCCTCATAACTTAGCTTCATCTCATTATTCAAAAGAGCCATAACAACTAGCCTTTCACTAGAACTTAATTCCTTCAAAATTCCATAAAAATTAGCTGTTTGAACAGGTGTTTGAACAGCTTTTTGAACACCTTCAACAGCTGTTTGTTTGTCTAAAACAGCTAATTTTCTAAACAGCTGTTTGCTTTTCATACTCTCATTCACTAAATTAATCGTCTCTCTCAAGCCCTCTATCTCCTCTTTTATCGTCGATAAATCCCGCCGTAGCAAAAAAACAACATCAAACAGCTGTTTATCCCGCTCATCAAGGTGTTTAACCCACCTTCCAACATCATTCATGTCTTTTTTTACTTCAGAAAAGCCTTTTTTAGTTTCTTCCTCAAGTCTTTTTGCCCTCTTTCCAAAAAACCAATCAAACATGAATTTATACAAACCCTTATACTATTTAAATTTTGCGTTTTTAAGCCCTATTAAGGCAAACGAAGAAATCAAATTTAAAATTAACAAAAAATAAAATAAACACCATAAAATTTCCATAAACACCCCAAAATCAGTTTTAAACAGCTGTTTAAACACCCATAAACACCCCTATCGTCGATAAACGAAGTTTACCTTACCTTGCTTAAAAAATCAACATTCTTTTCCTAGCTCTTCAATCCTCTCAAATATGAAATTAAAACCAGACAAAAGAGAAACTTATTTAAACATACTCTTCTTTTAATTAAAACATTTTCAATAGAATGAAAGGAGGTAATTATAATGGCAAATACACAAAAAACCTTTGCACTGATTTTAGGCATAGTATTGCTTCTCGTTGGCATAATTGGATTTATCAACAATCCTTTAGTAGGCGATAACAGATATTTTGGAACAAATACCTTTCAAGACATACTGCATCTAATAGCAGGCGCAATAGGCGTCTATGTCGGAACAAAAGGAAGGGGCCCAACATACAATTCAACAATAGGATGGATTGGCATTGTTTTAGGCATTCTTGGATTTATTCCAGGAATAAAAGGCCTGCTGCTTAATTGGTTTAATATAAACACAGAGATAAGCGTTTTACACGTAGTAATAGGGATTGTTGCGCTGGCAGTCTATTACAAAGCAAGCAAGTAAATAATAAGCCATCTTTTTTCTTCTTTTTTATGAATTTTAAACTTCTTTTCTTAATAGGCTCGATCCTAACATTCTTAGGCCTTTTCTGGATGCTCCTTCCTCACGCTTTTCACGATAAAATCATAGAGAATCAGCACATTATCCACATTATTCAAGGCCTAATTCCAACATTACTAGGCCTAATCATGATGGTAAATTCAGAAAATAAGCTAAAATATCTAAGCAAAAACAAAAACTTCAAATAAAGTTATCTCACATGAATTTATACACATAAAAAACCGAAAAAACCCCAAATTTTCTCCCAATATCAAAAACATTAGCCACAATAATTCAAGGCACGAAGTGCCGTCCGCGCCCGACAAACAATTATAAACGATATCTATCTAATAATTTTATAAACAACATTATCTTTGAAATCGTCGATAAAACAGGAAAAAAGATAATACTGACTAAAGAAAGATGGACACATATAAGGCAAAAACATGGACTTATTGAAAATCCAGAAGAGATAGAGCAAACACTTACTAATCCAATAAAAATCATTTTTATCGAGGAGAAAAACAAAACATATTTCTATAACTATTTCAAACATAAGCACAAATCCAGATTTTTAAAAGTTATAGTTAAATATATAAATAATCAAGGTTATGTAAAATCAGCGTATTTCACAAGAAGCATAAAATGAAAGGAAAAATGGAAATTTACTATGACGAAGAATTAGACTACTTAGAGATATTCGTACAGAATCCTCCTCCAAACTACGGCGAGGATATCGAAGAAGATATAACTCTTTTTAGAGACGAAAATACAGACGAAGTTGTAGGAATAGGGATCCAAGAATTCAAAGAAAAAACAAAAAACCTCAAAGACATTAAATTACAACTCCCCTTTGAAATCAACTTTCTCCAATTACCTATAAATAAATAATATAGCTAAAACTTCCTCACATCTCCAACAACTTTTAGCATAAGCAAAAAGTTCGGGTTAAACGAAAGATTTTTAAATAAATCTATCCCTCAGTCCCAAAAACATTAGCCACAATAATTCAAGGCACGAAGTGCCGTCCACGCCCGACAGCATTAAGCAAGCAAAGATTTATTAATAATAAAACCCAGAAAAAAGTATGGAACAAAAACACATAACTTTAGAAAAAATATATTATGCAATACAAAATATACAGAGAGAACTAAGCAACATTAAAGAAAAGCTAGATTGGGAAACAGACTTTACAGAAGAGGAAAATAAGGAATTTATTGAAGGGACAAGAGAGGCATGGAAAGAAATAGACGAAGGGAAATATACCACTTACAATTCTCCGGAAGAATTTCTATCTACATTAAAAGAGAATGATAATAAAAGAAAGCGATAAATTCAAAAGTATTAAATCTAAAATAGATAAAAGTTATCTCACCAAGCTTGAAAAATTAATTAAGAAGATTATAAACAATCCAGAAATCGGCAAACCAATGATGCACGAAAGAAAAGGCACAAAAGAAGTTTATCTTCCACCATTTAGGCTTTCTTATTCTTATGATAGTTCTGCAAATATATTAATCTTTCTCGATATTTATCATAAAAAACATCAATGAGTAAAAATAACAAAATCTCTCAGCTAAAACTTCCTCACATCTCCAACAACTTTTAGCATACAATAATTAAGGCGTAAAGCACTATGAAACCGAAAAATATAAATACTTCTGTATCATTATTGTATCATGGAAATAGAAACAACAACAAGAAAATGGGGAAATTCAATAGCTATAATCATACCCGCAAGCATAGTTGAACAGCAAAAACTAAAAGAAAACGAAGAAGTTATAGTAAAAGTTGATAAAAAGAAAGTCAAAGCAGGAGAATTATTTGGATTCCTCAAAGACTGGAAAAGGTCAACAGACGATATATTAAAAGAGGCAGATAGAGGATGGGATTAAAATACTTCTTTGATAGCTATGCAATAATTGAGATACTTAAAGAAAATCCAAAATATTCAATTTATACTTCAGAAATTGCAGTTTTAACTATCTTTAATCTAGCTGAAATATATTGGTCTGCCTTACTTGATTATGAAGAAGACAAAGCAAATATTATTTTTGACACATATAAGAAGGCAGTCATCGAAATTGACGACGATACCCTCAAAGAAGCTATAAAATTCAGAAAAGAGCACAAAAAGCAAGATCTCTCCTACGCAGATTGCGTAGGATATGTCTATGCCAAACGCAATAATCTAAAATTTCTTACAGGCGATAACAAATTTGAAAACCTTCCCTTCGTAGAATTCGTGAAAAAATAGAAACTTTTTGCATAGCAAAAAGTTCGGGTTAAACGAAAGATTTAAAAATAAGAATTATCCCCATTTACTATGAGAATAAAATCATTGAAGGCATTAACACTAGCAAGCTTACTTTGGTGTCAGGGTTGTGAAGAATCAAAAAAACAACCAGATTTAATAGGATTAGTAAGTATTTCTGGCATTCCAGTCGCCCCCCAACTTGAGACTTCTAATTATGGAGGTTCATTATCTTTTGTTATAAAGAACAGAGATGGCTCCATGTTAGCAACACTATCTCATTTTCAACCTCATTATATTGACAAAAAAACTTTGGGTCAGATTAGCTCTCTTTTACACTCCGAAATTTCAGATGGAGACGAAGACATTATAGAATGTAAAGGGAATTTTAACAAAGATGGAGTTTTTGAAGTCAAATACATAAAAGGAAATGATTTTGGAACTTATTATACTCATCTTAACGGAGATCTTTATCTTATTGGCATCAAGAGTTTCAAATCCCCCTAAAACTTCGCACAAGCACCATTAAGAGTACTTTTGAGAGTTCTAAAGTGTTAAAACGAATCTAATTAATTTTATATAGAGTTTATACCCAATTCTCTTATGGTTTTTCAAAATATTTTTATAGATTTAGGCAGTTCTATGATAACAGGTATTCTTGGAGGATTAGTAATTGTTTGGTTTTTTAATGGAATTCATTATTTTGACAAACAACTTAAATTTAAAACAAGATATGGAAAATACTCCTTTATTTTTTATTTACTATATATTTTTCTATTATTTATTTCATCTGCTGTTTTTTTATTTACGCGCATCGATAGTTTTTCTCTAGTGGCCTTTGGGATAGGGATTGCTTTCGAGATTATAATTTTGATTTGGCGTCCAAAATTGGGCTAAATCCTTCAAGCTAAAACCTTTTCTCGTCTCCAAAAACTTTCAGCACAAGAATAAAGTTCATTTAAATTATCGGATTAGTAAATATTATCATGATGGTCAAAATCAACAAAAAGGATAAATTTCCCCACCAAATCTACTTTAAACGTCAAAACAAAGTGCTTATCAATATGGACACGCTTAAATTCTTTCATATCATATCGTAGATTTTTATAATGTTGAATTGAGACTTCGTCAGAGCCAACAATCTCTTTAATCTTTTTATTTATTATCTCAACTTTTTTCTTATCTTTCTTTATCAGTTTTGATATTTTAACCTTTAACTCATCACTTAAGCCAAAGTCAAACATTTATACCTCACAAAGCCTATCTAATTCTTCAAAACTCATCTTTCTATGCCCATATTTTTCTAAATGTTTATTAGCAATATCAATAATCTTTTTCACATATTCTTCATTAGCCTCTTTTTCAACAATTTCATCCCCATATATTTCAGCAAACTTATTTATGGCTTCAGATTTATCATTCAATCCATATTTCGCTTTAATAACGGATAATACTCTATTTGCATAATTATTCAATCGTATTCTTGCAGAGATTTCTTTTTCCATAGCACTTAGTATGCACATTATATACACACAGATTATTTAAATCTTTCTACAGAAATCTTGCTAGAACAATAATTCAAGTTGAGGAAAATTACATATTTTCTTGAGACTCTTCAGCTTGTTCTTCTTTAGGATGTTCCTTTTCTTTCTGCGCTTTCTGTTTTCCTTTTTATGCCAGTTATTAAAAAATGCCATATATAAATTTATGGTTTCAAAAAATCTACTCGCACATCGGCTTATAAGCTTCCCAATACGCTCCCAATAAATACGCATTCAAAAGCGTAAAAATAAATCCCATATACCATCCCTTAAAGTCAAGAAATAAATGGAAAAGAAGGATATTTAGAGTAAATGGAGCAATAAGCACTGCTCCAAAAGGAGCACATTTATTTATTACAAAAAGCAAGCCTACAATAACAAATACAAGCGACATTACAGGAACCATATATCCTGTTGCAAATAAAGCTGTTAAAAATGCCATTGCCTCTTCATTAAATTGAGGATTGCCAGGCAAAAACATGAAAAATCCATTCAAACCAAAAATAATAAGCGCAATGCCAAATATAATTCTCACAACCTTTGTAAATGTAATCTCTCTCATGGACATGCTTAACTAAACTAATATTTAAATATTCCTTTCCTTAATTTATTTAACTAAAAATGAAAAGACAAAAGACCTCTCTAATTATATTAATTTTTGTTTTATTAATAATACTTGTAATTCTATCTTCTATCTATCAAAATTCAATTAGTAAAAATCAATGTAATTACGGCTCTGGAACAAAAAACTATATCGGCAAATCAGAAGAAGAATGCTCAAGAATCCAATTTCTTTGCACCCTAGGATTCCAAGAATTTAGTGATAATTGCGGTTGCGGATGCGAGAAAATCAACTATAAGCAAGAACAGAATCTCTGCCCGCCAGAAAGCAGAAATGCAGATGCCTGCATTCAGTTATATCAACCCGTCTGCGGATTCTTTAATTCTGAAAAAATTCAATGCATTAAATATCCATGCACGCAAACCTTCTCCAATAGCTGTTTTGCCTGTATGAATGAAGATATTTTATATTGGACAGAAGGAGAATGCCCTGAATAAATTCTAAATTATTTTTCAATTATTTTCTTTAATATCTTTCGTCTTCTTTGCCTGTCTTTCTCCATAGAGGCAATTTCTTTCTCATAATAATCTACTAATTCTCTTTTACCTTCTTCAAATGTGATTTCTTTTTTGCCCCCATGAAGTTCTATCTGTTTTTCTATAGAGATAATGCTTTTCTCAGGTCTTTTTCTTCTTTTTGCCATATTCCTCAATCTCCCTTTCTAATAAACCGACTAATTTTTCAGCTAATGAAATATCAATCTTCTCTTTTATTTTTTTATTATCCCTAATTAAACTATAAATTCTATATAGCTTTTCATATTCTGCTTTAGTTATTCCTAGCATCGTAATTAACCATCTCTCAAATTCTCTATTTGAATATTTCTTTTCATTCAATATAGACCTAATGATATAAAGCCCTCTTAATCTCAATAAGGATGAATAAATAACTGCTTTTGATTTTAACATTGAGCTATCTAATTTATCCATTTCAATCAGTTCCTTATTTATCCCAATCATTTTTTTAGAATCTTTGAAATATAATTTAAAAGAATTTATATTTAGTTTAATAAAATTTTTCAATTCCTCCAAAAGCCCCTTATTTAGAATAACTTTAGCGTCTATCAACTTAGAATAAATTATTTCTGGGCGCTCTTTCAGAACAGAAACAATGGCATTTAATGTAGTAATAATCACCTCATATTTTCCCATTTTTATCTTTTTATTAATATTATTAGTTATAACTAGTATATCTATGTCACTTTCTTTAGTTTTTTCTCCCCGCGCATAGCTTCCAACAAGATAAACTCCAATAATATCTTCAAAATATGGCTCAAGAATTTCTAAAACATCTTTTTTTATGTCTAATGGTTTTTTAACTAACTCAACTTTCGCTTTTCCATTCAGCCATTCCCTAGGAAGAATGACCCCTGCAGAATTTCCTATTCTAACAATTTGTTTTATTAATTTCATGTTATAACAAAGTTATAACACTATTTAAATATTACTCTATAAATTTCTTAAGAGTCTCACAAAAATCTCTTTAATTTTTTCCTCAATAAAACTATAAGCCGAGGATCATTCATTATATAAATATCCTTAATATTTAATATAATAATTTTTTTACCTTTAGCCTCGGAAAAGTTCTCCAAAATAAAATCCTTATGTGATTTTTCCATGCAAAAGATAATATCTGTCCACATAATAGAATGTTTATCAATTACTATAACTGATAGAGGATTTATCTCGCATGATTTTGCCTCGTACTTTCTATTATCTCTAAACAAACCTTCTGCAGTCGGGCTTCTATTCAAATTTGCGTTGCATACAAAAAGCAGATGTTTTTTTCTTATCATAGCTATCTATCACTAAATGATTTGCTTATCTTTATATTCCAGAAACTCGGCAATGGATTATCTACAAATCCTTTAAAATTATCAGAATAAATATAAGTCAATCCTTTGTAATTTTTATATCTCTCAAATCCATTTTCAATTTTATCATAAATATCTCTAATTATCTTTCTTTCAAAATTCTTCTGCAACAATGAGGGTTTTTTCAAAACAAGATAATCTGCCTGCCTTAATGCGTTCACGTCGATATTAGAAGAATTCTGCGATATGAATAAAACACTTATGCTTTTATGTCTTGCTATTAAAATCAGCTCGCTTAATAATTTATTCGCACTGCTCATTGCCTTTCTCGAGCTGAACAATATTCCTCCCTCGTCAACTAAAATAAATGAATTATTTTTCGCCTGCGAAGCATCCTCAATAACTTCTATCCAGGAAGGCATTTCTTCTTTCTTAAAACCCAAGGCAAAAATCTTCTTCTTCTTTTCAGAATATAAATTCTCAATAAAAGACAATCCAAAAGCAGTTTTTCCAGAGCCTCTTGCTCCCACAATAATTCCTATTTTACTATCAGCGCCAATAACAGAGTTTTCAAAGGAATTAAATTTTCCCCTCTCTGATTTTACAACTTTAATTTCCTGATAATCTGCAGTCATTGAAGCTCTCTTTTTTTCAATTTCTTTTTTTCTGAAAATTCTGCTTATCTCCTTAACTATGTCATAGCATCCCACTATAAAATAGTATGGTATCTTTATAATAAACCATAAGAACTTGATTAAGCTGACAAATAAGACTTTTAATAAATTAATTTTCTTTCTCTTTTTTGCCATTATAACTCCTTTAACAAATTATAAAAAAGAAGTTTATAAATATCCTGTTTCTTTAAACTTTCATCTATTTCTTCTTGCTAATGTATAATATCCAACAACTCCTAATATAATAATTACTCCAATTATCAACCATAATATGCCCTTAGATATAGGTTTGGCTTCTGAAGGAGTTTCAGTAGGGGGAGGAATTTGCGCTTGCGCAGCCTCTTCAACAACCCTCTCAATTTTTTCAGCAATTGCAAAGAAGCTAAATGACATCAATTCTACTTCAAAATACTCGTTTTCAGAATCAGAATTTATATATTTTGTTTCTAATTCATTCCATTGATTAGAATTTACATCATACCTAAACAATACTACTTTATCTTTTGTTAGCCCATTACTAATTAGCCAAGATTTTTCAACCTGCAATGTTATCACGCCTTTCTTTATATTATTTTCCAAATTTCGTGACTGTATTTCTAAATATTTATAGACCTTCCCAGATTTCTCAACACTTACATTTACGGGCTTTCCATCATATTTTATAACAGTTACCTTTACATTTTGTGCAGGATTATTAACTTCAATTGATATTTCTTTTAATCCGATCTCCTTATCATTTATCTTCATTATTGTTACATTTCCAGGCGTTATTTTTGTCCAACTATTTGTTTTTGTAGTTTTGTTAGTTGCTGTTACAGCACCACTGCCCCCGCCCCCACTAGAGGTACTAGTAGAGGTTCCAGGAGAAGACGAAGCAGGAATGGCTGCCCCGGTTATACTCGGTCCAGTTCCAGAAAAATGTGGCAATCTTACCCATATTTGATTTGAGGTCGTGTTGATATAACAAGGGTTTGTAATATTAAATAATGTGGAGTTAGTAGTGCAAGTTATGTTATTTAAAAGATACTGCCAATCATTTTTCTTATTAGAATAATGAGAGAAGTTTCCTGCAAAAGCAGTAGAATTCGTACCATTAACAGTAGCATTCCATATAACATTCCAATTATCGTCATAAAAAACAGGAATACTTATGTTGACAGGTTGTGTATCATTTAATCCCGTGCTTGCAGATTCGGAATAAGGAACAGAAACTAAAACATAATCATATACTGTAGGTCCGCTAGATCCGAATCTTAAGGCAGCACTGAAATCATTTCCTGATGTTCCATTCTTTGTTTTGTCATCAAATAAAGCATCCGGCGGACCAGACGCCATCATATCAACATTTACATAGTGTACTAAAATGCCCGCTGTTCCCATTCTAAAGCTTAGTTTTCCTCCCCCAATTATTGCAGACATAGGATTAAAGTCCTGCATATTTGTAGAACTCCCTATTACACAAGCGCCAGGAGGATCCGGAACATCGCATGTCAAATTTGAAATATAAAGCCCCATTGTTATAGACGACGAACTTAATGCGCTATCAATGGCTTGTGGATTAAATGAATTTATTGTGATGTTACTCACATTTCCATTTGCATTATTGTCAGTTATAAGCTGGGCAATAGTAGGAGCAATTCTTTTAGGAGCATAATTTCCTCCTCCTACAAAGATATTCATTTCTTTAATTCCTGTGATATTTAATAAAGGAATTGAGAAATTTCCACTACTTGATTGTCCAACATCTTCAACCCATGTAAATTCAATTGCCCCATAATTGGAATAATCAACAGTTGTTTCAATATGCACAGAAGATTGGCTCAAACTGCTGTTTGTTGCGTTAACTAATTGGAATACTTGTTTAGCTACGCCCCTATTTTTCTTTTGGGCAAAATTATTTGCATTGTCCAAACTAAAGTTCGAACTGGCTCCTATTAGACCGTACATTGAGAAGTTAATTCTTACCCCCGCAGCACCATAAGATAAACTTATATTAGCAACCCCGCCATAATACCGGCTTCCATTGCGCGCAGTGGCAAATAACAAATAATTCGCGGTTTCAGCAGAGGCGGGCAAGGTTATATTATAGAATCCGCTAGTAAGGTTAAAAAGATCAGTAAGTCCAGTCCCAATAAACGTGCTTAAATTAAATGGCATGGCTCCAAACGTAGCATGGACCATATTACCCGGCTCAAGCATAAACGGTACGACTGTAAACTCGTCCCAGCCACCAGTGCTCGTAACATTGCTGGCATTGATAAAACCTGTAATTTGAGGCAAACTAAGGGTTATATTAAATTGCTTATAAAGCGTTCGCGTAGTAGCATTATATCGGGATATATTCCCAGAAGTTGTAACTATATTGTAACTGTTAGTAGATGTAAAATTATTCCAATTAAAGAAAGCAGGCAAACTTTGATTAGGAAAGACAGTAATAGAATAATTCCTATCCCTAGGAACAACTATATTCGCCTCAAGAACCCCGTCACCAAAATTACTCGCAATTAGATAGCCGAGTGCAGAATCTTTAATTTGATAATTAAACGGAATTCTCCCTCCCGACGAATTAATTGCAGTAATATTAATTGTTCCGGCTTCTCTTAAATAAAATAAATTATTGCGTAACTGAGTAAAAACGAACACAGGGAAAGCAGGCAAACTTTGTCCAACATAATCGACATATGAACCGTTTTTATGGGTTATAAGGGGCTCATATAACCAATTTACGCTTTCAGGAATAGTTATATTAAACCAACCGCTCGCATTTGTAGTTGTAGAATTATATCCTGCAGACACAAAACCATTTACACCACCCGAAAAAATATTTCTCATGGTTATATTAATTATAGAATTATTCAATGCGTTTCCATTAATATCATAAACAGTCCCGTTAAACTCAAAAGCGCTAACTAGTCCAATAGTTGCAAACATATATATTGATATCACAAAAATCAAAAAGCTCAAATATCCGGTTTTCATCACATCTCTTTATAATTCCATTAGAAAACAGAACTTTATAAATCTTTTTTTATTTAGAATCCTAAGCCTCTATAGCTCAGTGGTAGAGCGCGAGTTTCGTAAACTTGAGGTCGGGGGTTCGAATCCCCCTAGAGGCTTTATAACAAAAAACCAAAAAAAGAAGAATCAACTATAGAAAATAAAAAGCTTTAAAAATATCCCCTATCTATTTATTTGGAATTAAATTTAAATAAAAAACATTGAGAAGATGAGTAATTACATAGACCGCCTTTTAGAAAAAAGCGAGCATAAGAAATGGGAAGGAAAAATAAATAGGAAAGTAATGGTTACTACTTTTATTATAGGCTTAATAATTGTCATTGGCCTTTCAGCCTTTTTCTTTACACAGGATACAATAGACTATACTTCTAATGGACAGCCAAAACAAACAAGCGGATTTTTAATAGGTTCTATTATTAGCAGCGTTGGGTTCTTAATACTACTCTTAAACTTTTTTTCCAATTACGTAGTGGAATATGCTATAACAAACAAGAGAGTTATAATAAAATCCGGTTTGATAGGAACAGACTATAAATCTATATATTTCGAGCAAATTACGCAAGTTATCATTGATGTAGGATTAATAGGAAAAATATTCGGCACGGGAAACATAAAAATTGATACTGGAAAAACAGAAACCTACTCAAGTGGAGGAGGAAGAGCAGGCAATGCACATATTAAAACTAGAACAATGCACGATATTTTAAAAGATATAGACAATCCTTACGATATCTATAAAATATTACAGCCCACAATAACAAGCAGAAGAGAAAGCCTTTATTCAGGAAGAGCAGACAGAGAGGCCAATCCTCAATATTATAAATAAGTCTAGGAGGCTTTATCAAAACATTTTTAAAATCATAAATTGTTTTTAAATAATAAAATGACAAGCAATCGGGACTTAAGAAAATTTCAGGACTCAGAATCAGTTCAAGCAGCTTTTTCAGCGCTTGTATCTGGCAAAAGATCAGGATACAAGGCAATCATAGAAAGGAGAAAAGACCTCCCAAAATGCAAAAGCTGCCAGAAAATGCTCGAGGGAAATGAAAAATTCTGCCCAGAATGTGGAGCAAAAACTAATTTCAACGCATAGCTTTATTAATTCTATTCAAGAATTATTATTATGAAAGAAAAAATAATTAATTTATTGATAAAATTAACAAATTTAAAAGAAGCAGAAATCTCGCAGTTAATAGAACCCCCCCCAGACGAGAAACTCGGAGATTATGCTTTTCCATGCTTCGTTCTTTCTAAAACTATAAGAAAAAGCCCTAAAGAAATCGCAAAAGAGTTAGCAAAAAAGATTAATCCATCTGAAGAAATAGAAAAAGTAGAAGCAATTGGTCCATATGTTAATTTCTTTCTCAATATAAAAAACCTGGCAGAAAGTACGCTGAAAAAAATACAAAAAGAAAAAGATAAATATGGCTCTTATAAGATGAATAAGAAAATAGTTATAGAATATATTGGCCCGAACACAAACAAACCGCTTCACGTAGGCCATGTCAGAAATATCGTCATAGGGCAGTCAATTGCCAATATCCTCAAGCATACAGGCAATAAAATAACAATGGTCAACATAAACAGTGATAGAGGCATACACATCTGCAAATCAATTGTAGCCTATGAAAAATTCGGGAAAAACGACTCGCCTGAAAAAGCAGGAAAAAAACCAGATCATTTCATAGGCGATTATTACGTTAAATTTGCTCAGAAACTAAAAACTAATCCAGAACTAGAGAAAGAGGCGCATGAATGCCTTAGAAAATGGGAAGCAGGAGATAAAAAAACCCTCGCCTTATGGAAAAAAATGAATGTCTGGGCATTGCAGGGATTTAAGAAAACTTATAAGAAATTCGATATTCATATAGACAAGGAATATTTTGAATCTAAGATTTATAAAGAAGGCAGGAAAATAATTTTAGACGCCCTTAAAAAAGGCATTCTCATAAAAAAGGATAATGCCATCATAGCAGATTTAAAAAAATTCAATTTAGACGAGAAAGTTCTCTTAAGAGCAGACGGAACATCTCTATATATCACTCAAGATATCTACTTGGCATTATTAAGAAAAAAAGAATATAATTTTGATAAAATGCTCTATATTGTTGCAAATGAGCAGAACTATCACTTCAAGGTTCTTTTTGCATTGTTGGAATTATTTGGCTATAAATGGCATGATCAATTACATCACCTAAGTTACGGAATGGTTAATCTAGAATCAGGCAAAATGAAATCAAGAGAAGGAAATGTTATAGACGCAGACGATTTAGTGGAAGAAATAGAATCTCTTGCTCTGAAAGAAATAGAATCCCGCTATAAAAATCTGGAAAAGAAAGAAAAACTAAACAGGGCAAAAGCAATAGCAATGGCATCGATAAGATACTATTTCCTAAAAATAGAAAAAATAAAAGATATAACATTCAAGCCAGAAGAAGCAATAAACTTTGAGGGCAACACAGGCCCATATCTTCTCTACACATATGCAAGAGCGAAAAGCATTCTAAGAAAGGCAAAATATTCTCAAAATCAAAAGTATAAAATAGGCAATGTTACAGAAAAAGAAAAACAATTATTAATACATCTTTCAAATTTTCCTGAAATTATTCTATCTGCCCATAATGCTCTCGCTACAAATCTTGTTGCAAATTACGCTTACAATATCTCGCAAATTTTCAATGAATTTTATCATGCTGAAAAAATCATTGGTTCTGTAAACGAACCATTCAAATTAGCTCTAGTTGATGCATTCTCTCAGGTATTAAAAAATGCTTTATCTTTATTGAATATTCAACCATTAGAAATAATGTGAAATAGAGAACAAAAAACCTTAAATATTCATCAAAACACACATTAAAATGGATCCAGTAACTATATTACTTATGAATGGATTTTTTTTATCATTTCTATTATTTATCTTGCTTATAGTTTTAGCCTCGAGAAACGGTCGCCCGAGGCGCAAATTAAAGGGCAAAAGCAGGATAAAAGAAGATATCAAGAAAATCAAAGACCAGATTAATGGCGAGTAATAATATTTAAAAGTAATCTATTACACATTTCTCCATGGGCGAGGTAATTACTCTTGTAAAATTGAAAAAAAGAATTTCCCCATATGATTCTACTTTAGTAGGGGGCGTTTTTGATTTGTTTCATGTCGGTCATCTTCGTTATCTCAAACAATGTAGCGAGTTAAAAAGACCATTAATCGTAGCAGTTCAGTCCGATAGAACTGTAAGAATTCGAAAAGGATTTAATAGGCCCATTATAAATCAAGCACGACGTGCAGAAATTGTCGCAGCTCTTGGTTTTGTTGATTTTGTGCTTATCTTAGATAAACCTTCTCATCATCATCATTATCTTAAAACCATCAAGCCAGAATATTATGTCTTTTCAAAGGAGACTATGAAGCATAGAACCAATAGAGCCCGCCTAATAAAAGAAGAATTTCCTTATACGAAAATAGTTTTTCTTAATAAAGATGTAAGACAATCAAGTACGAGTTTTATTGCTAAGAAAATACTTGCTCAACGCGATTATGATAAAATAGAAGACCCTATCATTCGACGACTTTATTATCTCGCAGATCACAGCAAAGCTTCAATTGGTAAAATCTCTGCCCTTTTAAAATATCAAGAGAAAATTGTTGCAGAGTCAGATAATATCGAAAGTCTAGATATTCATGCAGAGGAGATTATTATGAAAAAGGCAAAAAGTATGAATGTCCCATTAAACAAAACAGAATTATACATATTAATTCCTCCTTGTATTTTATGTGCGCAAAAAATTTTGGAAAATAATATAAAAAAAGTGTATTACTTACATGAATATGGGAATGATGATGGAATGCAATTTCTCCGCAAAAACAATATTAAAGTAGAAAAGATTAATAGTAAAAAATAACTTGTTTTTCCAATAGAGTTGTCCTGAAAATTTAATATGAATTCTCATCAAACCAAATAGTTTATATATCCATTACAGCTGCTCTAAAATGTAGAGCAGCTGGCGCGTCAGCCCTGCGCCATTCGCAAATGGGCTTCATGGCGAGCTGAAAGAGGCGCGTGAGACCGCAGATAAAAAGTCTCTTGCCGGACGTTGACGTTTTGTCCTGTTCGATCGTGCCTCTGTGAAATGGGTCAGGCCTTGATCGGAGCAGCCCTAAGCAGAAAGCATGGTGCTTATAGGGTTGCAGAACCGAGAAAGGCATGAGGAAGCTTTTTGTCTAAAATCAAGCAAACCTCTTCTCTACACTAGAAGAGTTTTATGTTCAAGAAATCCGGCAGATTATTCAAAATCAAAGGAAAAAACTAAAACTATAAAAACAACTTTTATCTGAAATAATAATGTACAAAAGAGGAATCAGCGAAATAATGAGTTATGTTCTATTAATCCTTGTAGCAATAACAATCAGCACCCTTGCCTATGGTTTTTTAAAGCTATATGTCCCAAAAGAAAAGCCAGAATGTAAAGAGGGAATTAATCTAATTATAGAAAATGCACAATGCAAACACGAAGCAAATGGCATAAATAATTTATCTCTTATACTACAAAATAGAGGATTATTTAAAGTCGATAGGGCTTTTATCAGAATTGGTTTTGAATCAAGAGAATTTAGAGAAGATGTTCCAAAAAACAATCCAATAACTTTAGCAAATAAAACAACCTATGACGAAGGTTTAAACCCTAAAGAATCAACGCGCACTCTTGTCTATGAGCTTCCAGCTATTTACAACGCAGTAGGAAATTATATCCTAGAGGTTCAGCCAGCTCATTTCACAAAAAATGATGACATAGAATCTCTAGCGCTCTGCCCCCCAATCAAACAAATAATAGCTTGCAGTTAATTTTTAGACATTAAAATATATAGTTTATTGTGTTACAACAAACTATATATAAGAAAACCTCGCTGAATTTTCATGAAATTCGCCCATTTAGCTGATTGCCATCTAGATGGCTGGAGAGTGCCTGAATTAAACGCTTTAAACCTACAATGCTTTCAAAAAGCACTCAGCATGTGCATTAAGCAAAAAGTAGAATTTATTCTTATCGCTGGCGATTTATTTGATTCAGCATATCCCTCTATAGACATACTAAAAGAGACATTTAGGGAATTTAGAAAGCTTCAGGATGCAAATATTCAGGTATTTATAATTGCAGGAAGCCATGATTATTCTGTTTCAGGAAAAACATTTCTTGATGTTTTGGAAAAATCAGGATTTTGCAGGAATGTCGCCCATTTTGAAGAGCACAATGATAAAATACTTCTGCAGCCGACAATATACAAAAACGTTGCTATTTACGGCTATTCCGGAAAGAAGTCAGGTTTAGAGATGGATGAAATAGAAAGAATAAGACTGCAGGATTCTCCGGGTCTGTTTAAGATATTAATGCTGCATACTGCAATAAGGAGTGTTGTTCCAAATCCAAAAATTAAATCAGTTGACGATTCAAAACTGCCTCCTGTAAATTATTTAGCTTTAGGTCATTTACATATAAGCTACAGCAAAAACGGCAAGGTCTATCCGGGCCCTCTCTTTCCAAACAATCTCTTGGAGTTAGAAGAGCTTCAGAAAGGCGCATTTTACATATTTGACAATGGAAAAATAGAAAAGCAGGAAATAAAGCTGAAAGAGACGATCATCCTCAATTACGAAATTCACGACACGTCAAAAGCAACAGAGGAAATACTCTCTCTATTGGAAAAAACGCCTCTTAAGGATAAAATAATTATTCTAAAATTGATAGGCATAATAGAGCAAGGAAGAATTTCAGACATAAACTTTGCAAAAATATTAAATTTTGCGAAAGAGAAAGGCTCCTTTCTTCTCCTGAAAAACATATCAAAACTCTCATTCTTAGAGCCAGAATTGCAATTAGAGACAATAGACACAGAAGACATAGAATCGCAAATTATTAAAAAATTTGAGATGTCAAATAAAAACAAATTCAATTATCTTATCAATTCCCTAATAAGAATTCTTCAAATTGAGAAAAACGACGAAGAAAAATCAGCAGTATTTGAAGAAAGACTATTATCAGAAGCAAAGAGGATAATCAGATATGAAACTTAAAAGATTAATGCTTAAAAATATAAGATCGTACAAATATGAAGAAATAACATTCCCAGAAGGAGCCATATTGCTCGCAGGAGACATAGGCTCAGGCAAAACATCAATCTTATTGGCAATTGAATATGCTCTGTTCGGGCTTCAGCCAGGCCAGCGAGGCTCTTCCATTTTAAGAAACAGCGCAGACTTCGGCCAAGTCTCGTTAGAATTTGAAATAAGCGGTAAAAATATAATCATTGAGCGTAAATTAAAAAGAAACCATAAAAGCGTGACAAATGAGTCAGCGTCTATTAAGATAGATAATGAAAGAATAGATGCCTCGCTCACAGAAATAAAAATCAAGGTGCTAGAATTAATCGGCTATCCGCAGGAATTTATCAAGAAAAATAACCTTCTTTACCGCTACACAGTATATACTCCGCAAGAGCAGATGAAGCAGATAATCCTTGAAGACGCAGAGACAAGACTAAACGTATTGCGCCATATTTTGGGAATAGACAAATATAAGAAAATCAGGGAAAATCTCGCGCTTTTTTTGAATAAATTAAAAGAAGATTCAAAAGTTCTCCAAGGAGAAATAAAAAATCTTGATGAAGAAAAGATAAAATTAGAATCAAGAATGTCACATTTAAAAGATTTAAACGAAGAAGAATCAAGAAAAGTCCAGAATTTAGAATCTAAAATTATTAGAACTGGAAAATTTGAATCAGAAGTTATTCAATTAGAATCAAAGATAAAAGAAAGAGAATATCTGGAAAAAGAAATTGAAAAAATAAAGATTATGGTTGCAAATAAATATGAAAATTCAACATCTATTGACAATGAATTTCAAGAATTAAAAAAAGCCATCTTAGAAGCAGAAGTGTTTAATGAGGATAATTACAAGCAGATTCTTAGCAATATAGAGCAAAAGAATAAAAAGATAGAGGGGCTGAATTCGCAGTATTTCGCTATTTCAAGCGAGATATCCTCTTTAAAACAGCAGCAGTTTGAAATGACCGCAAAAAAAGAGCGCATATTCAACATAGAAATCTGTCCAACTTGTTTGCAAGATGTTCCAGAGATTCATAAGCACAATATTCTTAATGAAACAGAAAGCATTTTAAACAAGGCAAGGCAGAGAATAATCTTTTTAGAAAAAGAAGCAATAATTTTTTCAAAGGATATTGAGAAATATAAATTTGAAAAATCCGCTCTTGACGAAGAAAAAATATCAAAAGAAGTTCTAAGAACAAAATCAACATATCTTGAAAAAGAAAAAAAGAAGCTTCAGCAGCTCGTAAGCGCGAAAGAGGATATAAGGCGGGAGCTGGAGATTCTCGATAAGAACATAATAGTATTAAAAGAAAAGATATCAGAGCTTTTTAAGTTTGATAATCTATTAAAGCTTAAAAAATTAGAATTGCAGACAGCGAGCAATGAAGAGAGAAAGGCAGAGATATCTCTAGCGCAGATAAATAAAGAAATTGATTTGACAAAAACAGAAATTATAGTTCAAGAAAAATCAATAAATGCAAAGGAAAAATCAAAGCAGAATCTCACATTCCTGCAGGAATTATTTGACTGGCTCTCCCTGAATTTTCTCGAGCTTGTGGAATTTACAGAGCGCAATGTCATGATAAAATTAAGGCAGGAATTCTCAAGGATTTTTAGTAAATGGTTTGATGTGCTTGTCCAGCAGGGCTCATTAAGCGTCAGGCTTGACGAATCATTTTCCCCAATAATAATCCATAATGGTATAGAAATGGAATACTCTTTCTTGTCTGGCGGCGAAAGAACAGCTATCGCATTAGCATACAGGCTCGCTCTCAATCAAATTATTAACTCAATGCTTAGCAAAATCAAAACAAAAGACATCGTAATTCTTGACGAGCCAACAGACGGCTTTTCAGAGACCCAACTTGGAAAAATGCGCGATATCTTGCATGAACTAAAAGTATCTCAGCTTATTATTGTAAGCCACGAGCAAAAAATAGAAGGCTTTGTTGATAATATAATTAGAATAAAAAAAGTAGAAGAAATCTCTCGTTTAGAGCATAACAATGTTCACCCAACTCAAGAAAATGCTATTAGAGATTTAAATCAAATAATAAAAAAGCCACTAATTCAAATAGCATAACTATTCAGACTTCTTGTTTTCCGTCGCCATTGCTATTACTCTAGGTATGGCGATGCCCCCATCTTCCAGTATATAATGCACAACATCTTTGACTTCATAAATATCAATTCTAGGAGATTCATTAGATACAGAATAATTAACTCTATCTCCTACTCTTGGCAATACATGCCCTTCAACAGATCTTTTTTCTATTATAATATGTTTATCAGAATCTATAGTAAAAGGCTAAAATAATTCCCCCAGATGTCTTTTACTATATTCGAGAGAACAAAAAGCCTAGTTAATTATTTTGGTCTCTCGTTATAATAACAAAAGATTATATTCAATGTAATGTTCAATTGTCATAATATTCTTTAACTTTTTCCTTTTTATTAATTTCGATCCTGCAAAATACTCATTGTCAAATATCCGAAAAACTTAAATACCTGAAATCTCATATTCTATATAGAAATTCTAGATTCTTAAAATGAATGAAGAAATATCCAAGAATATCTTGAAATCAAGCACGAGTCTAGTGGGAATTGTATGCAAAGATGGAATTGTTCTGGGCGGAGATAGAAGAGTCACGGCAGGAACTCTTATTATGGGCAAGAATTACAGAAAAATTCTAAGAGTTAATGATTATCTTATTGTCGCTTATACAGGAGGCGTTGCAGACGCTCAATTGACAAATAAGATCCTTGCAGCAGAGTTAAGACTGCAGGAATTAAGGACAAAAAGCAAATCAACAGTAAAAGAAGCAGCAAATCTCTTGTCAATGCTCACATATAGAAATATAAGAACTCCTTCAATGATTTTAAGCATAGTAGGCACATTAATAGCAGGCTTAGATACTAATGGAAAAGCCTCGCTCTTCACAATAGAGCCTGCAGGCGGAGTCTATGAAGTGGAAGATTACGATGCGAACTTCTCTTCAGGAATGCCTTACATTCTCGGAATTCTTGAAAGCGAATACAAAAAAGAGCTTACAGTTGAGCAAGGAATAGAATTAGCCAAGAAATGCCTTAAATCTTCAACACAAAGAGATGTAGGCTCTGGAAATGGTATAGATATATTCTCTATAACAAAGTCAGGGCTAAATCATGCAATATCAGAAGAAATAATTCATCAATTCAAATAATTTAATGTTTATATATTCTTAAAATGGTTGATATTTTGAAGACTATCAAAGAAGAGCTTCCAAAAGTCATTGTTGATGCAGCGTTTGAAGGAGCGAATATAGTTCTCTACACAGACGACAAAGATTTTCTGCGCAACAGCGAACAGCAGATTAGAAATGTTGTCAATAAAATAAAGAAGCGAATTGATATACGAGCTGATAAAAAAATTCTTCTCAATGAAGCAGAAACAGAAAAGACTATTCGCGCCCTAATCCCAGAAGAGGCGGGGATAGCAAACGTTATATTTGACGTGCAAAGAAGCGTTGTTATAATAGAAGCTAAAAAACCAGGCCTTGTTATAGGCAAGCAAGGCTCAATCCTTGCAGATATTAAAAAATCAACATTCTGGCTTCCCCAAGTACAACGAAGTCCTTCAATTCCGAGCAAGATAACTGAAAAGATAAGATCAGTTTTATATGCTAATAATATCTACAGAAGAAAATTTCTAAATGATATAGGAAAAAAAATCTACAAGGAATGGAACCCTGAAAAAATGGATATGTGGGTTCGCCTTACTTATTTAGGAGGCGGCAGGCAGGTCGGAAGATCCTGTCTGCTATTGCAGACTCCAAACTCAAAAATCCTCTTAGATTGCGGGATTAATCCTGCTATCGCAGAAGGCCCTGAAAGATTTCCTTATTTAGACGTAGCAGAAATAGGAAATCTCTCTTCAATTGATGCAATTATTCTCTCACACGCGCATACAGATCACGCAGGTTTAATTCCCTACCTATATAAAATGGGATATACAGGCCCTGTATATCTTACAGCTCCAACGAGAGACATTGCAGCATTGCTCGCCCTTGATTTTATCGGAGTAGCATATAAAAAAGCAGAATTTCCTTTATATAAGGGAGAAGACATTAAAGAAATGGTCAGGCACTCTATCTGCCTGGAATATGGCGAGGTCACAGACATAACACCTGATGTAAGAATAACGTTCTATAACGCAGGCCATGTACTCGGCTCTGCGCAAGTTCATATTAATGTAGGAAATGGTCTTCATAACTTTGTTTATAGCGGAGACACAAAATATGGGAAAACCCGCCTCCTAGATCCTGCAGAAAATCGCTTTCCTAGAGTAGAAGCTCTTCAACTAGAAGCGACCTATGGCGGAAAAGAAAATGTCCTGCCTCCACGCTCTGAAACAGAAAAATTATTCATTGAACTTACGAAAAAAACAATTGAAAGAGGTGGAAAAATCCTCTTCCCAGAATTAGGGCTTGGCCATTCACAAGAAACAATGCTCAGAATAGAAGAAGCAATCCGCACAGGAGAATTGCCTAAAATACCTGTTTATATAGATGGCATGATATGGGACATTAACGCAATTCATACGGCCTATCCAGATTTCCTAAGCTCTTCAGTGAGAAGCCAAATCTTACAAGACAACAACCCTTTCCTTTCAGATATATTTAAAAGAATAGGCTCTCCTTCAGAAAGAAATGAAGTCTTAGAAGGCGGTCCTTGCATAATTGTTTCAACATCAGGAATGTTAAATGGAGGGGCATCTGTGGAATATTTCAGAAATCTAGCAGACAATCCTAAAAATCTCCTAGTTTTTAGTTGTTTTCAGGGCGCAGGCTCTCTGGGAAGGCAAGTCCAGGAAGGGAAGAAAGAAGTCAATTTGGGAAAACAATACAATAACGAAACGCTAAAAGTAAATTTAGAAGTAGAAACCCTAAACGGACTTTCCTCTCATTCAGGAAGGAATGAGCTGATGCAATATGTAAACAGAATGAACCCAAGGCCTAAAAAAATCGTTATTAATCATGGCGAACCTACAAGATGTCTTGATCTTGCTTCAAGTATTTACCGCACTAATAAAATAGAAACCGCTGTCCCAAGAAATCTTGAGACAATCAGGCTGAAGTAAATTATCTTTCAGACAATTCCCATAGATTATAGAAGAAAGTAGCAAAGGATTGTGCTATCTCCGGATTTTTAATAGAAAGGCAAGATGGCTCTTCTCCATAAGTAAATATCAATACACGATTTTTCATAATATCGATCGCCGCTGGGGTAATTCCTTTGAGTATCTTTATTTTAATGAATTTCATCTTCTTAAGATTCTCATAATATTCTGAATTTTTCTCTGAAAAAATAAGCTTGCAAACAATCTTTTTATTTATCCTTTCTTTATGCCATCTCTGCCAAAGTAGATTATATTGTTCTCCTTTTGATGAACGAATGCCCATTGCTAGAACCTCATCGTTTTGATTTAAATCAGATAATGCTTCGAATATTGCTGTTTGTATTCCTTTAAATCCCCTAAAAAGACGGATTTCATATTCTTTCTTACCAGCTCTCTCTAATGCTAATAATAACGGCATTTCTTTGATAAGCTGATGTTCTTTATCTTTTAATTCTCTTTCCTTTTCATGAAGAAAGTCGAGAATCCTGTTAGGTGAGGCCGCACTAAAATATTTTGTTTTTTCTTTGACAATGAAACTCGCTAAACCTTTTCGTATGAGTTTATCTAGAATTTCATAAATCTTGCCACTAGAAATTTGAGCTTCTTCAATAATCTTGCCTGTAGTAGTCTCGCCTATCTTAAGAAGGGCCGTATAAACTATAATTTCTCCTTTTGTAAGACCTATCTGCTCAAGTAGTTTTTCGTTCATAATATAAATTATTTTACAGATTATTTAAATCTTCTTATTTACACCTCACTTAGTAGGAGATAATATTTATAAATAAATATATATCTGCTTTAAAATGGTAAAACTCGGTATATTCGGTGGTTCTCGAATAGAGAATCCAAATGTTATTCCAGAACTTAGGCAGATTGGAAAACCTATCGTAGATGTAGAAGTTATTATAACAGGAGCATCACCTGGCTATCCTTACGAGGTTGTTAAAGAGAGCTACAAGCAACCAAGAAAAACCCTTATTATCGGTATATCTCCTTTTTCAAATGAAGAAGAACACGTTGAAAGAGGATTAATAACAGATAGTCATGATCATATTTTTTACACGGGGCTCGGAACTCATCTTTCAGGAAATGAAGCATATCAGGCTAGAAATCATATAAATACTGCTTTATCAGAAAGAGCATTAATTCTCCCTGGAAGAGAAGGAACATTAAGTGAATTAGAACTTTGCATACAACAAAGGAAGCCATTTATTTTATTTTCTGGAATAGATGCTTTATGGGATCGAAAAACAGAGGAAATGATAGAAAGATATGATTTTCGGCAATATTCTCGAGGAACTCATTGTGGGGAAATTATTGATTTTATTCTTGGGAGGCAAAAATGAGTAAAAATAATTTCTTAATGAGCGAAGAAGACCTTCCTCTTTATGACCTTCCACAAATATTTGCAGCTTCTACTACATGGTTTAAAGCTGGAATGAAAGATACTATTGCTACATTTGACTTGATTGTAAGAGAAATGCCGCCCCATAGAAATTTCCTTATTTTTAATGGATTGGAAGAAATTGTCAAGGGTATTTTGAACTGGAAATACAAAGAGGAAGATGTTCAATATCTTCTTAATGCAAGTCTTATCACATCAAAATTTGCAGAATATCTTAGAAACTTCAAATTTGGCGGCACAGTTTATGCAATGAAGGAGGGAACTGTCTTTTTCCAAGGAGAAACTATTGTAAGAATTACAGCACCCCTTATTGAAGCAAATCTTCTTACTATGTTTCTTATGAATACTTTATCAGGAAATACAATGTTTCTCTCAAAAGTTATCAGAAGTGTTATTGCTGCAAAACCAAAAATATGCTTGGGAGTAGCCGGCTTACGTGCACAAAGCTTTGAGTCTGCTCTAAAATGTGCAAGGGCATCTTACATTGCAGGAGCAATTGGAGGCAATTCTGTGCCTGCTGTTGCTAAAAAATTGAATACTCCTCTTATTCAGCCACTTACAGTAGCTTACCATGCTGTCATTAAGTCTTTTCCAACAGAGTTAGAAGCTATGAGGAATATGGCTAACTTATTCAGAGGTAGAATAAGCCTTATGGTTGATACTTATGACTTTAATCAAGGAATTAAAAATGCTATTATAGTAGCTAAAGAATTAAAACAAAAAGGCCTTTCTTTATATGGAATAATGATTGATAGTGGAGATTTATCAAAGCTCTGTATTCAAGCAAGAAAGATGCTAGATGAAAATGGATTTCAAGATATTAAAATTACTATTGCCAGTAATCTTGATGAATATAAGATTCAAGAATTAAATGAGAAAAATATTCCAGCAAATGCGTTTCTTATTGCTACAGAGGCCATATCTATCCCTGACGCTCCTAAATTAGAAACGATTTACAAATTAGCTGAATTGAGATCTCAAAATAAAATTACTTACTGTGCAAAATTCGCCCCAGGAAAAGAAAGTTATCCAGGAAAAAAACAAATATTTAGAATTAAGAAAGAAGGAATTATTGAAAAAGACATTATTGGATTGGAAGACGAAAATCTCGGAGAATCACTTTTGATTGAAGTAATTAAAGATGGTAATTTAGTTTATGATCTGCCTAATCTGGATTATATTAAGCAATTTGTCAATATGCAAATTGGTCAGTTACCAAGGCATCTTTTAGAGTTAGATAAACAACATAGCTTAAAAGTAGAGATCAGTCAAAAATTAGGCGAATTATTTGATAGAGTAAAAGAAGAACATAATCCCTTTCATTAGAAAATCAAGTTAGAATCCCTTTCAAATAAAATAATCTGACAAGGAATAATATATCCAATAAAAAACAAGACTAAATTATCTTTCAAGTTGCCTTTCTTTTCTTCTCTTAACTTTATCTAAATTAGAAATTTCCTTCTCATAATAATCTGCTCTTTCTATGTTATCCTCTTCTATTGCAATTTCTCTTTTTCTTTTATGAATATTTATCTGCTCTTTCAAAGACGCAATTCCTTTCTCAAGCCTTTTTGATCTTTTCACCATATTTTTTTATTTCCTCTCGAAGAAGGTTAATTAATTTTTCAATTAATTCTATTCTAACTTTTTCTTTAATTTTTTTATTATTTTTTATGCTTTTATAAAAATCATAAATTTTATTAATCTCTTCCTCACTCAATTCAGTTTTATAAATTAGCCACTTCCTAAATTCGTTATTAAAATATTTTTTATTTTTTAAAATACAATTCATCATATAAATGCCTCTTAATCTTAACAATAAGGAATAAATAATTTCTTTAGATTCGAGATTTTTGCCTTTTATTCTATCTAATTCAACAATCTTTTTGTTAATGCCCATTATTCTTTTGCATTCTTTAATATAATTACTAAAATTTTTTAAAGAAATATTTATAGAAATAAGTTCTTCCAATAACGACTTATTAATTATAGGTTTAGCTTCTAATAAACTAGGCAATATCATAATAGGACTTTTTTTAATTGTACTTTTTATGCTTTTAAGGGCATATATATCAATATCATAAATTCCAGAGATTATGTGTTTCCTGATATTTTTTGAGATAGCAATAATATCTATGTCGGAATCTGCTCGCTGTTCGTTTCTTGCATAACTCCCTACTAAATAAATGCCGATAATGTCGTTTAAATAAGGATCAAGAATGTTTAAAATCTCATTTTTAATCTCGTTAGTTCTGTCTATCAAAATAATCTTGACTTGCTTTCCAAGCCATTCTCTAGGCAATAAAACTCCAGCACCATTGCCCCATCTAACAACATTTAACATTTCTTCCATGTTTAAACATAGTTTAAACATCTTTATAAACCTTTTGACATAAAAAGTATTAAAAACCTTCTCGTATAGATACCCTTATGGTTGCTGGATTCATAAAAACCCGCCGGAGGTTTTTATTATGAAACATTCTATAGCCATCGTCGTTCTACTTTTAGGCATGTTTTTTATCACGCAATTAATTGGAATAGCAGTAATTAATCAATATACTCCTAAAATAGAGCAAGTGATAGACGAGCAAGGGAATCTGACAAATATAACGACTTATAATCTCCCATATGGAATGGATCCTCCCCAAGACATCAAGCCAGCCAGTACGCTTATTTCAATAATAATAGCGATTGCGATTGCAGTAATCTTTATGTTGCTCTTGATGAAATATAGGGCAGAATTCTTCTTAAGAGCATGGTTTTTCATTGTCGTAGCATTAGCATTAGGAATAACGTTAAATGCATTTATGCAAAAAATCCAATATGCTTCATTGATAGCAATTTTAATAGCAATTCCATTGGCGATATTAAAGCTCATCAAAAGAAACATTATTGTACATAATCTCACAGAACTGCTCATTTATCCAGGAATTGCAGCAATTTTTGTCCCTCTCTTGAATGTTTGGACAGTAATTTTGCTTCTAATTTTAATCTCAATCTACGACATTTACGCTGTATGGCACGCGGGCTTCATGCAGAAAATGGCGCAATATCAGATTAAAAAATTAAAATTCTTTACAGGCTTTTTCGTCCCGTATTTAGGAAAAAAAGAAAGAGCATCTCTTCAGGAAATTAAAAAAAATGTCAAATTTAAAGATAAAAAGATAAAAGTAAGCGTCGCAATACTTGGAGGAGGCGATGTTATTTTTCCTATAATACTCGCAGGCGTTGTATTTAACCAGCTCGGTTTTATTCAAGCGCTTCTAATAAGCATAGGAGCAACAATAGCACTAGCCTCGCTCTTTTACATCTCAAAAAAAGGTAAATTCTATCCTGCAATGCCGTTCATATCAGCAGGATGTTTTGTCGCATTAGGAATAGCTTTTTTAGTTTGATTATCATAATGTGCATTTATACCCCAGATATCTGCCCCCAATAAAGCAGTATTTGTCATAACTCCATAATGAACAAAAACGAAAGGTTTAAATACTGCTTTATTGTCACTCCTTTATGATAATGAAGCAAGATTTAGTGAATAGAATTAAAGAATATTTTGATCTTAATATTTACGAAACTAAAGTATGGATAGCTTTGCTTTCAAAAGGTATTGCCTCAGCAGGTGAGGTTGCAGAGCTTTCAGGAGTTCCAAGATCAAGAACCTATGATGTTCTGGAGTCTCTTGAAAAAAGGGGCTTCGCAATAGTTAAAATAGGAAAGCCAGTAAAATATCTTGCTGTAAAGCCAACTGAAGTCATTGAGAAGATTAAATCAAATACATTAAATGAAGCTCAAGAAAGAGTCAAATCCCTATCTAATTTAAAAGGAAGCCAAGAATACATGGAATTAGAGCAGATATACGATGCAGGAATTGTCCCGATAAAATCGCAGGATATTACGGCAGCGCTCAAAGGACGTTCTAATATTCTATCAAGACTAAAAGAAATTATAGAAAACGCCAAGAAAGAAATATTAATCTGCACGTCTGTTACTGATTTTGAAGACAAGAATCGTATATTAATTCCACTATTAGAAAAAGCACTAAAGAAAGACATAAAAATCAAGCTTGCGCTTTCAGGCGATATGGAAAGAATAAAGAGATTAAATATAAAATCTGACATAAAGCCCCGTCCTATTGACTCAAATGCGCATATCTTTATGGCAGACAAGAACGAGGTTTTATTCATAATCACTCCTCCAAATTCAAATGACGAAATAGGAGTCTGGCTTAACTCTCCGTTCTTCACAGAATCTCTTACAGACATTATAGAAAACTCGCTTAAAGCCCAAGCACAGCAAAAATTAAAAGCCCAATAATTTCAATAAAACCATGGCAAGAATTAAATCTGAATTAGTGCTTCTTGAGCCAATCATAGAAAAATATTCATTTGCAAGAATCCTTGACGCAGACGAAAAAAGGGAATTATATCAAGAAGTAAATGAAATTGTAGAAAGAGATTACGAAAACATTCCGGCTTTTCCAGCTTATTGGAAATTTAATGAAGAGACAGGGAAAATAAATGGCTCAAATCTTCCTATACTTATTCTTGCTAACAAAATTCTCGCCAAGAAAAACCAGAGAACACTTACATTCGTAGAAGGAATTAAATTAGATAAAGCTAAAAAATTAAGCAATGAAGTTTATAGGGATTTTGGCTTAGTAGTTTATAGTCCAGGAGAGCCAAACAAGGAAATAGCTGAATTGCTTGTTAAAGAAGCAAATAGAAGAAATTGGGAATTGCCAGTAATAGCCCATCCATCTGCTTTAGAAATTCCTTCAAGAAAGGCGAATAATAATTATAGAATAGACATACTATTTTCAGATAATGATTCTTTAATCATTTCAGGAGAAGAAGCAAGAGAAGTTCTAAAAGAATTCTACGCTCATAATTCTGGCGTTTGCAGGCTGGACCGCGGCGGGCTCGGCTTCTGGGATGCCGGCTGGGACCTCTTGGCCAGCTCTTATGCTGACGGTCGGGTGGATTGGATTCGTGGCGAAGCCACGCACGAAAATTTAGAGAGAGAATTATTCGCTGAAATTGAAAGAAGTGCACAAAAATCACCTTATTCAACAAAAGAAGCATTAAAAATGTATAAAGTTGTTGAAGAAATAAGAAAAGGCGATGTAAAAATTTCTGATTTAGAATCAAGATTATCTCAAGTTTCAAGTTTTCTTGAAAATCTCTCTAAATAATCTTATTAGCTACATTAAGAAAAAAGATTATAAGCAAGATTAATAAAGAAAAACAAATAACTTTAAAAATTCTGATTTTATTAATATATCAGCGTGTCTAAAAAATACCGTCCAGACAAAGAAGAATACATAGAAGGAATTGGTCAATTTCTATATAATATAAAAATTCCTTCATTTGACAAATCTCTCGAGGCATTGGCAGATATGGGTGCTTCTATTCCATCAACAAGAGATTTTGCCTTTGTAATAATAAAAACAGGAAGAGAAATCTATGGCCCTGTAAGAGAAGCGATAATTCATTATCCTAACGAAGGGAATTTATTAATAAGAAACTCCTTAATTCTTGAATCTAAAGCGTTGGCAGAATCAGGCGCAATCGCCCATGCGCATGGAAAAGAGATTTATCTTGAAGGAGAACACGAGGAAAAAGCAAGGCTCCTTCTTGAAAAAGCAAAAAAATATCCTGAAAATGACGAAGCAATATTTTTAAGAAATCATCTCCTTATTTCAACACAAAGATTCTCTGAAGATAAAAGAATAAAATGGCTTTTTGGCGATACGCAAGAAGATATTAATGCTATTTTAAATAAAGAACATATAAAAGAGATATCCTTCCATGTCGACTCAAAAGACGAAGTCAATAGGCATGCGAAACCCTATACAAACCAATTATGGCTTACGCTCTTTAGCAAAGACATGTCGGGTTTTTCAGGGAATTTAAAATTTTTTCATAATAGTATCTCTATTCATGCTGTTAAAAAACCTAAACCAGATCAATCCCACTAATTCCCATATCTCTTATTTTATCTCTTTGCTTTTCTTTAAACCTTTCTAAGAATTCCTTAAGAGAAAAATTAACTATCTCTCTCGCATGCAAAAAACCGCCCTTCTCAAATGCATTTTTATTGTATCTCTTAAAAGCATCAGCCTGCTTTTTCATGCTAATAGGCGGTCCTTGCTTAATAACCTCCTTCTTAGACTTGGCAACAATGTAAAAATTAGAATCCTTTCCCTCACTATAGAGAAATTCCTTTTTTAAAATATCAAAATATCTCGCAATTTCTGATTCCAGAAATCTAGAAAATTTCCTCATTTTTGCTCCAGCAATATCGCCTGCCTGTCTTTCAGTAGTTATTGTAATATCCAAAAATTCTGCATTTTCATCCTTAGCAAATCCCCGCAGCTTATCAATGTCTAATTCATCTGGCTTAAAAAAATCTGCAGAGGGCCTTTTTAAAAATTTCCTAGCCCTATCCTGAAATTTATTAAAACTCTCTTTATTTAAAGCAGACAATACGTTTCTTTCCTTCCATGTAGGATCAACTAAGATAATAGGACTTTGCAATTTATTTTCATTCAATGAAAAAAGCACATCAGACTTATTCTTATAATGCCCTTCAATATCAATTACTATTCTATCCTTTGCAGAAATTAATTTTTTAAGCATATTGACAAATGTTTTATAATAGATTGTTAAGCATTCAAGTCCATATCCAGAAAATCCCAAAATATATGTTTCAGCCCCATAAACGCCCTGTGCTTCACAGAATTGTTTGGCTAATAAAATTTCACTAGCAATATTATTACCTCTTAATTTTTTTCTTACATAATTCACGTGAAAATAGCTCAAATCAGTTACATTTCTTGCCTCTTTAGGGGTTTTTATTCTATATACCGGAACTATCTCAAAATATAAATTATTCTTTGTTTCTAATCTAAAATAATCCCTGCTCCCATGTATCTTTAAAAAATTCAAGTTTAATCTTCTCCCAGCATTCTTCACAATGTTCTCTAAGATATCAGATATATTATCCAGCTTCCAATTAAATCTTACGAAAATATCAATGTCGTATTTGTTTTTTTTAACTAAAGTTCTCTTTGCATAACTCCCCCCGACAAATACCTCTGCATCAATCTTTTCATTTTTTATCTCCTCTTTTAGCTTTTCAACTATATTTTCTGTCTCTTGCTTCAAATAACTCATAGTTTTATTATCAAGGACAAGCTGCCTTGTCTGTTCATTAAGTATACTCTTTAAATTCATACCAAAAGAAAATAATATATCTTTTTAATCCTTCCGTAAATCTTCTTTTACATATGGAGTAATATCAATAATGTATTTCCCATCCTCTAGTTGATAAACCCTTGGCTTTCCAGAAAACAGCTTGGACAGATCAATTAAATATTTTCCTTCTTTAATAATCTTCACGCTCTCAAAATCAAGAAATACAGGCGCTTCTTCATCTTTAATGCCTGCGATTTCTCTAACGTCTTGTTCAATTTTGTTCTTTTCATTAGAACTGAGCTCCATGTCAGCATATAATTTATCGCCAATTTGTTGCAATTTCTCCTTCTTTATATAAAAGAAAAATTTCCCTCCACAATCCAAGCACCCTGTTAAAATCTCTTTTGAACCATCATCATAAAGCTTAGAGCAATGAACGCATTTATATGGCATAAAAAATTTACAAAAACAAAGTTAATAAATATTAGTATAATCTGATTTTATTCTTATAGTGTCTCGTCACGAGGCTAGCCTGTAGCAACCAAAACTTTAAATATAAGGTAAGATTAATCTTGCCATGGTAAAAATAGACATTAAGTCAAAAAAATCTACAAAAGCAATTCTAGCTCAACAGTAGCTCAATTTTCTTAGGGTCTTTCTTAATCTCCTTTACTAATGAAGCAGGACCAATAACAGTAAGCGCATTATTATCCCCAACAAGTCTCTTCGCAATTCCATATCTCATCTTGACAAAGATATTTTCGTTTTTTATGTCAGGCTCAACTACTGCAAGCTCTATTCCCTTAAAATCTCTGATATGGTCAACCATAGCCATCGTATCTTCAATCAAGCGCGCTTCTTCTTCAGCCCGCAATCTGCCATGCAAAATCACGATTTTATTGCCCAAAACAAGGTTTAATATTTTCTTGACTCTTTCAGCAATGCCCATTTCCCTAACCTCTGAAAATGGCATGACTTGTATCTGCAATCCACTTTTTTTTAACTTTTTCATCTTATCTTTATAATTTTTTAGCCAGCTTAAATAAAGATTCATAAAACTCGTCTATATTTAAACTATCTTTTGCGGAAATTCCAACAACTTCATATTCTGGAAATGCGGCCTCTAATTTTTTAATGTCTGATTTTTTTAAATCTATTTTATTTCCAACTACAAGCAGAGGAATCTTCCTCGCTACAAGATTGCCTATAATAGTTATGTTTACTTGCGAGTATGGATTTTCAGACGCATCTAGCACAACTACAACCGCATCCATATCATCAAGCCATTTTATAGAATCAATAATCCCTTGAGTTGCTTCTTTGGCTCTTTTCTTCGCCTCTCCTCTATTCAATCCATGCTTTAAAAAATCCTCGTAATCAATCTTAGTCGCAATTCCAGGAGTGTCAACTATCTTAAATGACAATTTTTTTCCCTTATAATCTATATCAACTTTTTCTTTAAATTGCACGTTTCTGGTTTCATGCGGAATCTTGCTCACTGCTCCAAGTTCTTCGCCTGTCCAATCCTTGCATATAATATTCGCTATAGTTGTTTTCCCGGAATTTGGAGGCCCATAAAAACCAAGTTTAATGTCATCTCTTCTTCTAAAGAGGCTCATAAGTATGCGCCTTGAAAATCTTTTCAATATCTTTAACATCTAGTCTAGAAATTAGGCTGTTTAATAAATCTTGCGTCAATAGGCTTTCCCTGCCTCTTTTCCAATTCAGCTCTTACTCTTCTATTCTCAAAAATCTTAAATATGGGTATTTCCCACATTCCTGTCCTTTTTCCGTCTATTTTCTTAAATGCATAAGTTATTCTCTCCCCTGTCCAGCCAGTCCCCTTTAGTTTCTTTCTTATCTCATTATCACTCAATCCTGATACTCTCGCATTATAAATAAAATTGACTAAATTATAAAGATCATTGCTGTTCTTGAATAAATGTCTTTCATATCTTCTCTTATACCATTCCTGCAATATAATGTAGAGAACAAGCGTCCCTAAAACAACGATGCCTAGCCAGAAAAATAGCTTTTTCCAGGGAAATGGTATCTCACATTTAGGATCCCCAAATTCACAAATCTCTTTTTCGTCAATAACAAAGCCTTTCACAGGAGCAATATAAGCTCCAAGCTCTGCAACCTCAATCTTTTCCTTAATTGCGAATTCAATATCCTGCTTCGTTTCAATACCAACATAAGCCGCACCGCCCTCATCAACTGGTTTCTGTCCGTAATCTTGCGAGAAAATCAAGCTGTCAAATGGATAATCAATAAACAGCAATCCTGCTTCTGCTCTTTCTTTAGGGCTTATTTTAAGCTTAAATCTAGTCAGAATGTCTTCCTTTGCTCCATCTGAAAAAACAGAAATTAGTTCAAATTCCACATCTGTTTTATAATTTGCCTCGCCCCATCCTATTATCAGCTCTCTTAATTTATCATTATCTGCTGCATCTGTTCCAGAAATGCTCTCAAAATATCCCACATCAATATTCTCAAATCCAATTGCAATAGGCAAGATTCCTTCTATACCACCTACAATTCTGTAAGGAATATTCAAATCCAATAAACTGCTTACAATGTCTATGTAATCCTTGTCAGAGCTTGCATTCTTAAATGATTTTTCTAAATCAGACAGCGACTTATTTAATTCAGCAATGTCAATCTCTTCTCCAATCACTTCCTGCAAAAATAAGGGAAAACTCTTTATCTCTTTATCTATATCTTTCAACCTAATTTTATAGTCTGCTATTGTTTTATTTGCAGACTCTTTTGCATTCCCCGCAATAATATTAAACTTTTTAATCGCTATTACTCCGTCTTTCCTTTTCAATTCAACTTCTATTGTAAATGTCTTAGCTTCTTTATATCTATGATTTATGCTCTTTCCATTGGCTTCTTCAATTACCCCATCTCCAAAATTCCATTTAGACGAACTAATATTAAAAGATGTTACTGCTTCAAATCTAGTTTCCAAACCCAAATACGCAAATCTCGTATTCAAATTAAAATCAAAGCTTTCCTCTATATCAATATTTTCCCTAAATATGAGATTATCATTCAAATACAAAGCAAATTTATCTTCTTTTGTTCCAATAGGTATTGTAAATTCCGCAGGCTCCAAGTTGATTTCAATTCCTTTCGCGTTTATTGTCGCAGGCTTTACAGAAACTTCATAAAATTCAGCAGGCGCGTCAAATAAAATATTTCTGTCATAAAAGCTCAATTTTACATTATTCAGATTAATATTCTGGGATAACCCGCTTAGCTTTACAGGAACAACGCAATATGGCTTGCATTCAATTCCATCATCTTTTCCATATCTCTCATTAATATAATTATATATCTCATCTTCTAATTCACTATCGTTAACTCTCGTGCCTGCTTTTCCATATTCCAATGCCCTGGCAAATATCTCAAAATCAGAATTATCTGTCCCGCATCTTGGATTTTGACTCTCTGATTTTATCCTATATTCCACATTACTGGAAAAATCCCCACTAATGCAAACCAATAGCTTACTCTCAACAATAGAATTATATTTTATAACGCATTCAAGATTTTCCTCTGCTTGTGTAGACTGCGGAAGTTTGCACTCTCCTAATTTATTATAATCAAGCTCCCTCAGGCTAATCTTTAAGTTTCCATTGTTCTTTAATTTTTTAACCTTCGCCCCTACAGCATATGCTGGCGCAGCAGGCAATGTTATGTTCTCGCATATCTCGTCTTGCGTTATCGTCGCCTCTCTATATGCTCCGCTGTTTAAGTTATTGTTAAAACATCCATAATTATTGCTAGAGCATGAGCTGTTTGTATATTCACTAGTTGTCATAACATCTTCTTTATCTGCTAAAACATCAATAAAAAGAGGCGTCTTGCACGAGTTTGCGATATCGCTATTTACAGAAAATTCAATATCATTTATAGAGCTAATTTCCTCTCCCTCTATCCTTAATCCAATAATTTTATCATTTTCAAGATTAAATTCTCTAATTGCGTTTCCAAGCACGTATTCGTCAGCGCAATTAGCGCTGCTACATTCAAAATCACCGCCTTCAACAAATTTATTCGCTTTTAACAAGCCAAATAATGTAATGTTCCCTATAAAATTGCTTTTCAAGAGAGAATCAGCTCTTTCCTGCTTCAAACTCAAATTCACGCTTCCCTTAATTATCTCGCCAGCTCTGTAATCCTTTTGCAAACTATTCTCATGATATTCAAAAGCTCCCACAATGCTGATAAATAAAATATTCATTAAAATTATCAAATAGCAAACAAAAACCTCTCTTTTTCCCATCTCATGCTCTCCTTCTAAAACTCAATAAAGCATAAATTATAGCAATACCAAGAATACTAATCATAAACTGCCAAAAGCCAAAGAAAGGAAGTATCAAGCTTGGCGCAAACCCGCATAACGCGCTTGTTGTTTCTCCATCTAAGCCATCGCAGTCATTTTCATCAGCAGTGTTTGTAAACTCTGTTGAAGTGCAGCTTACTTCAGGCTCAAAACTTGTTAAATAGGTTATTGTAGCAGAATTATCAGTACACTCTCCATATTCTGTTTGTATATTACATCCTCCTACGCACTCTTGCGTCACACCCGGAGGCAAAGGGGCAGGAATAGCTGTCCAGCGAAACTCACATATGTCAATATTCGCATTCCAATTACAATCGCATCTTATCTCATCCCCATTATTTCTCGTATTCCCGCATCCTGCTCCTCCGACAAGCCCAGATACTTTTTCTATATCCGCCTCATCAGCCCGCCATGCAGACTCTGGAGCGTTTTCGCATTCATTTTGCTCATCAAATTGAGCGCATCCATTTTTTTGGACTACAGGCTCATCAATTATTTGTTTCTTTAAATTTATCATACCACTTTTCTGCTCATATTGCTGTACACTTTTTGCAATAAAGAATAATTCTAATTGATCTTCATTATTGTCATCTCCTGCAAAATCGGCAAGCGTGAATATGTAATCAAATATCGCTATTCCATTTGCGTCGCTTTTAATAGTTAAGCCAGAGCGGATAAGATCAGAGCAGGTTGTATCCAATGCATAGCCTAAACAATCAGTGTCATAAATATCATAATTAACATTATTATTTGCTGAAACACCTGCCGCAATTAATTTTACACTCGTATCCAAATTTATGTCAAATCCATTCGCCAATTCATTTCTATTAACATTTGCCCAATATGCATCTGGTTGAGAAGGAGGCGGAGGTCCTGCTATCGTGCTACAACAAATCACATTATTATAATTAGTTCCACTAGCTATCTCTAAATGAGCGTTAGTATTAGAAGATAATCTTACGACAATCTCCTCATTAGCTCCATTGCAATTAGATGGAGAGTCTAATCTGCAATTTAAATCCCCATAACAGATTTGCATCGAATAACTTCCAGAAGGACCTTCAGCGTGCGCATTTGTGCTGGCGCTTAATCTTAATACGCCATTAGCCCCACTACAAACCCTATTGCCATTTCCATTCACTCCAAAAATATCATTATAGCAAATCTCCGTAGTATAACTCCCCGCCCCATTAAATAGTTCTCCATGAGCATTTGTATCCGCGCTCAATCTCAAAATAATCTGATCTTGCGAGATACAGCTATTAGCAGAGCTGACTAGATTTAAGGAAAACATAAAAGCTACAAAAATAGCTATTGTAAATAGCGCGCCTCTTCTCATCTTTCTGAAAACGAATAAAACTTTATAAAGATTTGTAACAATCGTTATCCCCCCGCCCAAACGTAAATCTTAACTATTTTTGGCTCAAATTTGTCAAGCGTTGCGCTTATGATTCTTTCCCTAGAGTACAACTCTGCAATATTAGCAGGATAATAGTTTTCGCCCGCGCAACTCTCAGAAACACCACAAATGCTCACACTATACTCCAATCTTTGGTTCAATATCCTTTTTTTCAAAATATCCATTATCTCGTTTTCAGCCTCCATGCTATTACTATCATCATTTATCACTTTTTCCCTCAATACCTTGTCTTTTGCAATTTCGTTTAAAATATCATCAAATACCAGGTTCTCGCTCTCCTTCCTAGTATCTTGTAAAAAAAGCATGACAATTGCGCTCGCAAGAATAAAAACCGCAATTACTGCCTCAACAATTCTCCATATTCCTCTTTTGTTTTTTATCACCATATCCTTAATATCAAATCTGCGAAAATTACGCTTCCATCCTCGCGTAATATCTCCACGCGCCTTACATTGGAAAACACCTCAACGCCCTCAGGGCGCTCTCTCTTAGCCTCAATCTCCTCGCCTGAATCAAACACAATGTTAAATTCAAAATTAACAGAGCTTGGCAGATTAAATTGCTGTTTCAATTTTTCATAATTATCATAATAAGACGCATTTAATGCCTTTATTTTCTTTTCAGACATGAATTTAATCTTATCAGAAGAGATTATAGAATATTCATCATCATTCAATTGTCCTCCTCCGCTAGGGCCACTTCCAGGATTAATGTCCTCGCTAAACCTAAATATGGCAAATCCCTCGCTTGGATCTCCGTCATGTACAGAATCTGCCTTAAAATTAATATTATCGCTAGCTCCTTCACGCCGTGATTCAACAAATGTCCCATGCCTATTCTCTGCTCTTACATTTTTTATATTGTCAACACCAGAAATCTTTATTTTCCTAAATTCGCTACCGCTGCCCATGCCACTTACGTCCATCTTTACATAATAGCTCTCAACCTCTGTGTTCGTATTTTCAATAATTTCCCTAAAAGCATAAGAAGTCGCAGATTCCACAATCCTTGAGGTCTGCGATGGGCTAAAAAAATAAAACGCAAATATTACAAATCCAATAAATATCAAAAAAGACAGCATAACTTCAATATGACTGATTCCTCTTTTCTCCATGGCAGAAAATAACCTTATAGATTTATATAACTTGTCCTGTCTCTAATATAGATGGATAAAAATGCAATACTAGAAGAAATCAAGAGAAAAAAAGAGCTTTCAGGCCTTGCAGACTCCCTTGTTTCAAATATTCTTGATAATTATTTAAGAAGGCATAATATAGAATTTAATGCTCTTAAAAAAAAAGAAATTAAGATTGTAATAAAAGACATTAGGGCTGAATTGAGAAATCTAGCAGGAAGATTTCAAAAAAGCCTGAAAAAAATAGAATTAAAAAATGAAAATATAAATGAAATTTTAAAAACTCATGCCTCAACGTCAGAAAGGTTTGATTTTTATCCAAAATTAAGAGCCATGATAAGATCACTGAAAATAAGCTCAATTCTCGATATTGGTTGCGGATTAAATCCAATAGCTCTAGCTGATAAAAAAATATATTATTATGCATCAGATGTTAATGAAGAAAATCTTGCATTAATAAGAAAATTCTTTGAGAAGCATAAAATCAAAGGAGAAGTTTTCACTTACGACATTAAAAATCCAAATACGAGTCTTCCCAAATCAGACTTATGCCTGATGCTTAAGCTCTTAGACATTGTAGAGACTAAAAGCCATGAAATAGCAAAAGCAATAATAGAAAAAATAGATTACAAATACATTCTAATAAGCTTTGCAACAAAAACTCTTTCAGGAAAAAGAATGAGATATCCAAGAAGAAAATGGTTTGAATTTTTATTAAAAAATTTAAACTGCGAATACAAAACCTTTAGCTCAAATAACGAGCTCTTCTACCTAGTTAAAAAATTATCCTAAAAAGACGTTTGCTCCTGTAGAGATCAGAAATGCGCTAATAGCAAGTATAAACGAATGCCTTATTCCAGCTTTTATGCTTCCTTCAGCCAGCTTGCCAATAGTCAATCCTGCTAATAGACCCTGCGCCAGTAAAAGAAATAAAAATGGTCTTGCCAGCTCTTCTGCATTAAATACACTTTCCGTTTCCAAATCTCTTGCTGATGTAAGCTCTCCTACTGAAAGCTTTCCAAAACTTCCCGCGCTTCCAACCAATGGCAAAATATTGAATTGCATAACTAGCATAATTCCAATAAATATAAAGAATATTATGTATCCTTGGACAACAAGGCTGTAAATTGCAGCCCGCCTTTCTTTCTTCAACTTATCTGCTTCTGAAATTGACTTAGCGACAGATTCCAAGATATAATCTATTTCTCCTCCAGCTCTCTCAGCCTCTCTTATCAACGCAACAGCTCTGTTAATGACATTGCTTCCTACGTCAGTTGCAAAATTCTCAAGAGCCTTGCTCACAGATATACCTAATGATATCTGATTGGCTAATTTATGAATATAACTAGTCAGCTCACCATAATTATTTTTTCTCATGTTAATAATGCTCTTGCTTACAGGCGTCCCTGTTGCAACGCTTTCAGCGAGGTTCCTGGAAAATTCAAGGAACATCTCCCTTATTCTTTCTTCTTTTTTATTCTCTAAAACAATGCCTAAAACAAAAGGGAGGAAAAAGATAGCTAGGGCAATTCCTAATAAAAATAAGAATAAATTTAAATCCTTCCCAATTGTAAAATAATAAACAATATCGCCGACTATTAAGATAGCTCCTGATATTATGCCAAACCAATGCATTCTTTTTAGTGTCATTTTAGTAATTAGGTTGATTTATGTGTATGAAAGCAAGGAAAAATATGTTAATTATTGCAATAACTGAAATAATCAGAAAAGTTAGCTGCGTTATGCTAAGACCTATGTCAAAACTTCCAATAGTCAATAAAATTAGGAACAGCATCAATACCATTGGAGCAGCTATAACAACGCTGATATAAACATCCATAAAAGTCTCTGCAGTTTTTGAATATTTTTCTCTTTCCAGCCTATAGTCTATTAAAAGTGTTTCTGCTCTTTTGTTAAAAAATTCTGCAAAATCTCCCCCAGAAGTAATAGTAGTTGCCAAACCAGAGAATAATTCAGAGAGTTTAGTGCTCGGCGTTGTCGCGGCAGTATTGTTCAGCGCAGTTACAAGATCATATCCATAAAGATTAATTTGATTAATTATCTTCCTTATCTCTTTTCTTAAATAAGGGTACTCTCTGCTCAATCCTATAATCCTGAAAATTTCGCTTGGTTGTATTCCAGAACCAGAAATAGCACTCATATGAATTACAGCAAATGGCAGCTCTTGATTGATCCTTCTTGAAAGACCTTTCTTTTCAGTTGTAGGATAATAATAAAGTATAAAAAACATCACGATAGGCACAATAATCGGTATCCAGAATATCTGCACTAATCTGATTAAATAATCACCCTCAAACATGCTGAAAAAAGGCCAGTCTATCCCAACATTAAAGAATAATAAGCCAAACATAACTAAAAAAGATGCAATAACGCTTAAACAAACCGTTAAAAAAATCATCGCCAGATAAGCATGAAACAATAAATCTATATTGGCCTTTCTCAATTCCTTTGATAAATTCTTAAAATGGCCCTTATTAATCAAATATGTTGCAAAATCCAAAAATAATTTATTCGCTAATTTCAAATAACCTCTCGCAGCCTTGAATTCAGTATATTCCTCTAATTTTGATTCCTTCTTCCGTCTCCTTTTTAATCTGCTTATATGGCTCTCTCTTATGCTTAGCTCCTTAAGCAATTTTTTTCTGTTCCTTATAGGAATAGTCGCATCAAACTCGCGCTCCTTTATCTTTACGCTAACTTTCTCTAATTTTTCTTTCTTTGCAATACTCCCGGGTAGTTTCTTGGCTAAAGAGATTAGGCTCAACAAATCTGGAATAGAATCATTTATAATTCTTAAGCTGTTTATTAAAGCATCAATGGTCTGCATTAGCAATTTCTTTTCAAGAGGAGCAGCAGAGGGCAATTTTTGATTATAAGATGAGATCTCTCCAAGCATTCCCATCTCTGTTTCTATATTCTTTTTAATGCTTTCAATCATATCAACCTCTTTATTTCAGCCTGAAATTTTAAAATCTCCCCCTTAGCAGCGCTAAGCATCTCAATATCCTTTTTTTTATAAGCCTCTTCCAATTTCTCCACAGCATCCCTCATGCTATTCAATAACTGCGCAATTAAATTAATCCTCTCTTTTTCCATATTCAATAAAAACCAGAATGATTTATATACTTTTCAATTTACAAGTCAGCTCACTAAAGCAGAGATAGATTAATCATAATCTAATACCATACTTTCTTAACACAGCATCAGAATCCTTATAATAATCATTAATTATTTTTCCAACCTCCTCAAAGCTGAAAATCCTTCTCAAATAAAGCTCGTATAATAGTCTCGCTCTTAGCATAAACTCCTGCTGAAGTTGCTCAAGAGGAACCCCACTTCTTAAAGAAATCTTCTCTAATACTCTGCTTTGCTTTTTGAAATAAAATTGGTCATCTCTTGGATTCCATATAAACGGCGTATTAATAAGCGCAGTTCCATCTCTATTAATATTCACAACCTCAACAATCTCTCTTATTCTTCTAGTCTCTTGATTTTTCACAATAACATGCGTGGCAATAGCAACGCAATCCAATGAGTTTACCAAAGTCGGAGACAACTCTATCGGAGGCGTTTGCAATCTTCTCACTAGTGTATCTACAGAATCAGCATGCATCGTACTCAAGCTTGAATGCCCAGAAGCCATGCCCTGAAATAAGACAAAAGCTTCTTTTCCTCTCACCTCTCCTACAATCATATAATCTGGATTTTGTCTGAATGAGCTTTTTAATAAAGCAAACAAATCAACCTCTCCAACTTTCCCTATGCCAATAGAGGTTCTTGAGACAGCAGGCAGCCAATTCTCTCTCGGAATGTTTAATTCTCTAGTGTCCTCGATAGAAACGACTCTCGCCTCAGGCGGTATGAAAAAAGCAATCGCATTTAATAAAGTGGTTTTGCCACTGGCAGTAGCTCCTGTCACTAGCACATTCGCTTTGTTTTCAATAAGTATCCAGAAATACGCGAGCATTTCAGGGCTCAATGTTTTCATTGCAATTAATTGAGTTGGCGTCCATGGAGTCTCTGTAAATTTGCGAATGCTGAAAGTAGGCCCTCTTGAAGTCACGTCTTTTGTGTATGTGGCATTGACGCGACTCCCATCTGGCAAAGAGCCGTCAAGTAGAGGCTGTGCATATGAAACATATCTCCCACATCTCTGCGCGAGTTTCTCAACAAAACTTGCAAGTTTGTCAGCGTCTTTATATAGAATACTCGTGCGTAAATTCCTATACATCCTATGAATAATATATACAGGCGTATTGGAGCCATTGCATTCAATATCTTCTATGAAATAATCCCTTAGCAATGGATCAATCTCGTTAAACCCTATAAAATCCCTGAAGAGAAAGTAAAAAATCTTTCTATATGATTCGTTGTTAATCTTAATATTCAATTCATCAATTAATAATTTTGCAGTTTTATCAATGTATTCTATAGTAGCTTCTATAGTCTTTTCAACAGCAACATTTATATTAACTAGCTCAAGCATAGCAGCTTCAACCTGTTTTAGCACTTCTTGCTCGTAATCGTCCAATAAGGGCTCTTCCAGTTCATATACTACCTCATTGATTTTATCGTCCCAATGAATGTGGGCAGTTGCAAAAGGCGAGATAAGACTGTATCTGATGTCTAGCTGTCTCTTATCCTTGACTCTTGGTAAAGAGGGCATAGGGGGATTGAGATTAATTGTCACTACCATATATCAAATAATAATAAACAATATATAAAACTTTCATCCTAAAAATGCAGGAGCAATATAGAATAATGCTACAAATAAGACGTTAAAGATTATGCCCCAAATAGCAAATTTCTTCCCATCAAATCTTTTTATTAAAACAATAATGTTCATGACAAATCCTATGATTGTTGATGTCAATCCCAGCCAAGCCAATGAATAAAGATTAAGAATAAATATCAATGCAAATACTAATGAAGCACAAAAGCCAATTATTGCCAATAACTTACTCATCTAGCAATTAAACTAATAGAGATATATAAACATTACGAAATTTCGCCGATGTCAATATTATGTAGATTATTTAATATCCCTTTGTTTTCTATGGAGAATTTATAGGGCGTGACTGAAGAGTCAAATTTTTTTTCAATCTCCTGATTTTCAAAGCTCAAATTAGCAGTATTTTTATATTGAACTGTCAAATTGACAACGCTTGTTTTTCTTTCCTCCACGCTTTCTACAATAACCCTTCCAACTGGAATTTTTATGCCAGGCTCGCTGTAAGGCTTTGTCAGCTCTCTCAATACAAAAACAATCTTATCGTCGTCAGAATCAAAATACAGCTCGCCCTTTCGCATGCCAAATTCAACAATCCTTTTGTTGTCTTTCCCGGTGTCTATGACCTCATTGATTTTATCGTCTAAAAATCCAAGGGACGCAATTGTCTGCTCAATAACCAATCTGTCTCTCTGCTCATTAATTTTTGGCATTACAAATGTCAATACTAGCGCAATCAAGGTTAGCCCAATTAAGATATATATTACAGTCTCAATCCATACTTGTCCTTTCTTATTGTTCATTTTAGTTGCATTTAATCAATTTTATTGAATCAGACAAATCACAGATTTTATTCTCTTTAATCACAGGGTAAATCTCAACTCTCTCATATATTAAATTAGAACTATAATTATAAGTCAAGGCAGAATATTTCTCTCCAGGAATTATAAGCTTTCCATTGGCAACATCCTCAAGCATCTTCACTTCATTGTAAATCGTATTATTTTTAACAGCTACAAGATTACTTGAGCCTCCATCTTCCAAAAATCTCAAGCTAAATCCCTCAACTTTTTCAGAATTCGAATCAGTTTTTATAGTTATCAGATATCTGTCATTGCTCTCGTCATAGCAGTTATAGCCAAATGACTGATCAAATTTAAAATAATCCCTATATTCAAAGCAGCTCGTGCTTTCCAATGAGCGATTTACAAAAGGAATTACAATATTGCCAACTATCACAACAGCCGTAATTGTTAATAATATAATCAGCATATTTGCAACGACATCAGACATACCTTTTTTTTTAACTATCATGCAACAACTCTCGCTATTTCAGCAAAATCCTCTGCGCATGTATAAGGTTTTTTATATGTCTCTCCCTCTCCTAAAATAACAGGAACAACTATTAATTCATCTCCACTAGAAACACTCCCTCCAAAATCCACAGAGACGCCTTTTCCCCCTCCCTTTGGCAAACCATTGTCAAAAATCCCAATACCAAGATTTTCAACAGCCCCTGTGCCTCTTTTCCTAACTTCTATCCCATAAAGAGGAACGTTTCCTATATTATTAACATTAATTTTTCCTCCACCTAATAATTCAGCCTCTGCACTAAAATCAATGTCATCACAGAAAGACTCTATTGCCTCAGCTCCTCCTCCCAAATCCTTTTGAATCTTTTCCCCAATCCATGTCCTTGCCCATATAAATATAATTAAAACAAGCACTAAAGCAAGCGATATTAAAAGAACCGTGGCAATAACAGGCGACAATCCCCTCTTTCCCCTCTCTTTCCCTTTCATCTCAATAAGAACTAGTTATTATTTAAAAACTTAATTGCATGTCCATTTATCAAAATTAAAGGAGAAATTTATTAACCTTTCTTTCATTTAAAAAATATGGAAGCAAAACAAATTACTTTAAATCAAGTTTATGAGAAATTAGTCAAATTAGAAAGCTATATGAAGAAATTAGATAATTATATTGAAGATTTAGAGTTTGCCAGGCAGACAGCAGAAGCTTGGGAAGAAATAGAAGAAGGCAAAGGAAAAACCTATACTCTAGAAGAATTCCATGAAAAGTTAAAAATATAGATAAATTATTCAATCAAAACCAAAAACTCAACTCGGTTTCACATTATTCTTAGTTATGTATTCAAACGCAGAATAAGCCGCAGTGCAGCCTTCTGCAACTCCTGTAATAGCTTGCTTGAAAGGCTTGTCAGCAACATCTCCCGCGGCATAAACTCCTTTCATGTTTGTTTCAGATGTTTTATGGTCAATTACAATTTCTCCCTTTTCATTTAATTTAACTCCCAATTTCTTAGCCAAATCAGACAATGCAATATGCCCTATTGCAATAAAAACCCCGTCTAATTTCAATTCCCTGCTTCCCTTGTATTCTTTGTCTAAAATAACTCTTTCAACAAATTGCTTTCCTTTAATCTCGACAACATTTGTCTTAGTAATAACTTCTATTTTTTTATTTGCTTTTACTCTTTCCATGTTAATAGGCTCTGGGCGAATTTGCTCGCCTCTGTAAATAATATAAACCTTTTTTGCGTGCTCTGACAAAACTAAAGCCTCTTTAGCAGAAGAATCTGCTCCCCCAACAACAGCTACAACCTTATTTTTATATAATATTCCGTCGCATAAGGCGCAGTAAGCCACACCTTTATTCTCAAATTCCTTGCTTCCAGGAACTTCCAATTTGCGCCATTTTGTTCCAGTTGCAAATAATATAGTTTTTCCCCAATACGCGTTTTTATTCGTCTTGACATTAAAGTCCTCTTTTTTCTTTTCAATGTTTTCTACTCTTTCTTCTTTAATTGTCACAAGCTCGTAAGAAAGCGCATGCTCTTTTATCTTGTCTGATAATTCTATTCCTGTTAATCTAATAAAGCCAGGATAATTCTCAACAACATTTGTCGTTGTGATAACCCCGCCAAGAGGCAATTCAGTTCCATGTGATGCTCCAAGACATAAAGTCTTTAATCCTAATCTTGCGCCATACATTGCAGCAGCCAATCCTGTAACTCCTGCCCCTAAAATAATAAAATCATATTGCTTTTCATTCTTAATCTTTTTTTCTTTCATAAATCTCTTAATAAAAATCTCTATATAAATTATTCGTTAATAATCTAATCATAGAGAAAATCCTATCAATTTCATTAAAGAAATCATCAAAATTCTCTCTTTCCTCGTAAAAAATACTTTTCATATTAATAGAAAGTCTTGTGAGAATATGTTTTTCTCCAAAATATTTTTTGCTAATAGTATGCGCTAATTTTCTTGTTTTTATTTCATTACTAATACCTAAAGCATGAATATATTCATGAAGCAAGAGATGAAAGAGATAATATTTGACAAGGGAAGGATATCTTTGTACAATTTTTCTTAAAGGACTTGTGTTAATTGCTATAGTATTTGAATAGGGATGATATAATGCCCCAATAAAACCATTCTCATAAAACCCAAGCTCACTAAATACAATTTCAGTATTCAAGCGCTCTATTCCAGTATACTCGCCAACAATCTCCTTTACAATGCTAAATAAATCATAAATTGATGACGCGTTTCTTATTTCTCTTTCATAACTCATTTTTGCTTAAAATCTTTTTAAGAAAACCTCCACACAACTTTTTATTTAAACATTTGTAATAATTTAACAATAATAACTACTTAATCTTAAGGAGCTTTCTCAATTTAGGCTCGTCAAACCCAACAACAATCTTTCCATCTATATCTATAACAGGCACGCCCATTTGCCCTGATCTCTTAACTATTTCAGCCGCAGCCTTAGAATCGCTCCCAACGTCAATCTCTTTATATTTTACATTATACTCTCTGAAAAATTCTTTTGTCTTTTTACACCAGGGGCACGTTTGAGTGGTATAAATAGTAACTTTCATCTTAATCATAAATTCTTGCAAATTATATTATATAAATTATTCGCTTGCGCTATTTGCAAAATTATATTAACATATCATTTTAAAAATAGATATGGATTTATATCTAAAGCAATATTTGGAAAAGCACGACATTAAATACAAAATTTACAAGCATAAGGCAGTTTTTACAGTAAAGCAATCAAGCTTAATAAAAACAAAAATTCCAGGAAAACATACAAAATGCCTTTTTCTAAAAGACGAAAAGCAGGATTTCTATTTAATAGCACTCCCGGCAGAAAAGCGCCTGGACACAAAATCTCTAAAAAATAAACTAAAAATTAAAAAACTCAATTTTGCAAGTACAGAAGAATTGAAAAAAGAATTAAATCTAATACCAGGAAGCGTCTCAATTTTTGGCATGATTTACGCAAAAAATACTAATTTAATAATTGACAAAGAACTCTGGGAAGCAGAATCAGCAGGTTTTCATCCCAATATAAACACTTCAACAATAGTTTTAAATCATGAAAATCTTGAAAAATTCTATAATTCATTAGAAATAAAAAAGTCTATTATGAAATTATAATGGAGAAAAAATATGCTTTTATATTTGCCTTCATAATCACAATACTCATAGCAATAAATTTCTTTTTATTCAAAACACAATTCTCTCCGCAAAAGGAAATAGTAAAAATATCCCTTGTTATAGATGGCGATACTTTAGAATTAGAAGACGGAAGAAGAGTTCGTTTAGCAAATATCAACGCCCCTGAAAAAAAAACTCACAATTACGAATTAGCAATAAATTATTTAAATAAATTTCAAAATCAATCACTAGAATTAGAAATAATAGGCATAGAAAAATACGGCAGAATATTAGCCAGAATTTATACTCCAGATTATGTAAATCTGGAATTAGTAAAACAAGGTTTCGCATCAAAATTCCTTGTAGAAGAATCAGAATTAAAAGAATTCGCAAATGCAGAAGAAAGGGCAATAAACGCAGGAAATGGAATATGGAAAAAATCAAATTTCGCAAATTGTTTAGAGTCTAAAATAGATAAAATAAAAGAAGAAATCACTATCGCAAACCAATGCCACAAGCTTAATATATATTCTTGGATTCTAAAAGACGAGAGTACAAAATACTATAAATTCAAAGAAATAGAGATAGAAAAAATAACTCTTCATACATCTATTGGAAGGGATAATGCAACAGACATATTTTGGAACTCAAAAACAAACATTTGGAACAATGATAGAGATAGTTTATACATTTTTGACAAAGAAGGCAATCTCGTTCATTATAAAAGTTATGGCTATTAGCCTTTTATTTCTATTATCCCCAATAATAATATCTGCCTTGGAAATACAGCTAAATGCGCCAAATTCAGTAAATATAAATGAGGAATTTAAAGTATCAATTAGCGCAGACACCCAAGATATTTACGATGTAAAAATCTTTGTAGAGGATGAGAATTCAACTTCAAAAACAATCTCGCAAATTTACAATGGCAATAAATGGCAGAGTTCATATTATTACATAAAACAAGCATTTCCATCTCAATCAGAATTTAGCTTAAAAATTACAAAGACAGGCGAATGGAATATATGCGCAAGACTAAGAAAAGAAGCTCAAAATCCTTCTGCTCCAATATGCAGGCTGATAATGGTTTTATTAAATGAAAAGGATAAAGAAAAATCTGAAGAAAAAGTAGAAGCAAATCAGCAAGAAAATAATGAAGAATTAGGAAAAGAAAATATAGGGAATGATATAAAAAATGAGTCAAAATTAGAGAATAATAAGGAAATCGTAAACTATAATATAAACAGATCAAATTCACAAATTAACTTAATCCAAGCACAAGAAAAAATAATATTAAATCCGAAGCAATCCAAGAAAGAAGAACAACAAGTCTTTATAACAAAATATGATAAAATAAGAAATGGAATTATTTACTCTTTCATAGCTTTTTGTATAATCCTCATTATTTTATTAGCTCTTAAAAGACTCTAATAATGTTTAAAAGTAGTCTTTCTATAAAATATCATGGCAAAATTCCAGGCAAATATGATTCTTGAAATTCTCGGCAGGCCTCAAGAGCATGTAAAAGAAGCCCTGAACGCGCTAGTCACAAAGCTTGGCTCTGAAAATGGCATAAAACTGCTTGAAAAAACACATCATGAACCAATCCCTGTTGAGAATTCAAAGGATTTGTTCACAGCATTCGCTGAATTAACTTTAGAATTAGAATCATTAAACAACTATTTTGGAATTATGTTTGCCTACATGCCCGCACACATAGAATTAGTCCAGCCCGAAAAGATAACTCTTGGCAATATAGACTTGAATGAATTGGGAAATAAATTAATCCAAAGATTGCACGATTATGACGCAATAACAAAAAAAGCGCTTGTTGAAAATGAAATACTTGTAAAAAAGCTTCAAGAAATAGCCCCTAATCTTTTCAAGCAGCCAGAACAGATTCAAAATAAAAAGCAAGAAATAAAAACAAAGAAAACTAAGTCTTTAAAGAAAATAAAGAAATTATCAAGTAGTTACAAAAGAAAGATTTAAATATCCTTTATCTTTAGAAAATTCATGGTAGAAACAGCATCTCAAGACATTGTATTACTTGAGCCAATAATAGAAAAATATTCAGTTGCAAGACATTTAGGCTCTGACGAACAAAGAAGTCTTTATGAAGGTATAAATGAAATTGTAGAAAGAGATTATAAAAATGCTCCAGCTTTTCAAACTCGTTGGGATTTCAATGAGCAAACAGGCGAAATAAATGGCTCTAATATCTTTAGAGCAATTCTTGCCAACAAAATTCTCGCAGCAAAAGGAGAAAGAACACTTACTTATGAAGAAGGAATGAAATTAGATAAAGATAAAAAATTAAGCAATAAAGTTTACAGAGATTTTGGCTTAGCAGTCCATAGTTTAAGAGAACCAAACAAGGAAATAGCTGAATTGCTTGTTAAAGAAGCAGAAAAAAGAAGTCTGGAATTGCCAGTATTAGTTCATCCTTCTGCTTTAGAAATTTCTTCAAGAAACGTTAATAATAAATATGGGATAAACGTACTCTTTTCAGATAATGACTCTTTAATCGTTTCAGGAGAAGAAGCAAGAGAAGCTCTAAAAAAGTTTCATGCTTATAATTCTGGCGTTTGCAGGCCGTGTCGCTACTGGGACGGCGACTGGGTTGCCGGCTGGGTTGACTTGGCTGGCTCCAGTGCTTGCGGCAGGGTGGATTGGGTTCGTGGCGAAGCCACGCGTGAAAATTTTCAGCAAGATGATTTAATGAAAAAGGAAAGCGAACTTTACACTTCTAAACAAATTATACAGGCAGCAAGCGAAATAGATTTAAATCTTTTAAGAGAGAACAAATTAGAAGACATCTTACTTAGAAAATTAAGGAATAAATAATCAAGGCTTCAGCTTCTCTTCAGCTTCCTCAACTCTTTTGTTAAAACTGCTTTCTCCCTTGGTTTTTCTATATTTCCAGAATATAAATAAAACTATAACGAAAAGCACTCCTGCTATTGTATATCCAATCCATGGGCTGTATCCCCCAGCTTCTTCTTTTGCGCATTTTCCAATACAGCACGCTCCGTCTAAGCTTGCCCTAACTTCTCCGTCACAGCTCTCTCCAGCAGTGCAGATAATCCCATTCAAATTTGGGCAATATTCTAATTTTTCGTATTCTTCTAAATAAGGCGTTTCTGCCTCGTCCTGCTTTTCAGTAAATTTAATCATAACAGGCAGCTCAATAAAGAAACCATCGCTTCTAATAAAAATGCTTTGATTAATTCCGTTTTTTTTCATTTCTTCGTCTACATTTCCTATGAGGCTTATGTTTAATTCAGCAGCTCCCTTGGCTTTAAGATTGATATTTTCTGCAGAGAGAGAAAATATTGTTTTATCATGCTCAATATTGACATTTATGTCTTCTTCTCCAAGATTTATAATTTGAAATGGATATGTTGCCTTATCGCCTGAAAGCACAACGCTCTCAATGCTCTTAGGATTAATTTCAAGTGCGTTCTTTAATTTTGAAATTATAAAAGCATGAAAAACATACTTGCCTATATTTGTCTCAATTAATCCGCTCCCGTTCACGCCAGCTATTGAAAACAAAATATCATTTCTTCCCGGCTTTAAAATAATTTCTCTCTCATTAGGAAAGCTTAAATTTATTGTTTTTTCAGAATCCTCATTCAATTGGATAGAAACAATAAAATCCTCTTGCGCAGAGATAAATCCAGGCTTTATTGAATAATCAGTCAAGTTTTCTATAACAGAAAAATTCTGCCTGAAATCAGCAATCTCTGTCCTTCCAGCAGAAGTTGTAGCAATATTATTTATAACAAGAGTATAATTATTTGCATTCTGAGGAGCAATTGCCCAGAGAAAATATTTATTCTCCAGTTTCCTTAAATCATATTCAATCGGAATAGCGACATGCCCTCTAAAAAATTCAACATCTTTTTTGTCAATTGGCTCAAGAATATTCCCGCTAATCTCAATAATTATTGTCTCGCCTCTTTCATATTCTGCTTTTAAATCTGTTGAAACTGCACTAACACTCTCTAAAAATAAAAGAATTAGTGCACAAAAGAATATCAATATTTCTCTCTTTTTCATGTTAATTTTTATATAGGGTTTAAGTTAAATATTTCCAATTTATTTAGACTCATATTAATAGATCTTGTTTGTTCTATAAAACCAGATTTACTCACATTAATTGTATAATTTGAGAGAAAGAATTTTCCGGTAACATTCCTTTTGTACTCAGCAAGATGCTCTCTAGCGATACCTCCATTTATATCGGTTATAACATTAAACCATGAAAGACCATTCTTATCAGATGCGGATACATTAGCACTAGCAATTGGATTACCAGAAGAATCATTCACCTGCACATTCAAATACCATGCAAAATAAAAAAATGAATTGCTTGCGTTCCAGGAAAAAATATTATTTTTAAGAGTTGTATTGACAAGAGTTGCATTGTTTCTATTATTTGTAAAATACAGTTCATAATCAGACCCAGAAGATGCTCCAGAGCCAATAAACGAATCGTATACAATGACGCTACCATTTTCACCTGAGAAATAGATAATTGGATCATTTCCACCTCCTGCTGTAAGATTAGAATTGTAAACTGTTGAACTATTCCCAGATAAATCTAAAGATATAACAGTTCCAGAACTACTGCTAGCATAAGTTATTATGTCTCTTAATGTGAAATTATTTGCATTAACGTCTATTCCTGTACCGCCTAAGCCAGCCGTATTATAAGTAATAATTCTTGGAGAACCCCCAAACAAGGTTATATTGTCTGCAGATATAGTAAAGCAAGTTCCTGTAGATGATATATTTGGACCAAGAGAATAAACTACATTTGCTCCATTTAGAGTGGCACAAGATGTAATCCCTCCTAATGTAAATACCTCATCTCTATTTGATGTAATGTTAATACTTCTAATTAAAGTTGGATAACCTAATTTAGAAACATTAAATGTGTAGTTATTCTGATTTCTCGTTACAGAAGAATTCCTCCAATACTGAAGAATTTCCTGTCTTGAAATTCTGCCATTAGCATTTGTTAATTGAGAGAAAGCAATTGCTCCAGATACATTTTTTGCTGTAACATTTGCATTTTCAATAGAATTTCCAATGGCATTATTGACTTGTGCATCAAAGTACCAATAGACATTTGCTCTTGCTGTAGAACTTGAATCAAAAGCTGGTCCTGAAGTATCCGTAAGCGTTACATTCTTAAAGTTTACAATTCCTGAAGAAGGATAACTGAAGTAAACATCGTTTGTTGTAGAGGCATTAATAAAAGAATCATAAAACATGTTACCATCAACAGATTCTACAAAATAAATCCCCTCCGAATTGATATTATTAGCTGTTCTAATCTGATTATTTCTAAACGTATTATTAACACTTGCCTCAATATAAATTCCTCTTGCGCCATTTGTTGAAGTTGTTATTGTGTTATTGCTTATTATATTGAAATTAGAATTACTTGGAGAAATTCTAATTGCATCTGCTGATCCAGATGTAATAACACTGTTGTTATTAATAAGATTATAAGAACTTGCATCTAAACGAATGCCATAACTGTTTAATCCAGATGTATTAATTATATTATTACTAAACGCGTTATTATTTGCGTTTCTGAAATATACATTATATTTACTTGTTCCGCTAGTGTTTCCTTCTTCAAATATTAAATTCTTTATTATTGTCTGATTCATTCCGAAAACATAAACTCCATATCCAGAGCTTCCGCCAACACCATATGTAATCTTATATCCTTTTCCATCTAAAGTAATATCATTTGCAGTAATCGTGAAGCATGTCCCATTTGATTGAACATTGTTTTGCAATTTATAACTTGTAAAAGAAACATTTAATTCCTGACATGAGGTAATATTAGTTAATAATTCATTTCTTATCTTAAATGATTTAGACACAGACGAATTTGTGTTTATTCCGTCAGTTGCAAGCACTTTAACCTTGCATTCCTCACACTCTTCCAGTTCAGAAGAGTTTAATTCCAATTTTGTATCATTAAAGTCTATTTCTAATGTTGTATAATTGCTTCCATTATCAGCACTAAATAATACTGCATATGCTAAAGTATCATTATCTACATCAGTTCCATTCCAAGTTACATTAAATATCCTCTTTGTGAAAATCTGCCCTTCAAGATTTGTCGTTATATTTAGTGATGGCGTGTTTGCTGTGCGGTTTACTTCGTCTAAGATTTTAGTGTTATTCTTTATTAATATTTTAGTTACATTATTAGAAAATGGAAGAACAAATGCAAAGGCACTCACATTAACTTCCGTAGTATTTCCTCCAATCTCAGTAACCAAAAATTGTGGTTCAAATTTTAATTCAAAAAGATTAGTGGCATTTTCCTCAACTATTAAAGAAAAATTGCCTATGGACGATTCATTTTGTATGTATCTCTCATCTAAAATATAAGAATAGTCATCAATTTCTACAGTTCCATTTTTATGAATCGCACCACTTATTAAAATGCCAAAATCTACACTTAAGATACTTTCTAAAGAAGAAAAAATATCTAAAAGATGAACATAACTTTCGCTATCAATCCACCTTAAGGTTTCGTTATTTGCGCTGCCCATCATATTATATAAATTAATTATTCCATTTCCAGAGCTCCAAGGAATTAATTCTCCAAAGGTAGAAGTTGGACATCCTTCTGGATCGCTTAAGCATATTTGATCTAGAGAGCCATTATTATCCAAATCACCATTAGGGCATACTCCTAATTTTAATTTTTGTGTATGCCATTTATCACTAGAATGCTCGTCACATAAACCTAAAGTATGTCCTATTTCGTGAGCGGCACTATGTCTTACGCCTTCTTCAACTAAAACCGCGTTAGGACCATAAACTAAAAAAGAAATATTTCTAGAAACACTTATACCCTTGGTTCCATTTCTACCATGATTCGCGAACCAGCCATTAGGCAATATGCCAACTACCCTATCAGTAAATATATTACTTAACTTACGACTTTTATATACATCTCTCAATAAAGGATATATCTCGCTATCATCTAACACAAAACCTATATTTGAATCAAAAATTTCTTCCTTTATTTTAATTAACAATTCGCCATTAGCCAAAGGATAAGTAGAATTAATAAATTCTGTATTATTAAACACAGTTTCTGTAAAAGTTGAAGACTTCTCATCAATTGGAACAAAATCAATTTTGAAAGTCCGAGTATCTATTACATTTATGTTTATGCTACTAGAAATACCACTTACTATTCCCATTAATAAAATCGATATAACGGAAATAATAATTATTTCGGCTGGATTATTTTTCTGTAACATTTTTTATTCCTCGGAAAATTAACTCCATCAAGGAGAATATTAAATAGAAGATAATTAAAAATATAGCGCCCAATATTTTTGTATTTTCAATTCCAATTGGAGCGAAATAAGTGCAATTAAAACTTCCACCATCTACTTTAAATTCCTCAATACATTCGCTATACGGCCCTAAAAATAAAAAAGTAATAAAACTCGCAATTATAGTTAAAATTACCTTCCATATACTTAGTTTAAAAAATTCCTTCCATCCAACTTTCTGACTATTTTCTTTTTTCATTTTCACACCTCCCTTCATATTTATTTTTTAACATTTTTAAAACTCTCCTTCGCAATTAAATATATAATACAAATTGCACAATAGACTAATAATATTTCTATTAGATAAGCCAAAAGAGATACTATTAATGAAGTAAATGGCACAATAACCGTATCCCTGCCAGTTATAAAAAAATGTGAACTCCAAAGATAAGGGAAATATTGTAATGCCTCAAAGAAAAATAAAATCGCTGTTAAAACAATAGTTAAGACTATCTTTTTCAAATTAGGTCTAAAAAATTCCTTCCATCTACTTTTCTTTAAATCTTTATCTTTCCTCATTTTTACCTCCTTTCATATTTAATTTTTTCATTATCAGATCTCCTTGACAGTTATTTGAATCTCCTTATTGCTCCCAGCAGTATTAGGAATAAAAAATAAATCAATATTTTTCTCTTGCTCTGAATTAATACTCGCATTTGTAGAAGTTTTCAAAACCCCATCAAAATACAAAGAAACATTAATATTTCTGTTAACAATGCCTACATTCTTTATTAAAGATCTTAGCAAAGTAGTTTTACCTTTTACCAAATCAACATCTTTTATAACCTGAATTGGAATAATATCAAGAATTTGCAATCCTGTTGTTGGCAAACGATCCTTCGATCCGGCAAAACCGCTTAGATTATATGGTTCGTCACAAATAAAATCAGAATTAGTATCAAAACATCCTTCAGCGTTAGAATCATAACTACTCCAATAGTTTCCTTGCTCAGAAATGTTCCAAGCATTACATAAAGAACACGAATCATCAGAAACATGGATACTATTATTTATGAAACTGTTAAGCCAAGTAGTTATAAGAGTAACATCTGGATTTTGACCATTTATTCTTATACCTATAGAGTTATTCAAAAAATTATTTCGGGTTATATTTGTATATCTAGTATCTACGGCTCCGAAAAAATGTATGCCTTTAGCATTATTTTTAAAGAGATTATCAGAGATTGTAGTAAAATATGCCACAGATCCCATTCTCATACCTTCAGTATTATCTTCAAAAAGATTTGATATTATTTTATTATTCTCCGCTCTTACACCAACATCGTAACCATTTAACAGAAGCCCACCATAACCAGAGTAATTTTTTATTTGACAGTTCTTTATCGTATTGAAATCATGATCTCCCCATATTTTTATTCCAACTGAAAAAATACCGCTTTTATTTCCAATCAAAACAGAATTATTGCAATCAAGAGTTATATAATCTCCCTCTATTTCAATACCGCTAGATAAAGAATAAGTCCCTGTATTAAAAGTCGTATTTTGAGTAACATCGCAATTGTCAGTAGGTGTTGAACCACATTCAACAGCAAAGCTGTTATCTATAAATCCTAAAAAGATAAATAATGCTATAAGTATTAAAATTTTAGCTTTCATTTACTCATCTCTTTTAACTTTCTCATTGTCTCTTCTAATTCCCCGTCTTCCTTTGACCTTACTCCTCTTGTTGCTCTCATTGCAGGACCTCTTACAGGCATTCTTGAGCCATATCTCATCATAGGCATCATTCCCTGGAATCCAGGAGGCCTTCTTGCGCTTGCCATTGCACTCTCATCCCTTCCTCTTTTCCTAGTATGCCACCAAATTTGCAATTTATGCCTGTATATTATTGCCAAAATAACAATGAGAATTAAAACTATCAATATCACAATCCATATAGTTGAAATTCCTCCTCCTGCTTCCTCTTCCTTTTCCTTGCAGCACACATCGCCAAAATCAGGGCAGCTTTCGCTTAATTCATCTTCGCTATCAGAGCAGCTGGTTTTGCATAATCCATCAGCAATAGCGCATAAGTTTGTGCTTGGTATATTTTCACACGCCCCATTAACACAGCAACTGCCGTCTGCAGATTGCTCTATTGCTCCAGTGCATCTCTGATTTGAAGCGCAGATTAATCCTCTCTTTTCAGCGCAAGTAACATCCTGCACTTTAATTGTACAACAAGAATCTCTGAAATTCTGGCAGGTAAATCCCTCTAAAACACTTCCCCCTGTAGCTGAGCATTCATTTGCAGCCTCGCAGAAATGCCCTGTTGATTCACACGAGTTAAGTCCGCCTCCAGGAGAACTGCCTGCTCTCGGCCAGGCAGCATATAAAATAAATCCCGTGTCTCTTATGTTATTATTGTTCCAGCATCCCTCTCTTGTCTGCACGCTCAAAAGATAATTCTTTGCGCTTTCAACTTCTCCTGCTCCTGTTCCTGATAATGCAAGCAAAGCAAGTGCGCTGTCATAGAATCTATTATAAGGGCTTCCTATAATATCCCAATACTGCCCTAATTTCTGCTTTTGCACAATATCAGCGTACATGTCTCCTCCTCCAATTAAAATGAATAAGAAAGCACTTGGAAGAAAGCGCTGATTATCGTCTGAAAGCGCAACTAAATAAGGCATGTAAGGTGTGGCGTCTTCCTTTGCTTTTCTCAAAGCAAGCGCTGCCCAGAGAGTTCCTTCATAATCGCACTTGCCTCCTATTGCAAGGCATTTTGAATTAACTTTTTCATTTGTCGTTCCTAATGATGCGCTGGAATGCGTTTCAGAAGATACAAAAACAGTGCTTCCTGCCTTTTTCTGATAAACAAGAGTTGTTATAAAATCTTCATCGCACGAAATCTCAAACTCTTTGTCAAGGCACTGTTCTCTGATTCTTAGCCAGTATCCATCATATCCAATTTCCAGGCAAGAGCCAGGATTTCCCTCTAATTTCATGTCTTCTCTTACGCGTATTTTTGTCTTCTGGGAATCATATCCAATATTGCATTCAGAAGCAACATGATTTTCAATGTCAATCTCTAAATACCATGTCAATTCCTGCGTATTAATTGCTTTTGACAAAAGCCAGTCTTTTACTTCTTTTGTATTTTTTCCAATTCTGTCATATGCCATTAACGCTTGCGCGCTGTCTTTTATATTACATGTCTTTGGCCAGCAAGATTCTCCAGATTTTTTCTCACCTTCTATTTTTTCAGCAAGCTTATTGTTAGAGCCTAAAGCCAAAATTCCAAATACAGCATCTTGCAATGAGAAAGAGCTTTTGTCTTTAATTTGAGTTTCCAGGCATTGATATGCTTTGTCAACACCTACTTTCTCATCTATGGGAGTTTGCGCATTAACAAAAACAGAAAACAATGCGGTGAGCATAAATAGTAGAATAATCTCTCTTTTTTTCATCTCAATTCTACGAATACATAATTTAAAAACATTCTTACTCTGCTTTTCTAAATTTTCTTAAAACTTCTACTATTGGATTCTTCGCATCCGTCTTTTCATCAAGCAATCCTAAATCTTTATAGAAGCTATTATTGCTATAATTTGGAGGCAGTATCTGCTTTTTCTGCTTCAGATGCCAGTCTATCTGGCTTTTTACATATCCTTCTTTCAATGGAGTCTCATTTAATTTATTCCATTCCCTGACTTTCATGTCAATATATTCTGGAGAGAAATTCAGGCTCTTTAAAAACGTCAATAAAATAAATAATCCTCTCTTCTTTCCATCTTTCAATCCTTTCAATAATTTCTTAATAGGATTAGGAAACATCTCTTCATTCACTCCTTTTACATCTATTTTTTCATACGAGCTCTTTCTAATTTGCTCTTCTCCTTGCATCCGCATTTTCTTCCATTCTAATGCAGATGCCAATAGCCTTTTTCCTTCGCCAATTTCATTTTCAGGAAGAAAATCCAAAACTCTAACTCTTAAAGGGCTCGCATCTCTCGCAGGCTCAAATTTTTCAATTTCATTTTCTTTTATTACAACACTCGCAAGTGCAGTTTTCTCATGCAATGAATACGGCATCCTGAACAAGTGCCTTGAAGCAACTAAAACTAAATCAAGCATAGCGTGGTTTTCAACTAATTCTCCTCTTATCTCTCCGAACATTTCATGATATTTATTTGACGAAAGAGGCAATTTTTTGTTGTTGGGGTCTTTGCAGTTATTGCAGTAATAATAATCTGCCGAGCTTACAATTTCTAAAATGCCCGCACATTTTTGATTTAAGCATTGCACTCTCCTTTTATTTTTTATGTCTCTTCTTTCAATTTCAAGATTGCATATGCTGCATTTCAATTTAGTCAACTCCCCTTTTGAAGCAATATTATCGCAATTCTTGCAGCATATTCTTATTACATCTTTATTTTTCTCCAACTGACTGAAGCTTGCAATCTTTCCAGCTCTTTTTCTAAATTCAGGCTTAATCTCATTGAAAATAAATTCTGTTATAGCCCTCGGCCATTCTGGAAAAGATTCTCTCATCAACTTTCCTTCATATTCTTCTGGAAAAGCCTTTCCAGAAACAATAATATGAAAACCCTTATTCCCGCTGAATTTAATCCCATAATTTTTTATCTCATATCTTTTAAATAGTTCTAATATTAATTTAGCTGCTTCTTTAGAGATGTCTAAATATTGCGAGTCTATATCAATAAGCAAGTCCCATCCTTTCCTTAAATTATTAAGCTCCCCAATATTCATTTCAGAGCTTATCTGCAGCGGGTCATGCCATATTTCTTCAGAAGAATGAAAGCTGGTTGCCCCATTCCTTACCAATCCGCCAATGTCAGAATCGTATTGAATTGTATCAGGCCTTTTCCCAAATTGCTCAAAATACTTCGGCACAATCTCCCTGTTCTTGGCAAATTTTAATATCGCCTCTTGAATCTTAGGATTAGAATAATATATCGCTGTTATCTTCCTTATTCTATCTTCTTTTTCTTCCATTTCTTTTACATACCCTTATATATTATAATCTTTATTGTCCTCTTAACATACTAGAAATTTATTACCTATCTTAACACAACAATACTTAAAAACAAAAATCTCCCATTAAAACAATGTTATTAAGACTAGAAAACCCAAGATTATTTTCTGACATAATCTCAATTATTTCAGAGCTTGTCACAGAAGTAAAAATAAATGTTTCAAAAGAAGGGCTATCTTTGACAGCAGTTGATCCCGCAAATGTAGCAATGGTTCACTTTAAGATGCCGGTTGATTTATTTTCCGAATATCAATTGGAAAAGCCAGAGGTTTTAGGCCTGAATCTTGACAATCTAAAAGCTGTTTTAAGAAGATGCAAGCCAGGCAGCGCTCTTACTCTGCAAAAACAGGATAATTTTCTAAAATTAAGCATATTTGACAGGATAAAGCGCGATTTTAACCTCGCTCTTTTAGACATTGACGTAGAAGAAAAAGAAATGCCAAACTGGGAGTTTAATTCTGTCATAAAACTGAATTCTGATTCATTAGTTGAAGTCTTGGAAGACTGCACTGTTGTATCAGACGCCTGCACATTCACAGCAGAGCCATCAAAGCTCATAGTAGAAGCATATGGCTTGCACTCAGCAAGAATAGAATTCTCATCAGATGAGGCAGAAATACACTCTGCAAATAGCACTGCAAGATTCTCCCTAGAATATATGAACAAGTTTGCCAAAGGAGCAAAAATCTCAAACCGCGCCCAGCTCTCATTTTCAAACAATCACCCTCTTAGGCTGGATTTTCCCACAGGAAATGTAATGCTCTCGTTTGTTCTCGCGCCGAGAATTGAGCAGGACGATTAGATAAAGGGAGATATAGATTAAAATGACAGATATCGGAAGTCCAATAAAAGAATTTATAGAACAAACAAAGAATCAGGCACTTGCAGGTTTAGGGGATTGGGAATTTAAAGCACCTATAGAATTAGAATTGAATGCTATTGTTTCTGGCAAGATTGGAGGAGGTATTGATATTAAGGTAATCAATTTCGGATCTAAAGTTGAGGCTGAACAACAGCAGAAAATTAAGATTTCTATCGGACCAAAAGATGAAGCGGAGCAAGAGGAAAAGAAGGCAAGAATAGAGACGGCAAAATATCTTCAAAAAAGACCTCACTTTGCTATACCTAACGCAAACAAATAACTTTTACACAAGAATTGCTTTATAGACAAAGTCTCTCTTCATATGTATTGTTAACTTAGAGCTATCTAATTGCCCTATTTATAAAAATGAAAAAAGAAAAATATGAAAAAAGATTAATACAAGGAAAAGAAGTTAGAATTAAAATTATTAAACAATTACATGGGGCATGGGCAGGATTAGATGGAAAGACAATAATTTTAAATGAAAAAACAAAGAATTCATTTAATAAAGAAGGAATAGATTCAATTTTACATCATGAAAGAGGACATCTAAGTTCTTTTGGTCAATTATTGACTTTTGCACAATGGATATTAATAATTGGAGCAATAATATTTTTATCACTTCAATTTATCGATTATTCTAATCTACCAATAATTTATACTCTTGGGTTATTTATTTTGATAATTATTATTTCAGCTATAATACAATTACCTATTGCTTGGGCAAAAGAAATTTTATGTGATTGGAATGCAGTAAATAATAGCAATAGCGATATTTTTAGAAGGACTTTGCAAGAGTTTTATAGTTATAATAAGAAAAACTCTAAACCTTCCTTTAAAAGATTTTATAACGGAGTAATTTTACATCCTCCCCAATCAATAAGATTAGAGATAATTAGATTTATGGAAAAATTAAGAGATAAAAAATCATGAATCCGAAAGATCTAAATACTTCCCTTAATCAAATATTAAACAAAAGATGGTAAAAACAACTCACAAAATAATCCTAGGCGACGCATTAAAAGTCCTAAAGACAATCCCAGATAATTCAATAGATTTAGTATTTGCAGATCCCCCTTATAATATGTCTAAAAAGAAAGGATTAGCATGGAAATATAGCAAACATGTAACAATGCAAGAAAACTGGGATATATTTTCCAAAGACGATTTCATTAAATTCAATAAGGAATGGCTCGCAGAATGTTTAAGGGTTTTGAAGCATGGAGGGAGTTTATGGATTTCAGGCAGTTTTCATAATATTTATCAAATGGGATTTATTATTCAACAGTTTCATCCGGAAATTAAAATCAATAATAGCATAGTATGGTTTAAGCCAAATGCGCAGCCAAATATTACATGTAGATTCTTTACAGAAAGCACAGAACATTTAATTTGGGCAACTAAAAATGGAGATGGTAAAAAATGGAAATTTAATTATCAATGGACTAAAGATCATATAGAAGATCCTTTAAATCCAAAAGGAAAGCAAACAAGAAATGTTTGGAACATCCCCCTAACTCCAAAAAAAGAAAAATGGGCAGGAGAGCATCCAACGCAAAAGCCATTTGAACTTCTTAGAAGAATTATTTTATCTTCTACGAACGAGGGCGATACTATTTTAGATCCATTTGTTGGCTCAGGCACAAGCTCAGCAGTTGCTAAATATTATGGCAGAAATTCTATTGGAATAGAAATAAATAAGAAGTATTTGGATATAATAAAGAAAAGACTACAGAAAGAACAAAAAACCCTATCTGGCGAAGAGCCAAAAATTGTTTTTGAAGAATTTAAAGAATGATTATCTTCCTCCAATCTGCGTCGCCCTGCTCACAATAACAAAAATCTCTTTTTCTTGGATTAAGGCATCCATCAATTCTCTAAAGACTCGCGCAGGTTTTTCTGGGGCAGTATTTTTCTCCATCTTTATCATAAGCTCAATCAAATGCCCTATAAAATGAACTTTATATTCCCCATATTTATTCAATTCTTCAAACGGCTTTAACTTTTCTGGAGTCGTTTCCCTTATGATGAAATTAGCTCTATCCTCTTTACTCTTGAATGCCTCAACTCTCTCATACATATCTCTAAGATATTTCATAAACTTTAGAGTAAGATCCCGGTTATGCTCTTTCTTAATCAACAAGTCAATAACCCAATGAATGTGCTTGGGTGTTCTTAAACGCTTTCCATTTTCTTGATATTTGATAAGAATATCGTGATCTGGATTATGTCCCCTACTTCCTTCAAAAACTCCTATAGTAGTGCCATCATTTAGCTTGATCTCTTTAATAGCATGATGCTCTATTCCTTTCTTCTTAAATTTCATATTTTTCAGAGAAAAAAGGATTATTTAAACAGATCTATTAAGCGAACTAAACCTAAACAAGACTTTAAAGTCGTAAGAGCTTGGAATACTAATAGAAAATGCCAAGAAAAATTAAGACAACAGATTACGATGATGAAAATGACATTTTGTATATTTATAATTCTGTCGGGGAATGTTGAAGAAAGCGTGCAAATATCAGAGGATGTAGTGATAGATTTAGATAATAAAGGTAAAAATAAGAGGAATAGAAATATTTTATACTAGTGAATTTTTTGGAGCTTTTAATAAAGAAATCACTAAACACTTTCTAAAAAATCTTGAGGAAATAGAAAAATGGCTAAAATAAAAAGCGTACCAATGGGCACTACAAAAGTGTCGCAGCCCTAGTTTGCCCTCTTGGGCTTTAACCAAGCGAACGCCCTAGCTGTTGGTACATTTTTTACTAGTAATATAACAATTTAAATCTTTCGGTTATACCAATTATTAGATAATAAATACCTTTTTATAGTAGCATAATTCATTGACTTTATGGACTTATCATAGAAAGAACAATAGGAACGGATTCAGGGAGCTTTCCTATTAATGGTTTTTCATTAGGATAATTCTTCTTAATAAAATTATAAAATTCCTTAAAAGATTTACTATGTATTGCTATTTTATTATCTATTACAACCACCCATTCTCCTGCATACTTTGAAGTTTCCTCTTCAGACAATGACTCAAAGTT
>CAZJPE010000006.1:0-52651 GCA_964547875.1 Candidatus Woesearchaeota archaeon
AGATGAAATCAAAAGAGGTGGTTAAAGAAGAGTCATTTGACGAGGCGTTAGATGAGCTTGATCACGACGAACTTTTTGAAGGCCTAACGTCAGCAGAAGAATGGTAATTTCTTTGGGTGCCTCTTAGGAGGCACTTTTTATTTTTTTATAAAAAAATAAAAAGTAATGTCTAAACATTGATAATATCTACGCTCGATTAAGAATTCATTCAACCTATTATAATGCTCACATCGCTCTCTTCAAATTAAAAAATTCCCTGATTTTGCCAAGCTTTTCATACAATCCAAGCAGCCTTTCCTGCGTTTCTCTTCTCTCGCCTTCTGTCAAGTTTAATGACAATAATTTCTCATAGGCAAGCATTGCGCTGTTTCTCTTATCATTCTGGAAATAATGCTCTGCCTGATTTTTATAATAATCAATCTTTTTCTGCTTCATCTCCCACTTGTCTCTTTCGCCCCCACATGAAAGCGCTTTTTCAAATGCAATATCAGCAGCTTCAAAGTTTCCTCCTTTTACAAATAGCTCTGCAGCCCTGACAAAATCAGCCATCTTTGACTTGTCTGCAGTATTTATTGGCGCAGCCCCCATCATCATTTTCCCCGCCTCAAGAAACATTTTTCTCCCCTCATACAATTCACTAAGTTTAATTAAAACAAATCTTCTGCTGTCAAAGTCCAGCTGCTGTTTCAAACAACTTAATAAATAGTCAATCTTGACATAATCACCCATTGTTTTCAATCGCGCTTCTATCTCTTTTCTGTTCGCCTCTTTTACTTTCATGAATTAGCATATACATCAGTGTTTATAATTTTTATTGTTTTGTATATTTGAGGCTATTCTATTAGGAATCTTCATTAGCAAAAATTCTCATGGAAAAATTAGGCGATTAAATTACTTCAGCCTTTTGCTATATTCGAGAGAACAAAAAGTTTGGTTAATTATTTTGGTCTCTCGTTATAGAAATATCCAAGGGCATTGACATATCAAGCTGCTTTAGAACATTTTTAAGAAGTGCTTCTTTTGCTCCGGCCTTGAAACTAAGAATTCCTATGCTCTCAACTTCATGAGTTTTCCTATCCCTCGTTACAAAAATGCCAGGCTCAATGTCTTCAGTGTATTCTGTTTCTGGCGGAAGACCGAACGATACCTCTAAGAAATATTATGACGAACAGGGAGATATATCAATTGTTTCTTGATTCTTCATTGTACAGCCATCATAAACAATCTCTGCATTTTTATCAAGTAATAAATAATAATCCATATTATAAATTGAGAATTTACTTCTTCTCTTTCATCTCAATGCAAATGCCTGCTGCAACAGTAGCGCCCGCGTCTCTGATTGCAAAACCTGCCATATGAGGATTATTAGCATGAGTTTCCAAGACCAAATTTCCCATAGGCTTGATTTTTACTTTTGCGACATCTCCAGTCTTCAAAAAGTCAGGATTTTGCATCTTGCTTCCGTCAGGATTAGTTTTCTCAATCAATTCAATAAACTGGCATGGCACTTGTGCAGTATGCACATGGAAAACAGGAGTATATCCTTTAGCAATTACAGTTGGATGCGAGATTACGGCAATCTGCGCGACAAACTCTTCTGCTATAGACGCAGGCTTAGAAGCATCACAAATAACATCTCCTCTTGCTATGTCTTTCTTTCCTATTCCTCTGATATTAACTCCGACATTATCTCCAGCTTCTGCTTGAGACAATTGCTCATGATGCATCTCTACAGAGCGCACCTCTCCTTCTATGCCTTTCCCTGTCTTTCCAGGCAAAACAAGTATTTTCTGCCCAATCTTCATAATCCCTGTTTCTATCTTTCCAACAGGAACTGTTCCAATGCCTGTAATTTCATATACGTCTTGAATAGGCATTCTTAATGGTAGATTAGTAGGTTTCTCTGGCTCTTTGAATTTATCAAGCTGCTCCAAAAGAGTTGGCCCTTTATACCATGGCATTTTGTCAGATTTCTTTGTTAAATTATCTCCCTTAAATCCTGATATGGCTAAGAATGTAATCTCCTCAAGCTTATATCCTGCTTCTTTCAATATCTTGGAAACATCTGTTTTAATCTTGTTAAATGCTTCTTCCTTATATTCCATAGCGTCCATCTTGTTTATGGCAACCGCTATCTGCTTAACTCCCATTGTTCTTAATAGCCAGACATGCTCTTTAGTCTGTGGCTGAACACCCTCTTTTGCAGAAACTGTCAAAAACGCGGCATCAGCCTGCGAGGCCCCAGTAATCATATTCTTGACAAAATCCCTGTGTCCGGGAGCGTCAATAATAGTAACTTCATACTTATTAGTAGGAAGCTTTTCATAAGATAAATCAATAGTCAATCCCCTCTCCCTCTCTTCCTTGATTCTATCCATGAAATAAGCAAACTCAAAACCAACTTTCCCATGCTTCTGCGCCTCTACCTTTAATTTATCTAGCTCTTGCTGTGGCAGTTTCCCTGCTAAGAACATCAAATGCCCTATTGTAGTGCTCTTCCCGTGGTCAACATGTCCTACAAAGACAACGTTGATTACTGGTTTTTGCTTTGCCATTTTCGTAAATGGATTTATTTCAGAAGGTATTTAAATCTTTTTGTTTTTGCTAAATTTTAATTATATTTTATTCAAATTTTCAAGAATAAACGTTATTTCCCAAAGAACTTTTTCATCTTATCCCAATAATGCTCTTTCCAGCCTTCGTTAATACCTTTAAAATGCTCTTGAGGAACTCCCTCATGTGTAAACTCAAGTTCTGTCTTTCCATCCTTTTCTTTTAAATTAAATGTAACTATAGAATAAATTCCTTCATTCCAATCTTTGCCTCTCCATTTCTGCACAATCTTCTTTCCTTGAACTAATTCTAAATTCTCCCCCTCAATCCAGTCTCCATAAGCATTAATCTTATCTCCAACTTTCTTGCCTATATTTGCCGGAGCCCCTGTAAAAGCGCTATGCTTCTTAGAATCCATCAATGCCTCATATACGTCCTTGGCGCTTGCATTAAATGTGACTTTTTGCTTGATTGTTTTCATAAAATAAATAGCTAAGTTCGGTATATAAATCTTTATAAATAAATTTAAAGAGTAATGAAAATGGAAAATAAAGACTTTATACCAGAAATTTATAAGGAAACTATTTATTTAAATGGAAAGATTAGTGAAAGAAGATATGGCCTTTTAGATTCTGATATCATTGAAGTTGGTTCTATAGAAGCTCTTGCCTTAACAATAAAAAATTTATCAAAATTCAGACCGCACATGCATGAACCATTTTATTATAAGAATAGAGAAGACAAGACCATATCTATAAAAACGCAAAACGGAATTGAGATGAAAGTTAAGGAGGGATTTAATGAGCGCGAGTTATACGCGCTTGCAAAACTTGCTACTTCGCAAAAAGATAATAAGATGCAGTGAAGATGATTTGGAGATATTATTTAATGATATATTAGGATCAATAAAAGATGAAGATTGAGAATCATCCCAAAACAGCCAAAATCCCACCCATCAGAGCAAGATTAACAAGTTGATAAGAAACATTAATCAAATAATATTTAACGCTCCTGCCTTCCCATAAAACGCTTCCCAATAAAACCGGCACAATAAATCCCAGCCAGAGCCAAAAGCCAATCTGCATGCCCTCTAAAAAACTACCAATTCCCACTAGTTTAATAAAAATCCCTAAGACAAAAGCCATAACTAAAGAACCAATAAAAGCAGCAAAATATAATCTTCCCATTCCCTTTTTCTTTGCCTTTTCCATCTCTTTCATGCTTATTCCTCCAGCCTTCATCCAGGCATTCCCAAATAGCAGAGGCGAATACCATAAGCTTCCAATTATTATAGAAACAATTGCTGAAACAAGAACAGCTAAATAATTAATATCAACATTTGGAATTGCCATATTCAATTGTATTCTAGAAGAATAATATATTTAAATACTTTTTGAAAGATAAAAACTAATAATCTTCATATCTCTCTGATAAAAACTATTCTCCTTATATTATCAATATTTTTCCTTCCTATTTCGAAAAAATGAATAATAATGTTAAGATTGACGAATGGTGCATTAAATTCCTTCTTAAAAATAGATTGCCCCAGCATCTGCAAATTCCAGATTATTATAAAGATGTAAGAGTATTCAAGGAAATAAGAGAATAGTTAAATATCACATTCTTTTATTATTAATGTATAGGGCGACTATGTGTAAATTTGATACCTCTTTTTGTTAATTTTTTTGAGAGAAGAAATAGGTTTTATTCCTCTGTTTTGTGATATCTCTCAGCCATATCGACGATATCTTGAATCGTTCCAAGATATTTTATTACTCTTTGTCTTGGTTTTCCTTTGACTTTGGTTGCTTCAACAATGTAATAATACTTTCTTTGTTTGCTCCTACCGAACTTTTTAACTCTTAGGAACATTATTATTCATAGGCGCTACTATTTATATAAATACACCTGATATAGAATATAAATATTTATATACTAATAGGCATTTTATTTATTAGAAGCTAAAAATAGATTGGGACTTCTTCAATTTTTATCTAAAATAAGGCTTATTTTTTACACATAGTCTCTGCAACAGCAACAATTTTATTATAATTGTCAATACTAAACGCATCTTCAACTGGCATAAAAGTTATTTTCTTTTTCCAATTGCTAACTCTAAATCCATTTATCATAAAAACCTCAAAAATAAAGATTATTTAAATTTATCTTAAATAGAAAGATTTATATACATATTACCACATTTGTATACAAATGGAAGAAACGATATCAGTCAGAATACCCAAAGAAGAATTGAAAGAAATAGAATACATATCAAAATATGAGAAAGCCACAAAATCAGCCGTACTAAGAGAGGTTTTGGATAAGGGAATTAAGGAAAAGAAATTAGAAATAGCTCTAGAAAAATATCAAAAGGAAGAGGCGACAGCGTCAAAAGCTGCGAAAATGGCTGGCTTGCCATTAACGTTATTTTTAGACATTTTATATAAAAAAGGAATTAATTACCATTATGATATTGAAGATTTAAGAGAGGATTACGAGTTGGTATGATAATAGATTCTTCTTCTTTAATAATATTTGCGAAATTAAATAAATTAGACATTTTATTAAAATTATATGAAAATATTGATATCACAAAAGAAATCTATAAAGAAACTGTTCAAGAAGGATTAATTATTGAAGCCCCAGATTCAAAAATTATCAAAGAATGTGTAGAGAATAAAAAGATAAAGATTATTGAATTAAAAAAAGAGTATGAAGATTTTTCTGCAAAACTTAGAGAAAAATATTATCAACTTGGCATTGGAGAATCAGAGTCTATAGCTCTAGCTATACAGGAAAAAGAAAGGATAATTATAATGGACGAAAAAATAGGAAGACAAGTTTGTAAATTGTATGGCCTAAAACCTATTGGAAGCTTAAGGATATTATTAAATGCTTATAAAAATAATATTGTATCAGAATCTGAACTTAGAGATATTATAAATGAGATGGTAAAATACAAATTTAGACCGGGTGGAGACATTTTAAATGAATTCTGGGTAATTTTTGAGAAGATAAAAAAGAAAAGACGCCATTAGTTGTCTATCAATCCTTCTCCGCCCGCTTCTTCGCTTCCTTGTCGTCCTTTCTCACTAATGGCCCTGTAACTTGAACAAGCAAGCCGGGCAATCCTGTTCCGACAGGAACAGGCTGGTTCAATAAAATATTTTCAATGACTGAATTCAGTTCTTCCTTTGAGCCCTTCAAAGTTGCGCCCACAAACTGCTTGTCAGGGATTTCAAATGTAGCTCTTGCTAAAATGCTTGCCTTTTCAGAAATAATTCCCATCCTTGTAACACCTTTAACAACTCCAGATGAAGTCATTGCATCAGCAATTAATTTTATATGCCTTTCATTTATGTCAAGCGCCTGCGATTCAATAACCTTTTTTATCTCGTTGATTATTGTCTGCCTCGCAGCTTCTATGCCAAGAACATTCATCACATCATAAATATCATTTGAAGTTACTTTCATACCGTCAACCCCCTTGAAGCCAATTACGTCTTTCATGTTAGAGCCAGCTGTAACAATGACATAATCCTTTCCTCTATGCGATACGAAAACTTGCAAAATTCCCTTCACTCCAGATATTATGCTGTCTTTCAATTTTTCTTTTAACTTATATATTGCCTTGAAATCTAGCTCAGAAACATCCATGCTGATCTTTAAGTCATTCTCTCTTACTTTCAGACCCTTTTCTTTTAATCTCTCAAAGATTTTCCCAGGTCCGATATGCACGCTCCTCAATGCTTTTGAATCCAGAATTATTTCAATTTTCTTATTTGCAAAGTCTATCTTTATTTCAGATAAAATCTCGCTCAGTTTAACTTCTTTGATTTTTTCAGCAACGATTCTCGCATCCTTCTCGTTATTATGCTCTTTGTCAAGATATATTTCCATTAGGGGAGTTGACGGCTGCTTTCTGGCGTCTATAATTTCAATTAATCTTGGCAAGCCCTGTGTAACCTGCATTTGCGAGATTCCAGCATGATGGAATACATTTAATACCATCTGCGTTGAAGCCTCTCCAAATGATTGAGCAGTAATGACTCCAACTGCCTCTCCAGGCGTGACTTTGTTGTCATTCAAATGCAGCTTTGAGACATCCTTTCCATCATCGCCATATTGAAACTGCACGATATTTTCAGATGCGTCTCTTACGCTGTAATCGTATTCGACCTTCAAGTCTTGCAGGGCATAAACCAATCTTCTATACAAATATCCTGATTTGGGAGTTCTTAGAGCAGTATCCATCAAGCTATCTCTCCCAGTAATCGCTCCAAAGAAAAATTCAGTTGGATTTAAACCGTCTAAAAATGAAGACTTAATAAATCCTAATGCGCCTGGCTCCAAATCTCCTTTCTTAAAGCCTGATAGAGTTCTTTCATTGTAGCCAAAGTTAATTCTCTTTCCCCATAACGCCTGTTGTCCTACGCAGCATCCTATCTGCGTAATGTTCAATAAACTGCCCTTTGCTCCTGGTACAATCATTTTGTTTACATTGCTTTCAGCTGGGAAATACTCTCTCACAATATCCCCAACTTCTGTTCTTACTTCATTCAATATTTGTAATATCTTTGTTTCTCGTGTTTCTTCAAGAGTTTGTCCAGGCATTGCCTCAAGCTCCCCTTTTTTGTAATTCTCTATAACCTCTTTCGCTTTGCTGTCTGCTCTCTTTAATACGTCACGTGTCATCTCCTTGATTTTTTCAGTTACGTTCATGTCATCTAAGGATAATGTATATCCTCTCGATGTTAGATACAAAGTTCCAAGCATAAATGCCTTGTTGATTGAATCAATCACAATATCCCTTGGGAATTCTCTGTCTAAAACTTTTATCATCTCTCCCTCTTCAACTCCAAAACTGCTTTTGCTTGTAATTAAATGTGGCACGCTGATATTGGATGTTTTAGGAATAACTTGGGCAAAAACCTCGTTTCCTGGAATTTTCTTTTTCCTAATAGGGTTTACTATGCCAATTGCATACAAAAGTTGATCAGCCTCGCTTCTGTCAAGTTCGTCCTTTCCTAATAGATAAGCTCCAGTGACTGCATCAGATATTGTCCCGACTAAATTTAAATTATTCTTTGAAGAAATAATGTTGTTGTTGATATCGAGCAATATCTTTGCCTCTGAATATGCCTCTTCGGTCTGCGGGCTATGAATATTCATCTCATCGCCATCATAATCTGCATTATAAGGCTGGGCAGATGCAGGATGCAGCTTAAAAGTTCTATCTGGCAGTACTTTTACATAATGAGCCATTAGCCCTTGTTTGTGCAATGTAGGATGTCTATTAAATAATACAATGTCTCCATCACGAAGATGCCTTTCTACTTTATACCCAGGCTGCAATTCAGTGCAAATCTCTTCTTTCAAATCTTCGCTTATTCTTTTTCTCTTTCCATCAGGTCTTATTATATAATTCGCCCCGGGATATTTATATCCTTTTCTAATAATCTCTTTCATGAATTCTATATTCATGCTCGTAACAGATTCTAAAACAGTGATAACTTTAGCCACTTCCAGAGGAATGCCAACTTCGTTTATTTTTAAATAAGGATCAGGTGACACAACTGTTCTTGCAGAATAATTTACTCTTTTTCCCGCTAAATTTGCTCTGATTCTTCCTTCTTTTCCTTTTATTCTTTCAGTAATTGTCTTCAAGGGCTGGCCTGATCTGTGCCTTGCAGGAGGTATTCTTGAGATATTATTGTCAAAAAAAGTCGTTATGTGATATTGCAATAAATCCCATAAATCTTCTATGATAACCTCTGGCGCCCCTGCATTTAAATTCTCCCACAATCTCTGATTGGCCCTTATAATATCAGACAATTTGTGCGTTAAGTCATCCTCGCTTCTTGTCCCTTCTTCAAGCGTAATGCTTGGCCTGACTGTCACAGACGGTACTAATAATAAGGATATTACGGCCCATTCAGGCCTTGCTGTTTTAGGATTGATAGCGGTTTTCTTTAATTCTTCATCAGGAATCTTGACAAGTCTATCTCTCACCTCTATAGGGCTTAATCTTCTCTTGCCAGTCATAAACGTGCTTGGCTTCTCTAATTTAATCCTTTCTATATTTTCATTGCAGTGTGGGCATCTCTTTACATCTCTTGCTTTTTTAGCTCTCTCGCTGGGCTTGTAATTTTTTTGTTTTTCATCGGATAAAGTCAATTTACCACAGACAGGACAATAACTTCTTAAGCAATGTTCAATTAATTGTATGTATTTGATATGAAAAATAGGCCTAGCTAGCTCTATACTCCCTGGATGTCCAGTACATTCTTTCAATCTCTTTCCGCATGTTCTGCATCTGACTCCTGGATCAATAGCTCCCAATCTTAAATCCATCAAACCCCCATCAACTGGAAATCCGTCTATATCATACAATTCCGGAGTAACTATCTTTGCCGCACTAAGTCTTTTAATCTGCTCAGGACTAAGCAAACTGAACATCAATGATTTCACTTGCTTTCTTGTATTTTTTTGCTGCATTTTTTTATTTAGCCTCCTCTAATTTCGTATCTAAAATGTCCTCTAAAAAGTTAACAGCTTCTGAAATTGATTTATCTCTCCAAAATGGTTCTCCAACTAATTTCTCATATGCTTTATTATTGTTTCCATTTTCGGCTCTGTAAATTTTACCTTTCATATTTATCCTTCAAACTAAATTTAGTATGTATTCCCAATCCTAAAAGCTCGTCAACTAATAGCTTAAAGGCGTACGATATCTCGATAGGATCAGCCTCATTACCTCCGCACAATTTACAAGGCGTCTTATTTCTTATAATGTCTTCGTATGTCATATTTCCGCAGTCCTTGCATATATGTACGATTGTTTTGTCAGAGCCGTATCTCTCTTTCAATAAAAGAGAAGCGCCATGTCCAACAAGTGCTTGCTGTTCCATCTCTCCTAATCTCAATCCTCCACCTCTAGCTCTTCCCTCTATTGGCTGTCTTGTCAGCAAAGCCACTTTTCCAGATGCTCGCGCATGCAGTAGGTTCTTTACCATTCTAACTAATTTTAGATAATACATATTTCCGATATAGATCTCAACATTCATTTTCATTCCTGTAACGCCGTTATACATTGTTTCTTTTCCATCTGATCTAAAGCCCATCTCTCTCAATTGAGATTTAAGCTCTTCAATTGTCTGCCCTGTGAATGGAGTTCCATCGCCAATTCTCCCAGTTGCAGCAGCGCTTTTACCTGCGAGCAGTTCAATCAAATATCCAACTGTCATTCTGCTCGGAATGCTGTGCGGATTAAACATTAAGTCAGGTTTAATGCCACTAGAAGTAAATGGAATGTCTCTCCCGTCTGCAATTAATCCTATAACCCCTTTCTGTCCATGAGGCGCAGAATACTTGTCTCCCGGCTCAGGCATTCTCTGATCTCTCGTTCTAATCTGAACAACTCTATTTCCTTCGTTATTAACAGTAATAAATACAGCATCAACAATTCCCTGCTCTTCCTGCCTTATCGCGACACTCGCCTCTTTTTTTGCTTGAATGCTGATGTCCTTTGCCTCGCTCAAGAATTTTGGCGGAGTTATTTTTCCTATTATAACTTCTCCAGAATCCATAAGCGCTTCTGGATATGCAATCCCATCATCTTCCAAAAATCTATAAGAATCCTCTGTTCTATAGCCTGAAACATCCTTTTCAGGAATGCAGATCTCGTCTTTCAATCCCCCGGGATACTGCAATTCAATGGTTGAATACGGCCTGAAAAATGTGCTTCTTCCCATGCCCCTTTCTACACTCTCTTTGTTAAGCACAATAGCATCCTCCATATTATAGCCCTCATATGGCATAATTGCAACAATAATATTCTGCCCAGCAGGATATACTTCTAATGTGTCATAAATAAAACTTCTAACAAGCGGTTTTTGCGGATAGTGCAAAATAGAAACATTGCTGTCTAATCTAACTAAATAATTAGCAGCATATATCCCAAGACTTTGCTTCAATGTTTTGCTTCCCCTGTTAAGTCTCGAACTCTGGTCATGATTTGCAAAAGGCACTAGGCTTGTAATCAGTCCAAATAAGCTAGTAGGATGAATCTCCAGATGTGTATGCTCAAGAGTAATAGCCTCTTGCTTCAGAGCAACTAATGCATTATCCTCTTCAGCAGCATCGATAGCTTCTATAATTCCCTGCTCAACTAAATCTTTCCAGCTAATCTTGCTTTCTTCCAATTCAATGATATGCTCATCTCTTAATTTACTTGTCCCGTTCTCAACAACAATCAGTTGCCTCAATACTCTTCCGACCTCTGTTGAAATAGTAATCTGCTCTAATATATCATCGTATCTAATGCTCATCTCTCTTGGAAATTCTCCAGCTCTTCGCATCATTCTTACATTAAAAGCAAATTCGTTTGGATTTTCAACAAAGCCTATTGATCTTCCATTGAAGAATACATCTTTTCCCTTTTCTTCTTTTAATCCTATCTCCTTGAACTTTTTAATGACTAATTTTTCGTCAAATTCTATGAATGTAGAAACCTTTGCCAATAAAGAGAGATTTTTCCTTAATCCTATTTCAATTCCCTCTGGAGTTTCAGTAGGGCAGAATCTTCCATAATGAGTCGGATGTAGCGTTCTTGCGAGAAAGTTTTCCTGCTCTCCAGGAAGCAAGCTGGTAACTCTCTGCAACTGAGATAGAACGGCAAGATAATTATTCTTCTCCATATTCTGCGTAACTCCTGACTTTTCTCCAATCCAGCTTCCAGTTGCAATAGCGCTCTCAATTCTATGTGAGAAAAGAGTTGATTTGGAAATTGTCTTCAACGAATAGAATCTCTTTCTCTTGGAGACTTTTTGCAATGAATATTGTATGTCTCTGATTAATATGCCAAAATTAACCCTAAACAAATCGCTCATCAAATCTCCTGCTAATTTTACTCTCTTATTTGCATAATGATCCTTGTCTGTTCTTATCTTAAGATTTTCTTTCGCTCTTAGATACAAGCGGATAAGTCTGCATAAAGTAACTGCCTTCTCATTTCTTGAAGTTTTGTCCATTCCGATATGCGGCAGGAAGAAAGAATCAATTCTTTGTTTCACTCTGTCTAAAACCTCTTTCTTTGTCCCCTGAATGCCTGATTTCTCAGCAATAAACATCATGGCATCATCAGAGTTTTGCATTTTTGAAAATTCATAAAGATTTACAATCAAGCAATCATTTTCGTAATCAATATATTTTGCTATGTCTACTTCTTTTGTTATTCCTAATGTTTTCAATAAAACGAGAGCGGGAATGTTTCTTAATCTGCTGAAAGTTAATTCTAAAATTCCTTCATTGGTTTCAGAAATTGTGGTTGGTATTCTGTAAGAGCCTCTTTGTGAGAATATCCTTAGTGTCAAACCAAGTCTACCTTCTTCAATAAAAGGCTGATTTGGCGCAAGATCCTCTGACATGACAATGACTCTCTCATTTCCATTGATTATGAAGTATCCTCCAGGATCAAGAGGATCCATGTAGTTTTCTTTTAATTTATCCCTATTCATTCCGCTTGTTGTGCAGGCAGCGCTCCTTACCATTATAGGTACTCTACCGATCTCGACCTCTGCCTCGTCCCTCTGTCCGCCATATTTGACGCTCAATTCAACAAAAATAGGCGCAGAATAGGTCAAATTTCTCAATTTTGCTATCATGGGCGTTAAAATATTAGAACTGCCATCAGCCTCAACAATATTTGGCTTTCCAACCTTTACTTTTCCTATTTTAATTTCAACATCCTCATTGATTAGAGAGGCATTAATCTCGTTAATAATATACTGCATCTTATTCGCCAAAAAATCATTAAATGAAAGAATGTTGGATTCTACAAGAGAATGTTGTTTCAGATATTCTTCAATTAAAATATTTTCTTTTTTTCTCATTTTTTAACCTTTGATTCGGCATCTATTTTATAGATTCCAGAGTTATTAATATGGTAATTATTATTTCTTATGCTACTAATCTTAAGTAATTTGGTCCCTCTATCGTCTATAAAATAATCTCCATAAAACTTTATTAATTCGTCATCCCTATCATTAATTTCTGCTTGTATAAGAGCGGCGGCATCAGAATTATATATACCAAACGAACCCCTACATAAAACAGCTTTACCATCTGCATCAAAGGCAATTGAAAAAATATTCTTGTAAACAGCACTTAAGGGTTTGCCTTCTGCAACAACATCGTATCCTTTTTTATCTTCACATCCGTCTATTATAATAGATGTTCCTAAACCAATACAAAATAATCCGCTTCTAATTTTATCCAATAAATTTTTAGTTTTCATCTTAAACAATCACCCTGTAATAAAAAATTGTTTTATCGCCTTCCCTGCGCTCTATTTTTATAATATCCTCCTTTGCGTAATCCTTGGGAATAGCAGGATCGTCAGATTTAATCTTTGGCAATTGAGAAATAGAAATATTATATTTGTCTAGCAACTTCTTTCTTTCTTCTGGCTTCAATTTAATGTGTTTGGGCTGGAGGATGTGCATGGCGAGAGGCATAGACATGAAATTTATCTTAAACTCCGAAAGTTTATTTCCTAACTCTTGGATAACAAAAGATGATTGCAAAACTGGCTTTTTAAATCTTTCTACGATGTTAAGTCAAGTTCCTAACTTAATACAAATCTTAACATTATATCCCCTTCTCTAGGCATCCAAAATAACTTATTTATATATAAATTTTCAATAATAAAACGAATGGTTATAATAAATATTCAAATGAAAAAATATAAAGTTAAAGATTTTACTTTACATACGATCAGGGCCTTGTGAGATGTGATTAAAACTCACGCGAAGCCATAATAATAGTTATATTTTTAAATAAGAGATATTTATTCTTTTGATGAGGTGGGATTTTCTTGTTTTAGGAGCAACAGGCATACAAGGGAGAATAGTTTCCAGGGATTTGCTTGAAAACGGCTATTCTGTTTTATTATGCGGAAGAGACAAGTTGAGAATAAAACATTTATTAAAGAGATATGATAAAACTGGATTTAAATATGTGGAGCTTAGTAATATAGAGAACACTGGCAGGATTATTAAAGAGTCAGGGGCGAGCGTTGTAGTAAATTGCGCAGAGGGTGATTGGAATTTGAATGTATTAAAGTCCTGCTTAAAGACAAATGTTGATTCATTGGATCTTGGCTCTGACATAGGAATGACAAAGAAACAATTTGCATTGAATTCTGCGCTGAAAAGAAAAAATCTGATTCATGTAACAGGATGCGGCTCTATTCCTGGAGTGTGCAATGTAATGCTTAGATATGCTACTGAAAAATTTGACAAAATAAGCGAGATAGATGTTGGATTTGACTGGAATGCCAACATCAAAAAATTTGTCGTTCCATTTTCAATTCAAAGCATAATAGAAGAGTTTACAAGCCCTGCAATAATTTTTAAGCATGGGAGATTTGTAAAAATAAGGCCGCTGGACTCGGTAACTTACTGCTATTGCAGATCCATAGGAAAACAAAAATGCTTTAATGAGAGTAATCATCCTGAATGTTACACATTTCATCATTATTTTGAGCATATGGGCTTGAAGGATGTTAAAACCTATGCTGGCTTCCCGAAATATTCTTTTGATAAGATTATGGATATGATTGAGTTGGGGCTTGGAAGCAGGAAAGAGATTAATTTTAATGGAATAAAGATTAGACCCATAGATCTTTTGACAGAGGTATTAAAGCAAATATCCTTTCCAGAAGGATATAAAGAAACTGAAAATTTATGGGTGCATATTAACGGAAAAAAAGGCGGAGCGAGTAAATATATTAAAATGGAATGTATTGTGCCTACATTAAAAGGATGGGATGATGCTGGCTGCAATGTGGATACAGGCATGCCTGCAAGCATAATTGCTCAGATGATTAAAAATAAAGTAATTTCTAATTCTGGGAGTTACGCACCAGAGGCAATTGTGCCTCCTAAAGAATTCTTTGAAGAATTAAGCAAGAGAAATATGGTTGTCTTAGAGAATGGAAAGCGGATAAATTAAGCTTTATAATTGCTCCCATGAGTCCAAAGATTGCCCGATAATTTTCTCGCCATAAGAACTTACTATAATTGGATAGATTTCTATTCTTTTTACATTATCTATCTTTCCCTGAAGATTAAAATTATATTTCTTGACCTCAAATATATCCAGTGGGATATTTTCTATTATCTCATCGTAAGAGCTTGTCTCATTATAAAATACTATTTTTAGATAATTAATTTTTTGCGTTGAAACAAAAACTGTTTTTTTTATCTCTTGAGATAATGTCTTATATGTATCTATTAGCTCGGAAACATCTGCAGAAAAGAATTTGCCATTTCCGCATTTTGCTATTTCTTTTAAAATGATTTCATCTCCCGGCGATGTATCAAAACCTACTGAATAAATAGTTAAATCAGATAGCGCAGCGCTTGCATCACAAGCTGCTTTAATTGTATCACTATTATCATCTCCCGTATTTTGTTCTGGACATTGTCTAGACGCTTTTCCATCTGACATAACAATCATCACCTTTATTTTATCTTGAGATTGCAGCTTAAATTTCTCTGTGGCATTATTTATACCGCAGCAAATGCAAGTACCTTCCCTTCTACTCCATGCGTCTATTATATCTTTTAATTGTTCTGAATCTTTTGTTATATCAGATGAAACTTCGGCTCTTGCACTATCGCTATATCCTACTAAACCTATTCTATTATCGTTTTCTGGGGTGATAAGAGCGTTGATTAATTCTTTATTTGCAGTTTTGGCATTTGATAATTTTTGATCACGCATACTATTGGAAAGATCTACGACAGATATAATATCTGCGCCAAGAGGTATAATCTTAACAGTTGTTGTGCTTTCCACAATAGACTTGCCCGTATTTTTTTTAATTGAAACATCCAATATTGGCGGCGCATATGAAGAAAACTGCACACTAAGAATTTCCATTCTTTCAGTTAAGAGCTGGGCTCTTATCTTTCCAATCTCTCCCTCTCTTTCAATTAATATTCTCACTAAGTTCCAAATAATTACTATGGCTATCAATGCTAAGACAATTAAAAGCAGAACAACTACAATTCTTGAAATGCCTCTTTTATGCATAATATCAATAGAATTTTGCATTATATAAATATGGCGAAAATGTTAAGTCTACTCTATAGTGTAACATAAATCTTAACATAATATCCCTTTTTATAAGCATCCGAGATAACTTATTTATGTATAATATCCAATATAGTTTGTTATTCACTGAGATTATTAATATAAACCATTAGATAATATTGCTTAATTAATAAAAAATAAAAATATGTCTTCTATTTATTAAAACTATTAAGAGTTAGTTGCTCTTTGTCTGGAAAAAGCTTTCTCCATGTCTGCCATGATTTTCTGAAAATTCCTGCGATTGCGAGTTCTTTGCCTTTTGCTTTAAGAAATGTCTTTGTTAGAGGATCAGCTGGATAGCCTGAGCCGAAATCGCCGTATTTTTGCTTTAATTTTGCTATTTCTTCCTCTCTCGTTACTTTTGCGATAATTGAGGCAGCTGAAACAGCGATGTGATTAATGTCTGCCTTATGCTCACATAAAATGTTTAAATTTTCTGGATTGTCTATGAAACTGATGAGTGTTTTTTTCCAGGCGGCTATATTTGTTGAAGGGCAGTCTACTATTACTTTAATTTTCTCTTTTTTATTGTTTAATTCATTTATTATTTCTGCTGTTTTTATAGCTTCCAGAGTGTTCAAATTTGTTCCTTTCTTTATTGCAGAATCTATTTCATCAGGAGGCGTTTTTGTAATGTGATACGATAAAGCCGTTTCTTTTATGAGCTTCGCGAGTTTTATTCTCATTGAATGTATAACTTGTTTTGAGTCTCTTACATTAGATTTCTTTAGGATTGCTTCTCCATTTTTGTCTAAAAGCACTCCTGCTAGAATCATCGGGCCTATTAAGGGGCCTCTTCCTGAATCATCTATGCCAATTATTAACATAATTTTATAAGATTAAATTTGTATAAAAATCTATTTATTCTAATTTCTCAACAACCTGATATTCATCTTCGTAAATAATATTTTTAATCTTTTCTTTTTCAATAATCTCACATTTTATTTCTTCTAAATACTTTTTATGTAATTTCAATAAGCTATTCTCATACATTTTCTTTCCTTTTTCCGTCAAATAAAAAATATAATCTCCTTTCGGGAGTTTTGGCTTTGGCAACCATTCTTTGGCCTTTAATACCTCTTCCAAATTAATTATGCTCTTTGCAAATGCATCTGCCAATAATCTTTTCCCAGCTGAGAATATACCTTCGCCTTTTGTCGTATATCTATGAACCATTCTCATGAAATAGCGGAGGCGGGATTTGAACCACGCGATCTCAAGGTATCCCCTTTGCGAGAGAATTCTCCACATTCTTGATATGGGCCTTGCGAGGACTCCAGGCTCCTCTACTCCGCTATGAACATTAAGGCGAGGGCAGGACTTTTAAAGTTTGTCATCTGCATTTGTATGATAAGGAGCAGAAGGAATAAAGCTTATAAGCTCAAATTGTTGATTAATCCAAAGCCCGGATGGCACAATGGTACTGCGACGGATTGCTAATCCGTTTTCCTTCGGGATCTCCAGGTTCGATTCCTGGTCCGGGCGTTTCTACCTACATTTTATCTAAAAACGCAATATCTAAATACTTTGTAGGTATAATATAACTATGAAAATAACAACCAAAAGGAAAGGAAATAAAAAATACTTCTACTTAAAACACTCATTTAGGAAAGGAAAAAAAATCATAACTAAAGAAAAATATCTTGGCACAGAAATCCCTGAAAATATAGACGAGGTTACCTCTCAATTCAAGCAGGAATTTCAAGATGATATTAGCAAAAAATTAGAGGCAATAAAAAATAATTTTCAATTAGAATGGAAAAAAACCCCGGAAAGTGCTAGAAATAAAGAACTTGAAGAGATTTCTATCGCATTTACATATAATACTAATGCAATTGAAGGCTCAACAATTACTTTGGAAGAGACTAGGGAGATTATTCATGATAAAATATCACCTAATAAACCATTAAGAGATGTAAAAGAAACAGAGGCACATAGCAGGGTATTTCTTAATATGCTTAATAAAAAAGAAGAGATTAGCAATGATTTATTGTTAAGATGGCATAAAGAAATATTTGGAGAAACAAAGCCAGATATTGCTGGAAAATATAGAGATTATTTAGTTAGAGTTGGTTCGCATCTTGCTCCAGACTGGCAGGAAGTTAAGAAAATGATTAATGAACTTATAGATTTTATTAAGAAAAATAAAAAAGTTAATCCAGTAGAATTATCTGCAAGAACGCATTACAAATTTGAGAAAATACATCCATTTGGAGACGGAAACGGAAGAATAGGTCGTCTTTTAATGAATCATATTTTATGGCATTCAGGGTATCCTATGATTATTATAGAATATAAGAAAAGAAAAGCTTACTATAAGGCGTTGCAAAAAGATGAAGAAGGTTTTGCCATATATTTGTTGAGAAGGTATTTATCAATTCATAAAAGAAGATACTCCTAAACTATAAATTCTGCTTGTTCCTGGAGTTTTAGAAAATCTTATTAACTTGCTTTGCGTAAAATGTTAATGATGCCTTTGTCAGAGATACAAAAAAGAATGACTGCATTGAAGAATTGGGCTTTGGATAGTGATTCTATTATAAAAGACAAGACTTTTATGGATTTTAAAGAGGCCGTTGATTTTGTTAATAAAGTCGCTGAAATTGCCGAAAAACATAATCATCATCCTTCTATTTTGATTAATTATAATAACGTCAGGATAAGTTTGACAACACATTCTGTAAAGGGCTTAACTTCAAAAGATTTTGAGGTTGCAGAGGAGATTGATAAGCTTACTTAGATAAACTTATATATTGGGCTGTTCTTTTTAAAAAATGCAGGTAAAAGAGTTAATGAAAGAGCCTTATATTATTGAAAGAGACATAAGTTTGATTGAAACTGCTAAGATATTAAGCGAAAGAAGAATTGGAAGCTTGCTTTTTGTGTACAAGGGCAAGGCGAGGGGAATTATTACAGAGAATGACTTGCTGAAGAATTTTGGGGAGCACAAGAATATATCCCAAATTATGTCTAGGAATATTATAAGCATAGGGCCTGATGAAACAATAGAAGATGCCTTAAAAATAATGAGGGAAAATAAAATAAAGAGACTGCCTGTGGTTGATTCTAAGAAGCAATTAGTTGGCATTATTTCAATGACTGACATTGCCGCTAATTTTGACAAGACAGAGGGAGAATTTTTCTTTAATTAAGAAAAATTAATTTGATAGGAGAATATGGATAAAGAAACTGGAAATATTAAAAATATAAAAAATCCACTAATTAATAAATGATATTTGAAATAATAGTTTTATTGCTTGCAATTCCTGTTGGGTATTTAATAGCATGGCTTTCTTATGACGAATTAAATGCGGGAAGAAGATGGTTCAGAATTTTAATTATAGCAAGTATTCTTGCTGGAATATGGTTTTATTTAATTGGCATGAAACATATTGCCTTGACTTCTGGATTTATTTTAATTGTTAGCTTGATAAGTTTGATGAAGAGTAAAAAGGACAACTTTTAAAAGTTATCCTTGTAATAGATAATAATGCTTGAACATAAAGAAGAAATTAAGATTGTTGAGGAGAGTTTAAAATGAAAAACGATATAGATAAATTGATCCAAGATATCTTCAATTTCCAAGGACAAGTAAATGCAATGGCAAATTCTCTGGAAATAATTTTAGACAAAATAATAGAAGATAAAGGAATAAAATGGAAAAAGGTTTAATTATAACTCTGCCATATCATGATGATACTACTGAATATCTCTCGCAATGGTCCTATGAAGTTATTGAAAAAGCCAATGAGAAGTCTGTTAAAGTTAAGAAGTTAGAAGGTGAGGAAGCAAACAAAGATAGTTTTGAAAAAATTGTAAGAAAGCTGAATTATAGAATGCTGCTTTTTAATGGGCATGGTTCTAATAAAACTATTTGCGGCCATAATGATAAAATCATTATTGAAGAGGGTAATAATGATATTTTGTTGATAGATAAAATTGTTTATGCTCGTTCATGCGAGTCTGCTTCTTCTTTAGAAATGCGTGCGTAAAATCTGAAGAAAGTAGTTTTATAGGATACGATATGCCTTTCATGTTTTATGTCGATACTAATTGGACAAGTAATCCTAAAAAGGATAAAGTTGCTGAGCTCTTTTTATCTTCTTCCAATCAAGTGCCTATTTCAATATTAAAAGGTAATAATTGTCAAGAAGCTTATGACAATGGTAAGAAAAGCATGCTTAAATGCATAAAAAGGGTGCTTAGAAATAAAACTCCAGACTCATTTAGGATTGCCGAAGCTCTCTTAAATAACTATCTAGGACAAACTTTACTAGGAAATAAAGAAGCAAGATTGTGAAAGAGACAATATTTTGAAAAGTTTAAAAACTAATATTTGTAAGTTATTAAATGTACAATCCACAAGAAATTGAGAAAGAGATTTTAGAATTTTGGGAAAAGAACAAGATATTTGATAAACTTAGGAAGAAGAATAAGGGAAAGAAGAGATGGAGTTTTATTGACGGGCCTATAACTGCGAATAACCCAATGGGCGTGCATCATGCTTGGGGAAGAACATATAAGGATATTTTTCAGAGATTTAGGGCAATGCAGGGTTTTGAGCAAAGATTCCAGAACGGATTTGACTGCCAGGGATTATGGGTTGAGAGAGAGGAAGAGAAGGATTTAGGATTGAAAAATAAGGCAGATATTGAGAAATTCGGCGTTCTTAATTTTGTCAAGGCATGCAAGAAAAGAGTTGAGAAATTCTCCAAGATACAAAGGGAGCAGTCTATTAAACTTGGGCAATGGATGGCATGGGATGAGAGCTATTATACAATGAGCGATAATAATAATCTGCATAACTGGCATTTGCTCAAGATATATTTTGAAAAAGGATGGCTGTATAAAGGCAAGGACGCTGTCCCATGGTGCTGGAGATGCGGAACTGCAAGCTCAAAACATGATATTATCACAGAGGGCTATAAAGAGGTAAGCCATACTGCTTTATTTATGCAGTTCCCATTGAAAAATAAGCCTGATGAATACTTCTTGATTTTTACTACAACTCCATGGACTGTGCCTGCAAATGTCGCGATTGCAGTCAATCCAAATATAAAATATATTAAGGTAGAGAATAAAGGAAAGAAATATTGGCTAGCTGAATCTTTAGTTAAGATTCTTGATGGAAGTTATAAAATTCTTGAGAAGAAAAAAGGCTCTGAATTGAAGAATTTAGAATATACTATGCCTTATCAGGAACTTTGGGAACAAAGAGAAATCAAGCATAAAGTTGTTTTGTGGGATTTGGCATCTGAGGAAGAAGGCACAGGTATTGTGCATATTGCGCCTGGATGCGGCACAGGGGATTTTGATTTGGGCAAGAGAGAGAATCTGCGTGCTATCTCTCCTTTAGACGATGCTGGCGTATACAAAGAGGGATATGGGGAATTCAGTCTTAGAAAATATTCTGATGTGAATAAGGCTGTCTTAAAAGACTTGGAAGAGAGAAAATTTGTCTATAAGATAATGCCTTACAGGCACAGATATCCTCATTGCTGGAGATGCGGAGAAGAGCTTGTATTTAGATTGGTTGATGAATGGTATATTAAATGCGATGAGATAAGGAATAAATTAATCAGTGAGAACAAGAAAATAAAATGGTATCCTGAATACGGAAAGAAGAGGCAGGAAGAATGGTTTAAGAACATGGGAGATTGGTTAATCTCTAGGAAAAGATATTGGGGATTGCCATTGCCGATATGGGAATGCAAATGCGGACATATTCATGTGATAGGTAGTTTAAAGGAACTAAGAGAAAAAACTAGTGATAAGAAGAAAGTTGATAATCTTCAAGAGATACATAAGCCATGGATAGATGAAATCACGATAAAATGTGAGAAATGCGGAAATAATGTTAAAAGAATTAAAGATGTGGGAGATGCCTGGCTTGACGCAGGTATTGTGCCTTTTTCAACTTTAAATTATTTAAACGAAAAAAAATACTGGGAGAAATGGTTTCCTGCTGATTTAATATCAGAAAATCTTCCAGGGCAGTATAGAGGATGGTTTAATGCGTTAATGTGGGCTTCTGTGGCTTTAACTGGAAAAGCGCCATTTAAAGCTTTATTTGGATATGAGACATTAAAAGACGAGAAGGGAGAGGAGATGCATAAGAGCAAGGGTAATGCTATTTGGTTCGACGAGGCTGTTGAGAAAATTGGAGCAGATCCTGTGAGATTATTATATTCTTTGCAGGACCCGTCTCAAGAATTAAGATTTGGATTTAACGCTGTGAAAGAGCCAAAAAATAACCTGAATATATTATACAATATTGAAAGATTGATTGAAAAAAATCTGGGCAGAGCGAAAAATACAGAAGACAAATGGATTCTTTCTAGATTTAATTCTGTTATTAAAAATGCAACTGAAGAATTAGATAACTTGCATCCTCATTATGCTATAAGGGAATTGCACAATTTTTGGCTTAATGATCTAAGTAGGGGATATATTCAATTAGTTAGAGAGCGATTGGCTAATGACGACGAGGACGCAAAGGCGATTTTAAAAGATATCTTTATAGATTTGATTAAATCATGCGCTCCCATAATACCTTTCTTAGCTGAAAAAATATGGCGGGAATTAAAAAAGAAGAAGATTGTAAAAGAAGAAAGTGTGCACTTAACAGAATGGCCGGGGTTTGACAAAAAGAAAATTGACAAAAAACTTGAAGAAGAATTCGTCATTGTCAGAGAGATTATTGTGAAGGGGCTTGCAGAAAGAGACAAGGCCAAGATTGGACTAAAATGGCCAGTTAATAAGGCAGTTATCTATTATAAAAAATTAAATAAAGAGTTAGAAGATATTATTGCAAGGCAATTGAATGGAAAAAAGATTGAATGGAAAAAAGAAGACGGCAAGCTGAAAGTAGAAATTGATAGTGAAATGACGCCTGAATTAGAGGCTGAGGGGTATGCGCGGGAATTTGCAAGGCATGTGCAGTCTGCTAGAAAAAATGCAGGCTTGAGAAAAACTGATTTAATTATATTAAAAATATCTACTGAAGAAGAGCTTAGGCATATTTTGGAGAGATTTGCCCAATTTTTAAAAGAAAGAACAAACTCAAAGAAGATAGTATTTGAAGGTAAAATGCGTGAAAAGAGCGCTGAGTTTGAAATAAAGGGTAAAAAAGTTAGTATTCTTTTTTGTAATTTTTAAGGGGCACAGGTTTGAAAAGATTTAAATACTACAAATATTTATAAGTTTACAAGAGGTGCAAGAAATAATGATAATCAAGGAGGAATTTTTAAGCAGGTTAAGAAAAATATTTGATCTTAATTTGTATGAGGCAAAGGTCTGGACTGCGCTTTTATCAAGAGGTGTTTCGACAGCTGGTGAGTTAAGCAATATCTCTGATGTGCCAAGAAGCAGAACATATGACATATTAGAATCGTTAGAGAAAAAAGGTTTTGTTATAATGCGACTGGGCAAACCTATCAAATTTGTTGCCTTGAAGCCTGACGAAGTTGTTGAGAGAGTGAAAAGAAATTTGATGGTAGATGCACATAATAAAACGAAGAGGCTTGAGCAGCTTAAAAATGAGGATGTTCTAAGTGAATTGAATTCTCTTTACACAAATGGAGTCAAATTCATTGAGCCTTCTGATTTGTCAGGAAGCTTGAGAGGGAGACAGAATATATACAATCATCTTGACATGATGATAAGATCTGCGGAAAAAGGCTTAACAATTGTTACTACGGCTGAAGGCTTGAATAGGAAGTTTGAGGCATTGCTTCCTGCATTAGAAAAAGCGAAGAAAAGAGGCGTGAGCATAAAGATTGCTGCCCCTCTTACATCTGAAAATTATAAAGTTGCAAAAGATATCTCAAAAGTAGCAGAGGTGCGCGATAGCACTAAATGGGGTATAAACGGGAGGTTTGTAATTGTAGATTCTGCACAATTGCTATTCATGCTTTTGGACGATAAAAAAGTGCACCCAAATTATGACGTGGGAGTCTGGCTTTCAAGCGATTTTTTCTCCCAAACCCTTGAGCAGATGTTCTCTCAAACATGGGAACAGCTTACTCCTTTAAATAAGATAAAGATGAAATAGATAAAAATTGTTTTATTTGAAAAAAATTTAATTCGTTTCTAAATCTTCGCATTCTTCCCTGTCTCTGCTTTGTCCGCATAATACTCTATCTTTACTTATCCTTATCCAAGCCTTATTTTTCTCTTTTGCTTTTCTCTATTTTAAAATTCTTATTGTTTAGTATATATTATTCGTGAATAATAGTCTGCAATCTGCCTATATTTTTAAGAATTTAGCTCATTATACAAAGTTAATTGTCATGAAAATAATGCTTTAAACCAATTGATAATTCTTCTAAGAAAACTTAATTTTTCTTGTGTATCGCCATTTGATTGCGTTTCATTTAATTTTCTTAATCTTTCCCTCACTTCTGCAACTGTAACCTGTTTTGTACTCTCATTTTCTGTATTATTCGCTTCATAATTTGTTTCGTTAGCTGATGTAGCATTTGAAGTCTGATTAGTATCTTCTGTTTTATTTATCATTTCAGTTATCTCAATTATTTCTCCTGTTTTACATTTGCTGACTTTTATTATGGCATTTGAAGCCGACGCCGAGCTTAGCTCGATAAAGTAAGTTACATTCCAAAATGTAATTTTTTCAGAGGGATGCTTATCACTTGAAAGAGAGACCTGTTTAGAGCCTGCTATTAACTTTACTGCTATTGCCTCCTGTTCTATTATATTTTTAGAATCTACAAGCATTATAATAAGATTTTTTATTGTTTCTATACTCTTCTCTTCTACTTCTTTAGATTCTCCGTCAACTTTTATTTTAGCCTTCTCGTCTGATGCTTCTATAAATCCAACATTATATTTTCCCGTTATAATCTCTATATCCTGCGAAGAAGTTTTATTTGATAAATCAACGCGCCTTGCGTCTACAATTAATTCTGCGCTAACTCTTTTGTAAAATGCGCTCTCTACTGTTCTGGCAAGTCCTATGCCAATCTCCCCAATTATCTTTGATGAGCCAGTATCTATTTCATCTTGGTCCCAAACGATTTGACTCCCATCTGTACAGTTTAGTTTTGCTGATGCTAGGGATATTGATAATATTGCTAAAAATAAGATTAATGCCTTCTTTTTCATATAAAAAAATAGGTTAAGATGTTTATAAAATTAGCGAAACCCCTTATACCTTTCTTCTTAATTCCTCATACTCTTCTCTGCTTAATTTTATTTGTTTTAATATTGCATTCAATAAACCTATTCCCAAATCTTCATTTCCATGAATAGGAACTACCGTTCTTCTTCCATCAAGATGTTTAAATCTTACATGGCTTCCTTTTCCATAAATTTTCTCAAAACCAAGTTTCTCTAGAATCTTACAAATTTCTTTTCCAGAAATAGGAACAAGTCTTGCCATTATTATTTTAACATAATAGTCGGTTTCTTTATTTGGACTTGTTGCAAGCCAATAAATTTCATAGGCTTTACTTCTTCTCTATCTCCTTCTATACATACTTCTATAGCTTCTTTAATCCTTTCTAGAACCTCAGAAATTGTCTTTCCTTGAGTATAACAGCCCTGAATGTCCGGAACAGTTGCCACATACCATCCATCTTCATCTTGCTCTATTAATACTGTGAAATCTAATATTTGTTTTTCCATGAAATTAGTAGAATTAAATACTATTTAAAATTATCTTGCTTATCTTAAATAAAAATGCGGGAGGAAGGGATCGAACCTTCGCAGGCACTAAGCCATTTGGTCCTTAGCCAAACCCGTTTGACCACTCCGGCACTCCCGCTAATTATACAATTAATCAAAAAGAATCTATTTATAAGCTTTAAGAACGAAAAAATGACCTCGCGAAAGTTTTATAAACTTTAAAGACAATAAATGTTCATACTTGCGAGGTGCCATCTTCGGATGGCACTGACGCTTCCGTTTTCTTTTATTTTCTTTGATTTAACTTTATTAGAACTTTGTTAAGATTTACAGAGAAGTCGCATGCTTTCCTTAATTTATACGATGAAGTCCTTCTAAAAAATCCATTTCCAACTCTTTTCTTAAATCTCTTTCTTAATGTATTAATTACAGGAATGAAATCCGCATCGCCACTAATGATAAAGGCAATATCGTAGAGGTCATCAAATGCCCCTATCAAAAGATCATGCGCTAGATAAACATCATCTCCTTTTACGTCATATCTCACACTTCCATCTTTTCCTGTTATTTTTCTCCAATCGCATAAGATAACTTTAAACTTAGGAATCTTCCTTAAACCATCGAGATATTCATTATGTTCTTCGTATCTCTTTAAATCATATTCTCTGTCTAACAGCGCATTATAATAATATACCATAATAAGCTCTCTGCTTCCGACTAAATCACGGACTAATTTTCCGAGATTTATTTCAAATCCTTTTCTTTCTAGACGCTTCGTACTGTGATAAAAATTTCTTCCGTCAATAAAAATCGCAATACGCTCCTTTTTCTTTTCCATTAGAAAAAACATATATTAAAACTTTAAGTATTTATCCGAATGGGAATAGAAAACTATTTTATTTAATCTCTTTTTCAAACTCGTCCAAATTATCTGTTAGGGCTTTTATTGCCTTGAGCAAAATATCCTTTGAGGACATGTTCCCAAAAGATTCTATTATTAATAAAATTTCTGAAGTGTTGTTTATTGCATTTTTATCTAGAGATAGAATGTCTTCCATATCGCTTCCCTGCAAATCGCATATCCATTTATTGCCTTTTTTTTCAGCTTTGATTAGGCCATTAGAAGCTTCGATAATTCTGTCTATTTTTGGAGATGATGCAACTTCTAAAATATGCTTGTAATAGCACAATCCTGGAATGTGTTTGGCATGCTCAACTCCTTTGCCAAGACGAGCAGTTGCAACAAGCTCTAATTTATTCTCGTTTGCTAAGATTGTTATAGGAATCTTTTCGTACACCACTTCGCCCGCACCTTTTAGATCTCCTGTATAAACAGTGCAAGGGCCTTTTTTAGTAAGTTTGAATTCAATCTTTGTCTTCTCGCTCATTCCCTTCTCTGTTTTCAACGGAACTAGGCCAAGCCTATGAGCAATTACTTCGTCGTAAAGAGCAGAGTCATTCTTAAAAATCTCAACCTCGTCAATTGCCAATACAGGTATTTCAGTGATGCTTCTTCTTATGGCATTTGCCAGAGATTCATTTGCCTCCATTCTGATTACTAATTTTTCTTCTGAATTTTCTATTATTTGCATTGTGATATTATTAATAATTAGTTTTTAAAGCTTAGGTTTCCATTCTAAGTTCTTTAATATATCTTCAAGATTTTTATTTCTCCACACAAAATAATTTATTAATGCTGATATGTTATTGCCTCTTATTCTATCTAATCTTTTAGGCAACATCTTTAAAACAAGATAATCCTCTCTTTCTTCAATGCCCCTCTCTAATCCTATATTTATAGTTAACCAATTATCCTCATACATCTTCATACCTTCCTTATACAATCTCTGATAATCATCAGATAAATTTACTTGATATAATGTATTATTTGATTTTAATTTTAGTTTAACCATTATACTCTCCTTCCTCTCTTTCCGCCTTTTTTCTTGGGACCGCCCCTAGGAACTCTTGTTGTGTCTAGAATATTCACTATTTTAAAACCTTCCTTTGCCAATGTTTTTACAGCAGCATGCACTCCGGGACCATGCCCGGGTGCGCCTGTTTTAGCGCGTATTCTAATGTATAGATTAGCGATGCCTAAGTCTTTGGGCCTTTCAGCAGCACGCTTTGCAGCGAACATAGCAATTGTCGGATTTGATTTCAATCTTGAATGCTTTGTTATCATGCCGCCGCTTATTCTAGACAATGTATTGCCTACTAAGTCAGTTATATGAACAATAGTGTTATTGGACGAGCTGAATACATAAGCTATGCCTGTTTTTCCATCATCCTTCTTTTTTGCTTCTTCCTTAAACTCTTCAACTTCTTCTGCATTTTCATCCATTTGGCTGCGCTCCTATGTTTTTATTTTTCATATTTATCTTATTCTCCTCACTGATAGATACTATGTAACTTGGCGAATTAACAATTTTATCTCCAACTATTATATGTTTATGTACTACAAATTGGCGCGCCTGCTTTATGCTATTTGTCAATTTTTTTTCAACTATAATGCTTGGAAGCCTTCTCTTTAACAAGTCTTCTATATTTATGGCTAGCGCGTCTGTCATTGAGTTCACTTTCAAGCCGATATTCCTTAGTTTATTGAAAAATACTTCCTGTTCTTCAATAGAGACTTTAGCGAGGGCCATTGCCCTTTTCCTAAAGTAATTGACTTTAGCTAATGCTTTCCATACCTCTCTCTTATTTTTTAAGCCATATTTTTTGACTAAAACATTTTCTTCTTCTATTCTTGATTTTTCAAATGGTTTTGTTGGCCTGGCGTAGAGTTTTTTTTTGCGTATCATTGCTTCTCCTTGACAACTTTTAGTTTCTTAAATCCTACGACTTGCTTGTTTTTCCTGTCTCTGAAATGCGAACGGGTTTTCTGCCCCCTAGTGGGCTGGCCGGCTGCATGTCTAATACCTCGGTAGCTTCTTATTTTCATTAATCTCTTAATATCGAGCTCTTTTGTCAAATCTAAATCTGTGCCGAGAAAATGCTTCATTTCCCCTGTTTCTGGGTCAAAACGCCTATTTTTAAGAAAAGTAGGAATAGGAAGCTCGCTTAGAAATGCCTCTATTTTCTGAATTTCATCTTTTGACAGCTCTGCGACTTTTTTAAATTTTGGAATGTTCAGCTTTATGCAGACTGCGTTAGACACTGCCCATGAAACTCCCTTGATTTTTGTCAGGCCTGTGTAGATATTTCTAGAGCTTGAAATGTCGTAGCCGAAAATTCTGACTAAGATTTCTTGAGATTCTTCAGTTCTCTTCTCTAATTTTGCTTCTTGCTTTATTTCTTGCGCCATTTTATTTTACAAACAAATTAAATCTTTGCCTATGAGCAAGCTCGTCGTAGATTCTTTTCTCTATTGCCTTTCTTGGATCAGGGACATTTGTTACGCGTTTTTTAATGTCTTCAAAAGATTCAAAAGCCTTTTCTTCTCTTGCTTTTAAAATCTCCTGGGTGTGCTTATGCCCAAATCCAGGGAGTAATTCGAGCTGATGCAAGCGGGTATTTATAGGCTGAGCTTTATTAAAAAAATCAATAAGATTCTTTTCGTCCTCACTGACTCTATTTGAAATGAATTCCTGCAACTGAATTTTTGCAGCTTCTGTTATGCGCTCAAATGGCAACCTACCGTTAATGTAATGTATTTTGTCTCTTTTTTCAGGCCCTATATAGACTTTTTCTTTTTCCGCAAGTGATATTCCTCGCCTGGGTATGAGCTCAAGCAAAACCAGAGTCCTCTCTCCCACAGCCTGAGCTATGGGTATTGGCTTACTATTCATTGGGTACCCATAAGGGAGGTAATCTAAGATTATTGCATAATCGTCTTTCTCTGCCATTTTCATTCTTTAATGATGTTAAGAACTGCATTTGCCTCGTCTTCATTTAGATTAGCCTCTATCAATATTTTATTTACGTCTTCCTTGTCCTGCGGAAGAAAATCAAGAATCTTGACTATATTGTCTTCTTTAATTTTTGGATTGTTCAAAGCAATGAGAGATTCTTTTATCTTGTCTGCTTTTTCTTTCGATATCTTTGTAAATTTTTTCAAATAAGATAAGAGTACATCTTTTCCTTCTTGGACTTTTGCATATTCCAAGACTTCTATCATTGGCAATGGTTTTTTAGCTCGTATCATCTTACTCTCTCCAATTTAAATGCTCCTCTGTCTTCTAAGATCATTGTATCGTAGCCTTTAATATTATCTCTGTCTTCTATTGATTTTATTTGCATTATTTTGCTTTTATATTGTTTTTCTAGTGTATAATCCTTTATTATTGAATACGTTGTCATAAATAAACTACCTAAAAATATAGTAGATATACTAAAATCTATAAAAAGATCATTTCTATATTCTTTCCTTATTTCTTCGTTTTCCATTTTAACCTTGAATCTTCTTTAGATGAATGGGCTTAATAAAATATCTTTTTGGCTTATTTAAGTCATTTATTTCCACATTATATGCTCTTCCCTGTCTGCTGATAACTTTGCCTGTTCTTCCCTGAACACGCTTATAGCTGAATGGAATGCTTAACTCTCTGACTACAGCGACATAATCTCCAGGCTTAAATTCCTGGAAATACCTGCTTAAAGGTATCTTTCCCTTTTCTCTTGGCTTCTTATGTTTAGGCATAAAGAATAAGAAAAAATTTAGTTTATAAAGTCTTCGCTATATGAATTTTTTAATAGGCATTTCTGTCACAGAGCCTTGATAGAGATCGCCCTCTTCTCTTGCATTTCTCATATTTTCGGATATGACATTGAACATCTTTTCTCCCCATATTTTGTAGCCACATTTTTTGCATACTTCAAAAGCACTATCATCTTCTATCTCTGCTTTACAGAACGAACATTTTTTTGCCATGTTACTCTCTTTTATTTATTTTTAGTATTGGAGTGATAGGTATATAAAGATTTCTGAATTATTTAATAAAATGCGGAAAAAGGCATTTTATTTAGTAATTGGAATTCTAATATTAATAGTTTTAGCACTTTCATATTTTATTAATATAAATATAGAAAAAGAGGCAGGTTACATAGTTCAAACAACTTTATTAGGGATTTTAATATTTTATAATCCGTTTATTTTAGGAATTTATATTTTAATAGCTATAATTCTAATTGCAAAGGGCGGAAGAAAATCATCCTAGTTCAGATTCAATTGCTTGCTGAAATGCTGGAAATGGTTGCGCTCCGCTGATAATCTTTCCATTAATAAAAAATGCAGGCGTTCCCTGGACACCATCTTGCTGTCCTTCGCTGAAATCTTTCTGAACCACTGTAGCCATCTTACCAGATTGAAGACACGAATCAAATTGTTGCATATTTAATCCTATCTCATTAGCCCATAGCCTAAGGCTTGCTATACTTAACGATTGCTGATTCTCAAATATTTTATCATGCATAGCCCAATAGCCCTCGTCACCTTTCTGTTCTTTTACGCATCGAGTTGCCTCTGCGGCCTTTTGCGCATTGGGGTGAAAGCTTAAAGGGAAATCTTTATACACGAACCTAACCTTTCCAGTGTTGATATATCTGCTTTCAATCAAAGACAATGTTTCAGAATAAAACCTCCCGCAGAAAGGGCATTCGTAATCTGAATATTCCACAACGATAACTGGAGCATTTTCATTCCCTTTGTAAGGAGAGCCTTCTATATTTATCTTGACTTCGGAAGGGTTTGGCGGAGCTAAGAGTGGCGCAGGAGCGTTTTCTTCTTTTACGACATTCCCAGTTATTGTAGTTTGCTTTCCAGAAAAGAATATACCGAAACTATTTATTATACTTAAAACAAAAGTAGCGAAAACAATAATTGTTAATAATTTCATCCTATCAAAATTTTTAAAATTTGTGCTAATTACCTTAATACCTGGTTTTCCCTCGTTTTCCACTTCTATGCTCTCATTTTTGCTCAATTCTTTTTCATCCATTTCTTATTCTTTTTCCAAGTTTTATTCCAAGATAAGTTATAGTGATAATACCTACTATAATTATAATCCCTATTGCTATTAAAAACATTTCTCCAAATCCCTCTCTTCCTCCTATTACTTCTGGTTTTTCTTCTCCAATATCCTCTTTCTCACCGCCTCCCTCTGGAGCTTCTCCCTCCCTGCTAGGAACGCCCTCGGCAGTTGTCTTATTTTTACTGACTGCGCCGCCAGCGCCTCCTCCGCCTCCGGAAGAACTACTTCCACTGCTACCACCACTTCCACTAGATGTAGATTCCCTATATGTGGAAAACTCGCAGAATGGAATCTGCCATATGCAGTTTGTTGAATCAATTAAGGTTGCTTCGGATGTTCTGTCTAAGCAATTAGCCCCGCTGTCATCACAATGGAATAATTGATTGCATGTCCCACTAAATGGTATCTTGACCCTGCATATCTCAGGGTATAGATTATTAATTATCTTGTCTCTTGTTTCAAATGCTAATCCTATATATGTTGACGTATTAATAATGGAATTTGCGGTGCTGATTGTTCTTACTTTATCATTCAGCCCTGTTTTTGTCAAACTTGCATTAATGAACTCAAAGTAATTACTTCCATCTGTATTGTTCAGCTTGACATTAACGCTTCTTCCCTGCGTATAATTAGTCTTCATGCCCGCATTCTCTCCGCATACTTGCCCTTGTATATGCTCGTATTTTCCGTCCTGGTTTACGTCGTAAGATGCTGTCCAGCCTGAAGGCGTTTTAATCCTGCTTACAAAATTACAGAAGCCACATTTGCTATTTGAAGAGGCCGTAACAAACGAACTGCATTTGCTCATCGCGCATTTATTTTTATCGTCGCAAACTTTTAATTTGTAATAGTAGGTTGTGCCGTTAGCAAGAGCGTATCTTAGGGAACGGGTCCCCCCATCGTTATAAATATCTGCCTTGTGCCATAACTTATAATCTCTTACGTTAGTGCTAAGTACTCCAACATCGTTAATTGTTGCATTTAATGTGATGCATCTGGAATCGTTTCTATAAAATTCAAGGCTTCCATTTGCGGGCTTATTAGTATCGTACATTATCAAGGCAGAGTCGGAATATTCTTCTATATTGAAGCCGACAACCTGCGGCATTCTGGTATCTGTATAATTCGCCGCATTTACACCTTTATTAGAACATACAGGTAGCAAATCACAATCCCAATCAAAACAATCTATATTGCCGTCATTATCATTATCCTTGCTATCAAAACAATCTTCATGTTGCACAAATCCTTTTCTTAGTATATCCTCAAACTTTGCTGAGTCTGCTCCATACTCAAAACAACCTACAACTTCAAAGTCAATAGCCCCTGGTGTTGCATATCCTGGACCTGCTGTATCTGCAGGCGAGGTAATATTGCCTGTTTTTGTATTACCTATTGATGCGATATATATCCTTATATCTTTTGTAGAATCGTATAATTTTGGGAACCTGTTCAAATCTGTTTTTTGCACAGCTATCATCGGGCCGCCAATTTCAGAGCACATTATCTTCTTCCATACGTTTAATTTTATATCGCTTGCGGTCCACTTAGAATTCTCGCAGGTATAGGCATTATATGTTTCAACTGCTTTTTCTTTTGTAGCATTCCATTCAGAGGCATATTTAAACCTGAATTCATATCCCTTGGCTGATGAATTATGGCTTAGTTCGCAACCCCCAGTAGTTAAGCCATCTGTATCCAAATAAACAAGGAAGACAACTGTTTCATTGCCATCCCCTGTTCTTTCTGACCCTGCAGCAAACCCAAATCCTTCTAAGACATAGCTCGTCAATTTTTCTTTATTGCAAACTGATGCATTACTAAAGTCAAACATTTTTGCACCAAATCCGAATCCATCCCCCATGTCTCTCATTCCAAATCCGCAGATATCAACACTTGCCTGCCCAACTCCTGTTTCAGGGCAATTATCTATACCTATAGGCACCGGCGCTCCTGCTTCTATAGTATCGAACAGCTCAATTGTCCCTGCAGGACCGCACCATCCACTAGCCCATTTACACCCGCTTGTTGATATACAGCTTGATTGTGTAGTAACATTCTGGCATGTTGGCTGACAGCCATAAGAGGTAGCATTACAATAAAGATTTGCATTGCATAATGTGGCATTATTTACCAATGTTGTATTGCTCCAACATTGATCCATAACATTTGTACAATAATTCCCATTAGGATTCCACCAGCACCCATTAGTAGAATTGCATCCTACTGCTACTGATGTATAGCTCCAGCATTCTTTGCTCCAGTCTACATCACATCTTGGATTTGGCTCAGGGAACCATCCACAACTAATATTAATAATAGTTTTATTTGTACAAAAAGTTTGATTACCATCGTACTTCCAGCATTCAGCTCCAAATCCTCCGCCTACGCCGCCGCCGCCAGAAATAGCCCCTGCTGAAAATCCGCCTCCCTTTGGATCGCACCATCCTTGGTTATTCCATTTGCATCCTGATGCCACTGCACAATTTGTCTGGTTATTGGAATTAGTTATATTATAGCATGTATTGGATTGCTGCTCTTCACACCATCCATTTTCAGCCTTCCATACACATCCAGAAACGGCAGTGCAACTGCTTGAAGAGGTAATATTAAAACATGAGGGCTCGCAAGTTCCGCTTCCCCCTCCATAATCTCTCCAATTACAGCTTACCTGGCTAACGCTGTTACAACTTGCCTTAGTAGTCTGGCTCCAACATCTATCAAAACTATTTCCACACCATGCGCTATTAATTCCCCCGAATGTTTCATTTCTCCACCAGCAGCCGTTGTTTTCGCAATTAGATTGGGCATTATAATCCCAACAACTAGTAGTCCAATTTACTTCGCAATGTGGTTGACTCCATGTGTCAATTTTCCAAGAACACCCTGTAGTAGTACTACATGAAGAATTATCATATTTCTGCCAGCAACTCTTAGGCTTGAAATCTCTATGATCACACCATCCAGACTTTGTATTGCACCAATCGCTTCCTTTTCCAAATCCATCACACCATGTATCATTTGTCCAGTCGCAATTAGAATTAGTATAGCACTGGCTCTCATTCAGGTTAAAGCACTGCTCTGCAATACTCCAATCTCTTTCGCACCAAGAGTTTCCTGTGCCATTGTTCCACTCACAATTGGAACTCTTATTGGCAAAGAATCTGTAACTAACATAGTAGATATCATTTGAACCTCCGCCACTAACCATATATGTACTGTTAGTAAAATTAATTGTTTGTCTTGTGTTGTCTACTGTAAAGTTTCCGCTTCCGATTATTGTTCCACTTTTGTTTGTCATATTTACACTTCCGCTCATCCAATTTGCGCCGAGATTACCTAATTGGAATGTCTTGCTTTGATTAATATTACCTGCGCTAATCCTTGCAGAGGATATATTTAATGTTTCATTAATAACTGTCATATCACCTAAACATTCTGACTCTGAATTGTCGTATCTCCAACACTGGCTTCCTTTGAAATCGCACCATCCCGCTGGGTTCCATGTATCATTTACCCATTCACAACTATTACTCTCGCATTTTGATTTTGTAGTCCAGCCAAAACAATCTCCTTCTACAAATCCACACCAAGTATCTGAATAACAACTTGGGTCGCCACAATCTATCAAGCCATTATTATTATTATCTATCCCATCCCAGCATATTTCTGTATCATCTCCTATATTTGATACGCAACTCCCATCATTGTCTGTTCCTTTCCACTTGCAACTGCCTGTAGAATTTAATGCGCTTCTCCCCTCACTAACGCATTTATCCCTTATCTTGCATCTGTCACAGCTATCTAAGCATGTTTTCTCTCCTTTTTCTAAGCAATATCCTTTAGTTGTAGTGCTATTGTCACTAATCCATTTGCATCCTCCGCCAGCAGAATTTGCCTTGCTCTCTGAACAGAAGCAGGCGGGTGCAAGGCAATTATTTGCAGAATCCCTCGAGGAATTGCTTTTAGGATCGCCCAAGAATGTGCAGTCGCCACATACAGAATTGCAATTATTCGCTAATCCCTTTTTCCATTGCTCTTTTGTCTTGCAATAACCAATTCCATTCGGAGCGCTGGTATCTGAACTAAATTCGCAATAGCCTAATTTATTCCCAATACAAGCATCTTTTGCATTCGTAGAATTTACCCTATTTCCATCGCTGTCTTTTATTTCGCATGCAAAGCAGGCTTTGTCGCAGTTTTCTTCTTCGTCAAACTTATATTCACATCTCCCTGTGGGGACAGAAACGCTTCCTTCACAATAGTTCTCTATTATCCACTTGCCTCCTGCAGCCTCACAATTTCTCTGATTTTCAATTTTAACTAGGCTCTGAGTAGTGTTTCCAAAAACATCAGTCGCCTTGAATTCACATTTATTAGTAGAATTATTCCATTTGCATGGCATATACCAGGGATCTCCTGCTATCTTATCACAATTAGCACTTGTTTCTGCATCTTCGCATGCTTTCTCTCCATTGGGAGTTTGATCTAACTGATCAAAACAACTTCTGGACTGCCTATTTTCCGAGCAGCTTCCATTCTGCCAGCTACAGCAATTACTTAAAGACGCTATATTGTTACATAAATCAGATTCATTAATCTGATAGCAAAAGATGCCTTTTGCATTAATTGCAGTTCCATTTACATCAATTGTATTTTTACATAAACTATTTGTATAATTACATCCTATTAAATTATTGCACTTTGTAGAATTCGTATCAAAAATGTAACATCCGGGATTCCATTCATTTAAGATACTTCCGTTAATATTTACAAAATCTCCAGTGCCCCAGGTGGGTGTTGTACAATTTCCGCCTTTTGCTGAGTCTTTCCAATCATTCGCCTGCCACCAACAATAAAACGTATCGTAACATACCTTTTCAGTCGTTATATTAGAGCAAGTTGAAGAGGAAACATCCTTGTAACACCATCCATTAGTTGTATTCGCGGCAGGACTGCCGCTCCATTTGCATGCCATATTATAGCTATTGCTCTCGCATTTAGATTTGTTTCCGCCCTTTAAAGAATCCCAATTCCAGCAATTTATCTCTTCACACTGCCCTGTGCTATTCAATTGCTTCCATAGGCAACTTGTTTTGGCAGTACAACTAGATTCTGTTCTCATATCCAAGCAAGCATCTGTAACGCATAAATTATTAATACTCTGCCATTTACATGCCTTCCCAATTGTATTATTTACGCAGGTTGTTTCATTGATATAATCATAGGTGCTACACTGCTTTTCATGACAGCTTGCCCATCTCCACTCGCAGTTTATTCCTTGTGCGCCTTCGCATGCTGTTTTATTGGGATATAATGTCGCTTCCCAGCAACTATTTTCCCTGCAATAGCTTCCGGAAGAACTCCATGTGCAGTTAGTTCCCTTCCAATCCCTTGCAGACTGACAACTTGATTGTGTTGTATAACTCTTGCATCCTTTGTCCATACATTGCCCCCAACCACATCCAGTCGTATTCTTACATGCCGCTTCATTCGTAACAGAATAACAATCTACTCCATTCGCTGATGTGCCCCATACAAAAAAACAAGATCCACTCCATGTGCATGATTTATTGACATAATTGTTCTCGCATATAGACTGATTAGTGCCGGAAAAAGCCCCCCAACAGCTTGTTTCTGTGCACCAAGAGCTACTTGTCCCATTTGTCCAGGTGCAATTAGTTCCTGCGAGACTTGTTGTCGTACATAAAGTCTGATTAGTTAGACTTGAACAGCTTAATTCCTCGCACCAGCTCCCCCACGAATCATTTTTCCATTTGCATCCGTTTGACAGCGTGCATGTGGACGATGACGTGTATGTCCAACAATTTGCGGCAATAACAAAACTCAAAAAAAAGATAATAAAAACTAAAGAAAATAGGGAAAAATAATATAGCTTAATATGCTCTTTAATCATTATCACGCTCTTATCTAGTATAATGTTTATGATGGGGGTCCTTTATAAAGTTAACTTTAAATACCATTTAAATTTCCTCTCGTGATATGATAAGCAAAATGAAGAAAACAGGAAATATAAAAGATATTACAGAATTAAAAAAATCTGTACCGGTAGTTGAACTTGTAGAAGGATATGTTAAGATAGGAGAAAGGGATGTTATTATGCCGACTCATGTTTATTATTTTTTACCTGAAAAAATAGAGCCAGTAGCAAGGGTTATTATTAGTTATACGCCCGCAGATTTATGGAAATGTCTACAAGAAGCGCGTGAACTAATAGTTCGCCATAAACCTAAAGAAGCAAATGCCTTTGTAAGAGAGGAAAACAGAGAGATTTTATTAGAAAACAAAATATTATATACTCAACCATTTCAATTTTGTCGTATTGATGATAAATCATTTGTTAAAGCTGCAAAGTGCAGTTTATATTATGATAAAGGTGACTTCAGGTCTATTGAAAGGATATTGGGTAAATGGGCTCGTGCGTGGAATTAAAATGATAAGCAAAACAAAGATAAAATCAAGAAGAAGAGGAAAAACAAATCCTGAATTAGCTGAAACTATAAATCTTGCCACAAAAAATCCAAATTGGCTAGAGATTGCGAAAGTGCTATCTGCTTCAACGAGAAAGCAGCCTGCAATCAATCTTTCAAATATTGACAAGAATGCGGTGTTGGGAGACACAATTATAATTCCAGGAAAAGTTTTAAGTCAGGGAGAGTTGACAAAAAGGATAAAAATCTGCTCATTTAGCGTATCAAAGCAGGCTAAAGAAAAAATAAAAAGTGCAAAATCAGAGTTTGCTTATCTTATTGAGGAAATAAAAAATAATCCAAAAGCGGAGGGGATTAAAATTGTAAAATGAATAATGAAAATGTTCTAAGAAGTAAATATAGAATTGGTTATATTGCTGTAAAGGATGATTGTGGAGTGATAGACAGTGATATTAATGAATTTAACCTAGCTAGAAGAATTCATCAAAATACACATACTAAAAAATTTATTTTAATTGATAATATAGAGAATATAATAAATCCTAGAAATCTTGAAAATCCTTCTATTGACATAGAGGTTAGAGAATGAATAAAGAAAAAGTAATAATTGACGCGACAAATTCGCCTTTGGGAAGATTGGCTAGTTTCTCTGCAAAGCAGGCGCTATTTGGCAAGTCTATAGTGATTGTTAATTGTGATTCTGCCATTATTTCAGGAAGGAAATCTTCTATAATAAATGAATATAAAGAGGCAAGAGCAAGAGGGGGAGCTATTCTTAAAGGCCCAAATTTTCCAAAGAATCCTGAAAGAATAATAAAAAGAACAATAAGAGGAATGCTTCCTTATAAAAATGGAAGAGGCAGAGACGCGCTAAAAAGAGTAATCTGCTATAATAAAGTGCCTAAAGAATATGAAAATGCAGAAAAGATATCTTTGCAAAAGATATTTAATATAAAGACAATGACGCTTAAAGAGCTATCAGAGAGAATCTAAAATGAAAAAAGCAAATAATATAATTTCGGGAAAGAGAAAAACTGCAATAGCAAAGCTTAGAATTAACCATGGAACTGGGAAGATATTCTTTAATCATCTTCCCTATACAGAATTATATCAATTTCATAGGCTTGCATTATTAGAGCCGATAAGGATTTATCAGGCAGAGTTAGGAGATAAGCTGCAATATGATTTTCACATCTCAACATTTGGAGGAGGGAAAGAGGGGCAAATTCAAGCAGCTCGCTTGGCACTCGCGAAGGCTTTGATTCATCTTACAGGCTCTGAAGTCTTAAAGAAGGCGTTTATTAGATATGATAGAAACATGATTGTTCAAGATCCTAGAAGAAAAGAAACTCGCAAGCCGGGGGATTCTAAGGCTAGGGCGAAGAGGCAGAAGTCTTACAGATAATTACTTATTTCTTAATTCGTATCCTTTAATTCTTCCCTTATTTTAATTATATCTTGGTAATGCTGATATAATCTCTGATAAATCTCTTTTCTTTTTCCTTCTGTTTGATTTATTTTATCTTCAATTTCACTTGAAGTATAATCGCGATTGGCATTAAGATTTGCAGAAAATGAGCTTGCTTCTAATGCAACCCTTGTCCCATTTTTTCTTGCCATCTCAAATTTCTTCAAGGAGATCCAGCGGATTTTTAACTTTTTTAATTTGCTCGCTTGAGATATGAGTATAGACTTGAGTTGTGTTTAAGGAAGCATGCCCGAGCATTGCTTGAATTAATCTAATGTCTGTTCCTTGCTCAAGCAAGTGCGTGGCGAACGAATGTCTTAAAGTATGTGGGGTGATTTTTTTGTTGATATTTGCTCTGTTTCTCATCCCTTTAATTATTTTCTGTATGTTTCTTGTAGTTAATGGCTTTTCTTTAGAAAAAATATAGCCATTATTTTTGCTATGAATTTGTAAATATTCTTTCAATTCGTCTGCTAAATTTCCAGAGATTGTGAACAATCTATCTTTGTTTCCTTTGCCTTTTCTCACCCATCCTGTTTTATCCTGCAAATTTAAATCCTCTATTTTTAAATTTACTAATTCAGAGACTCTTAATCCAGATGAATATAATAAAGAAATGATCAGCCTTGATTTTATATTATCTGCGGAATCAATTAATCTTCTTACTTCGTCTTTAGACAATACTTCTGGCAATTTTTTATCTTTCTTTGGTATCTTGACTTTGCTGAATTCCTTGCCTAGAATTTCAATGTAAAAGAATTTTAAGGAAGCGCTTGCGAGCATTATTGTATTCTTGGATTTTGAATCAAATAAATCAGCCAGATATGCTTTAGCATCGTCCTCGTTTAATTCCTCTGGGTTTTTGCTTGTTTTCTTAAGAAACTTTTCAACAAAGAATGAATAGTTCCTTGCTGTTAATGGAGAAAATCCTCTAATCTTTAATTCAGCTTTTAATTTATTCAGAATATTTTCCATAGTTCCTCTTTTTCATTGCAAAATCTTCTAAAAGTTTAAACTCTCTTGTTTTTAAATTTTTATATATATTTATATATTAATTAAAATATTGATTTTTATGAAAAATAAAGAGGGTTTATTTGGCATTATAATTTTAGTAATAGGTATTATTATAATTTTTGCGGGAGTGTTTTTATATTTTTTAATAAAAAATACTGGCTTAACGATAACAAAAGGAGACGTAGTCGTAGAATTGGGCAATAACGAAAATAAACAGGATAAAGATATAAAGAATAATGAAGACAATGTTGTTCAAAATGATATGCTTATTAATAATCTTTCGCAAGAGGAAAATCTGACAAATACAACGAGAGAATAAATAATTGAATATCGCTATTTATATCTCTCGAATATATCAACAGACTAAATAAATTAATAAAATATCTGTTGATATAAATCACAATAATTCTTTTATATGCTGGATTTTTTAATATAGAATGGATGAAGAAGATAAAAAACTAAAAATGGCTGTAATCTCAGGGGCAGCACATGCCATTAATTTCAAGGAGAAGAATCCTAATGCGACGGAGCAGGAGATTATACAATACATAACTAAGGAAACTGAAAAAATTCTAGAGAAGATTGATGAAGAGATATAAATAAAAAAGATTCAGGGAATCTTAAGGTCTTTTAGCAAAGCAAGGGTTCATAAATGAACAAGACAAAATCTTTATAATATGCCCTAATTCTTATTTAACATGCGGGGATTCCTGAGTGGTCAAAAGGGCAGGACTTAAGAAGTCTGTCGTTCGCTGGAACGATCTAAATCAGGATTAAGAAATCCTGTGGCTTAGTGCCTCCGTAGGTTCGAATCCTACTCCCCGCATTAATATTACCTATAAATTTAAAATAAGAGAAAATTACTAAATAATATGAAAGAATTAGAAAACATTAAGAAAAAGATTATTCCTATACTTAAAAGGCATAATGTAAAAAAAGCAGGAATATTTGGGAGTTATGTCCGGGGAGAACAGAAAAAAAATAGTGATATAGACATATTAGTAGAAGCTGAAAAAGAGGCAGATCTTATAGACTTTATAAGACTAAAAAATACTTTAGAAAAAGCAGTAAAAAGAAAAGTAGATCTTATAGAATATGACTGCATTCGCCAAGAAATTAAACAAAATATCTTGAGGGAAGAAGTGCCAATAATAAGATGAAAAAAGATTTAAAAAATCTTTTAGCAAAGTGATGTTAACCAAAGGTTATGATGAAAAGAGATTACAAGCTTTATTTAAATGACATAAAAGAAAGCATAATTCAAATAGATCAATACATAAAAGGCGTTTCTGAAGAGAATTTTAAAAAAGATAAAAAATTACAAGATGCAGCAATGAGAAGATTAGAGATTATAGGGGAGGCGAGCAGGAATATTCCCAGAGCGCTGAAAGAAAAAAATAAAGATGTTCCTTGGTTTGAAATGGCTCAATTTAGGGATTTAATCTCGCATTCTTATTTTAAGATAAGTTTAAATCATGTCTGGCGCACAATAAAAGAAAGGGTTCCTTCTTTAAAAGAAAAAATGAAAGACATTGAGTTGGTTTAGGCGTTTATTATTATAACAAATGAAGTTCAGTTACAAAGAGATTAAAGACTTATTTTATGCAGGCATTATGATTTCTTTAGCGTTTGCTATTCTATTATCTGGAGGATATAATGCTCTATTTTCTTTTAATAGGGGTTTGATTTTTGCTTTTGTTGTTTCTTTTTTTACAGCAGGTATTGGATTTTTATTGCATGAATTAATGCATAAATATGTTGCGCAGAAATACAGGCTTGGAGCTGAATTCCATGCTTTTTACAATATGCTCTGGCTTGCCCTGCTGTTTTCTTTATTTGGATTTATTATTGCGGCGCCAGGCGCTGTTTTTATCAGGGGATTGATTAGCAGAGAGAAGAATGGAAAGATATCTGTTGCAGGGCCTTTGACAAATATTTTTCTCGCTGTTTTATTTTTGATTCTTTTAGTTTTATTTAAGGACGGAGGATTATTAGAATATTTCTTTAGAACAGGATTGACAATTAATGCTCTACTTGGAGTTTTTAACATGATTCCTGTTATGCCTTTTGATGGGGCAAAAGTAAGGGCTTGGGACAAGGGAATTTATGCTATAACAACTACAATTGCGGTTGGATTATGGATTTTGAGCTTGTTTGTTTAATGCTTAGCAAAATGCTTATAAATCAAATTTATTTAATTATTATATGAAAAATGGGCTTGTAATAGTTATTGTTATAGTATTGATAGCAATAGTGGGATTTTTAATATTCAATCTTCAATCAGATAAAGAAGTGTCATCAAATTTTCCAGCTCAAGGAAATGAAAATGTAGAAGAAACAATTGTAAATAAAGAAAATAATATTATAGAAATAAGCTCTTCAGGATTCTCCCAAAAAATATTAGAGATTAATCAAGGAGATAGTGTTAAATTTATAAATAAAGATTCAAGTTCTCATTGGCCGGCAACTGCAATGCACCCAACGCATACTGTTTATCCTGGCTCTGATATTAAGAAATGCGATACTGCGGAAGAATCTGATATATTTGATTCTTGCAGGGGCTTGAAGCAAGGCGAGGAATGGAGTTTCACTTTTAACGAAAAAGGAAACTGGAATTATCATGACCATCTTGCCGCTAGTTTGAAAGGAACAATTGTTGTTAATTAACATGAAAAAAGAATATTTGGCAAGACTTCTTTTAAGAATTGGATTGACTTTTGTATTTTTCTATGCGGGAATTGCCGCATTTGTGAATCCGAATAATTGGGTCGGATTTATTCCTAATATAGGTAATTTCATAACAAAGGCAATATTATTGCAAGTACATAGCGCAATTAATCTTATCTTGGGTTTATGGTTTTTTTTAAATAAGAAGATATTTTATGCCTCTATAATCTCGGGTATTTTTCTTTTTGGAATTATTATCTTTAATTTGAATTCGTTTGACATAGTATTCAGAGATGTTGCCATCTTATTAATGGCTATTGCTTTAAGTGTTTTGAGTTATAGAAATAATTAGATTAATAAAGCTGATTGCTTATCAATTTTAAGAAAGTAATTATACAATAAAAGAGGAATCGAAATGTATGACATAGTATCAATGGGAAGCGGGGTGGTAGATGCTTTTTTAGATACAGGGGCTAAAGAAAAAAATAAATCTCTTTCTTTCCCTGCTGGAACTAAAATTTTGATTAAAAATCTTGTGTTTAATGTTGGGGGAGGAGCAGCTAATACTTCAGTTTCTTTTTCTCGGCTTGGTTTGAAGGCTGGCTTTTTAGGAAAGATAGGAAGTGGATATAACGGGAATATTATTTTGCGTGAATTGAAAGAAAATAATGTTAATTTTTTAGGAGTCAGAGGAAAAGAGCATACAGGATATTCTGTAATTCTTGAGGGCGATAGAAAACATAGGGTTATTCTAACGTATAAGGGGGCTAGTGATAATTTAAGATTTGAAGAGATTAATCTGAAGCATCTTAATACTAAGTGGTTTTATTTTACTTCAATGGGGGAAGAATCTTTTAGAAGTCAGAAGAAAATGGCAGAATTTGCGCATAAAAATAAGATAAAAGTTGCTTACAATCCGAGCAGTTATCATACTATACACGGAGCAGATTATCTAAGAGTTATATTAAAACATACGAATGTGCTTAGCCTGAATAGAGAGGAAGCTAGCATGTTAGTGAAAAATGGAGATTTGTATAAAGGATTGCGGAGATTAGGGCCTTTAATTGTATCTATTACAAATGGTGAGAATGAGGGAGGTATTTATGATGGTAATTTTCTATATAGATATTGGCCTAAGAAGGTTAAGGTAAAAGAAGCCACTGGAGCAGGTGATGCATTTTCAAGTACTTTTGTCGCAGGATTGATAAAATTGCAGAATATTGAAGAAGCTTTAAAATTGGCTATGACAAACGCAGAGTCAGTTGTGCAGAAAAGAGGAGCCCAATTAGGATTATTAAGTTGGAATGAATTGATAAGAATTGTAAAACATAAAAGGTTTAAAATAAAGAAAGAGGTTTTATGAAAGGAAAAGTAATAAATAGAGTTGCTTAAGCAAAAACAATCCTACTATCTGCCACTTTTCCATTGCGCTCATTTAATATAAAAGGATTGATGTCTAATTCCTGAATATTTCTATGCTTTAATGGAATTTCAGAAACCTTGATAAGAATTTTTTGCAAATATTCTATATTCAATTTTTTTCCTCTGAATCCGTAAAATACTTTTCTTGATTTTAATTCGTCTATCATTTCTTGAGCATCATTTTTATTTATCGGGCATTTTCTTATTGATATGTCTTCTAATACCTCTGTAAATATGCCGCCTAAACCCAAGAGAATAACATGATTAAAAGTCATATCTTTTTTTATGCCGATTATCAATTGCTGGCCTTCTATTTTCTCTTGAGCTAATATTCCATCAAGCTTAATCTTTCTCCTTTTCGCAACTTGCATTAAATTATTAAAATTTTTGTCTAATTCTTCCTTATTATTTACTAGTTTAACTCCGTCTATGTCTGTTTTATGCAATGCTTCATTAGAAATAATCTTTAAGAAGAAAGGGAATTTTAGCCTTATTTCCTTTGTTTCCTGAACTAGCTGGCTTTTTGCTACAGGGATAAATTTAGCCAGGAATTTTTCAGCTTTATATTCATTGTATACCTCTTTCTTTCTTTTCATTTACTTTGAATGATTATTTTACTTATATAACTTACTACTTACATTTATATAGGAATTACATAACTGGATGAATATGAAATGGAAATCCTCATTTACTATAGAAGAGTCAAATGGATTAGTTGGTATAATATTGGATAATTTTTCAGATAGAGAAGTTTTAAGACTATTTCATGAGCTAGAAGATTATATCAAATTTTAGGCAACTGATGAACAATTATTAGAGAATGATGCTAGCCTCTTTAGCTTACTTACAGAAACTCCTAGAGATGTCATATTAAAGAAACTCAAAGAAATTAGGGCTGATTTGAATTTTGATTTTTAACAATCTTTATAAACAATATTCTACTTTTAATTGAAGTAATAAGTGGAAAAAGATGGCGGAATTAATAATGTTTTACGGAAAAGAATGTGTACATTGCCATGAGATGTTTCCGCTTGTTGAAAGATTAGAAAAAGAATTAAAGATAAAAGTAAAAAAACTTGAGGTGTGGCATGATTCCAAGAACAGGAAAATTTATGATAAGAGAAATACGAAAATGAAGTGTACTGGCGTGCCATATTTTTATGATGAGAAAACGGGCGAGAGCATTTGTGGGGCTGTTTCATATGATATTTTAAAGAAATGGGCCTTAGGAAAGAAATGATTTTGTGTCAATAAATTAATAAATCAATTATTATTCTTATTAATATAAAAATAGGGGTAAAATGGACAAAGGCGAGATTCTTCATGCGTATGAGTTAATGGTATTAAGCAGGCTCTTTGACGATAAGATGCTTTCTCTTCAAAGGCAGGGACGCCTTGGCACTTTTGCATCATCTCAAGGTCATGAAGCAATACAAGTTGGCACTGTGCTTGCGCTAAAAAAAGAAGATTGGATTATACCTTATTTTAGACAATGGCCTGCATTTATTGCAGTTGGGTATCCGCTTGACATGTTGCTTCAATATAGTTCAGGAGACGAGCGAGGCATGGCAATTCCTTCTAACATTAACATTCTTCCTTTTAACATTCCTGTTTCAACACAAATTCCTCATGCTGTTGGATTAGCATTGGGTTTTAAAAAAAAGAACCAAAGAAAGATTGTTGTATGTTTTTTAGGTGATGGCGCAACATCAAAAGGAGATTTTCATGAAGGATTAAATTTCGCAGGCGTTTTTAAAACGCCAAATATTTTTATTTGCGAGAACAATCAATATGCAATATCTATTCCTCTAAAGAAACAAAGTGCTTCAAAGACTATTGCAGATAAAGCAATTGCATATGGAATTGAAGGCATGAGAATTGACGGGAATAATGTTGAAGAAATTTATTCTGCTGTTGCAAAAGCGCGAGAGCTTGCATTGCGAGGAATGCCTGTATTAATAGAAGCTGTTACATATCGCTTGGGGGATCATACGACAGCAGATGACGCCTCTCGCTACAGGAGCAAGGAAGAGGTGGAAAATGCAAGGAAAAAGGATTGGAGAGTTGTGTTGAAAAAACAATTAATTGAAAAAGGATTGTGGAATGAAAGCAAGGAAAAACAATTGATTAAAAGATTAGAAATGCAGGTTGAAAAAGCTGTTAAGAAATTTGAGGCAATAAAGCCTGCAGATACTTTAGATATATTCAAATATACATTCAATGAAATGACGCCTGCTTTGAAAAAACAGAGTGAAAGTTTTAGGGGAGGTTTATGAATTTGGAATTAAATGTTTTGGACATAGGCACAAAATCTTATGGAGATGCATGGAAAATTCAAAAGGAATTATTTGAAAAAAGATTAAAAGACGAAATAAAGGACACTCTTATTCTAGTAGAGCATAGCCCTCCTGCCATTACTTTTGGAGCAGATTCTAAATGGAATATATTGCATGTACCTATTGAAACTTTGAAAAATAAAGGAATAGAGTTTTTTAGAAGTTCAAGAGGCGGGGGAGCAGCATATCTTGGGCCTGGACAACTTATAGGATATACTATAATGGACATAAAGCCATATGGAGGCGTCTATAACTTTATGAGAATGCTAGAGGAAGTAATGATAAGAACTGCAAAAGAGTTTGGCATAAATGTCGATAGATATGATTCAATGAATCCTACAACTGAAAAGCCTTATAGGGCAACATGGTATAAAGAAGATGGAAACACTTATGTTTTATGCACAAAGGGCATTGGTTCAAGATTGTATAATGGAGGATTATATACTCATCATGGATTTTGCCTTAATGTAAGGCGAAATGATTCTTATTTTGACTTAATAGATCCATGTGGATTTCCGTCAAAAGAGGTAAGACCTATCTCAATGGAAGAGATTGCAAAAAAAAAGATTGCAATAAGAGACATAAAAAAAGCTGTGATAAATAATTTTAAAGATATATTCAAGAAGGGAGATTAAATGGCAGAGAAAAAAAATGAAAAAGGCATTGTAATGGTAGAAGCATTGAATCAGGCTTTGATGCAGGAAATGACAAGAGACAAAAGCGTTCTTGTTCTTGGAGAGGATGTTGGCAAAGATGGAGGAGTTTTCAGAGTTAGTGATAAATTGGTTGAGAAATTTGGCGAAGAAAGAGTTATTGATACTCCATTAGCTGAGAGTGCAATTGTTGGCGCATCTATTGGACTTGCAATTGCTGGATTCAAGCCAATCGCAGAAATACAATTTTCAGGCTTTATACCAAGTGCGTTTGATCAGATGATTAATCATCTTTCAAGAATGAGATGGCGCTCTCGTGGAAAATATACCTGCTCTATTGTTATACGCTCGCCAAATGGCGGAGGAGTTAAAGCATTGGAGCATCATTCAGAAAGCTTAGAAGCTGTGTATTCTCATATTCCTGGATTAAAAGTTGTAATTCCGTCAACTCCTTATAATGCAAAGGGGTTATTGATTTCTGCGATTCGCGACCCAGATCCTGTTTTATTTTTAGAGCCAATTCGCGTCTATCGTGCAATTAGAGAGGTTGTGCCAGAAGAGCCTTATACAATACCAATTGGAAAGGCTCGCATACTAAAAGAAGGCAGTCATGTTACAATAATTGGATGGGGCGCAATGATTAAAACACTAATTGATGTGCAAAATTCAATTGATATTGATTTGGAAATTATAGACTTACAGACAATAAGCCCTTTTGATATTGAGACAATAGTTAATTCTGTTAAAAAAACAAAGAGGTGTGTTATTGCTCATGAAGCAGCTAGAACTTGCGGTTTCGGCGCGGAGCTTGCAGCTCAAATCTATGAAAATGCAATATTTCATCTTAAAGCGCCTGTTGTCCGCGTTACAGGATTTGATACAACAATGCCTTTAGGCAAAATGGAAAAATATTATATACCTGATGAGAATAGAATAATTGAAGGAATAAAGGAGGTCTTGAGGTTTTGAAAAATGGGATGGAAAAATTGGCCATATTTGGTGAGAGGCGGGATTATAGGATTAATTATTTTTATTATATTGGTTATCATAACTTCTTTTGATAAAACAGGACATCCGCCTGCAGGGGTAATACCATTGATTCCAGGCATTATTATTACTAGTGTGCTTAATATTGGAAATGATGAATCTATTATCCTTTGGGGGAGTTTTTCAGTAGTTACCTATTTCCTCATCGGTGCTTTAATAGGTCTCATAATAGGCCTCATAATCAGTAAAATAAAAAGAGGAAATAAAAATGCCATTTGAATTTAAATTTCCAGATGTAGGCGAAGGAATTGAAGAAGGCGAGATTGTAGAATGGGATGTTAAGGAAGGCGATAGTGTAAAGGCAGACCAACTAATTGGAAAAGTTGAAACAGACAAGGCTGTTGTTGATATTCCATCTCCTAAATCAGGGCGAGTTTTGAAAATTCTTGTAAAGCCAGGACAGAAAGTTAAAGTCGGGCAAGTAATGATTATTATTGGAGAAAGGGGAGAGAAATATGTTCCTGGAAAAACAACTGAAACACCGAAAAAGGCATTTGGAGTTGTTGGCGAGTTAGAAGTTGCTCCTGAAGGTGAGGTTCTTGCAATGCCTCGCACGAGAAAAATAGCACATGAATTAGGAATAGATATCGGCAAGATAGGAGGATATGTAAAAGAAGATGACTTGGGGAAAAAGCCATCTGGAGAATCAAAAAAGCCATTTGTGAAAAAGAAATATGACATGTATGGATATATTGATAGAGTTCCTTTAAAAGGAATAAGAAGAGCAACTGCGCAAAAGATGTCTGAATCTTGGCAAAATGTTCCTCATGTTACACATATGGATATAATCGTGATGGATGAATTAATAAAATTACGAGAGGAGAGAAAAAAGATTGCTGAAAAGAAGAAAATAAAGCTAACTTTTCTGCCATTTATTATCAAAGCTGTAATTGAAGGATTTAAGCAGTATCCTATTTTTAATTCTTCGCTTGGAGAAGATGAGATTATTATTAAAAAATATTTCAACATAGGAATTGCAGTTGCGACAGACGATGGATTAATTGTGCCTGTTGTTAAAATAGCAGAAAAGAAGGATATTTTTCAATTAGCTAAGGAAATTGAGGAATTGGCTGATAAGGCGAAAAAAAGAAAGATTGATCTGGCAGATATTCAGGGAGGAACATTTACAATTACAAATATTGGCTCCGCAGGCGGAAAATTTTTCACTCCTATTGTAAATTATCCTGAAAGCTCAATTCTTGGATTAGGGAGAATGGAAGATAAAGTATTTTATGAAAATGGCAAAGTTATTGTCAGAAAGGTTCTTCCTGTTTCGTTTTCGTTTGACCATAGAATCGCAGACGGGGCTCAAGCCGCGGGTTTTGTGAATTTGATAAAAAGTCTTTTAGAAAATACTAAGAAATTGAAGAGCTAGAATCCTTCTTTTCCAAACTTTCTCAAGATATTTTTAATTTCGTCAATAGTTTTCTGCTGATATTTTTTATCTGACATTCTGACAAAACGAATTAATAATTCAATAAGCTCTTCTTTTGAGAATACCTTTAGCTTATTGCCATCAAGAATAAAATAAGACCTAAATCCTTTATATTTTAATTCTTAACCTTTGCCACTAAACAATCAATTTCATATGGACTATGTTTATTATCACTCAATAATACTGTAATAGGAACTCTAGTTACTATTGCTGGCAGCTGTTTTGGGCTTAGAGATACCTTTCCTACATAGAATTTAACATCCCTATATTTATCTTGTTCTTCCAGGGAGCGTAATCCTTCGACAGGCGAATCAAATTCCCTTCCAATCAAATATTCTCTGGCTGCATCCTGATAATTGCTTGGCAAATCGGAAAACCTATCAGTTGGCTCAAAAATGACTTTCATTTGACTATAACGGAAGAATGCTTTAAAAAGCTTATTGAAGCAAAACAAATATATAGTATTATTCTATCTAATAAATAAAATGGGTGATTTAAAGAGCTTCTTTGAGCCAAAGACAATAGCTGTAATTGGTGCTTCAAGGAATCCAAGCAAGGTTGGCTATGTAATATTTAAGAATATATTAGATGGGAACTTCAAAGGCGAGGTAATTCCTATTAATCCTAATACTCATAGCATATTGAATCACAAGGCTTATGATTCTATTTTAAATATAGGAAAGGATATTGATTTGGCAATAATAGCTCTTCCTGCAAAATTTGTTTTGAATGCTGTAAGGCAGTGCAAAAAAAGTGGAATAAAAAGCCTTATTATTATCAGTTCTGGCTTTTCAGAGATTGGAGAGACTAGATTAGAGAATGATTTGAGAAAATTTCTAAAAGACAATAAGATGAGGGCTATTGGAGTGAATTGCTTGGGATTATATGATGCCTATAATAATCTGGATGCTATGTTTATTCCCAGATATAGAATGAGAAGGCCAGAACCAGGGGCAATTAGTTTCGTGTGCCAGAGCGGTGCAATAGGTGCTGCTATTTTAGATAAGGCGACAGAAGAGAAGCATAAATTTTCCAAATTTATCAGTTATGGAAATGCAACAGATATTGATGAATCTGATTTATTAGATTATTTAGCTAATGACGTTAATACAAAGGTAATATGTCTTTATTTAGAGGGTATAAAAAACGGAGAGAAATTTTATAAAACAATTAAAAAGGTCTCTAAGATAAAACCTATTGTTGCCTTAAAAGGCGGCTTAACAAAAGAGGGAAGCCAGGCAGCATTATCCCATACAGGAGCTTTGGCAGGGGATAAAGAAACTTATTTAGGGGTTTTCAAGCAGGCAGGCGTTATATGGGCTAATGGCTTGGAGGAGATGTTTAACATTGCTTCTTTAGTAGAAAAGGATATTATTTTCGTTGGAGAGAAAACTCAAATTATTACTAATGGAGGAGGATATGGAATTATTGCAGTTGATAACATTGCCAATTCAAAAAATATAAAATTAGCAAAGCTCTCTTTTTCAAGCGCAAGAAAGCTACGGGCTGTTTTTCCAGAAAGAGTGAATATAGGAAATCCGTTAGATTTGGGAGGAGATGCTACAACTGAAAGATATAAAATCGCATTGGAAAATTGCATAAATGATAAAAATATTGATTTAATACTGCTAATTATTCTTTATCAGACTCCTTTAATTACGACAGACATTGTAGATGTCATTTCAGAATATCATATGGAGAGTAGCAAACCAATAATTGTTATTTCTACAGGAGCAGAATTCACAAAAAATCTTTCTAAAGCTCTTGAAGAGCGAGGATTGTGCACTTTCAGCTATCCAGAAGATGCGATTGCTGTAATTGATAAATTGATTTGGTATCAAAGAAAGAGGAAGACGATTTGATTCAATAGATTGCCTGCCTTTTTGCTTCTTTTTAGAAAAAAAAGAAGATTATTTTGTATCTATCTTATTCTATTTTTTCTTTTTTTCTCTTCGTAGTTGCACTATGAATCAAATAAAGCAAATAAAGCCCGGTAGCAAACGATCCCATATTCACAAGACTCCAAAAAGATCCCAACATGGCTGCATAATGCTCTGAATCTCTTTCAGCAGTTTCTAGATTAGAGTTAATTTCTGTTGGATTTGCTTCAAGATAGTCTTTTTTATGTTGGTAATAACGAATTATTTCGTAGGGCATTAAGATATTAGAAAACGCTGAAAATGCTATAAACCCCAATCCTACCAATATCTTACGTGTACGCTTCTTTTCAAAGACCTTTGCTTCTAAATCGTCTGTTTTTTTATTCATTTTTATTTGCCTCGCTTCTTTGTATCATATTAGTAGAGAGCAATTACTGCCGATAAACCGCTTACAATCAAAGTGCCAATTCCAATCCGTTCTTGTTCTAATTTTTTATTAACAAAATACTTTAGTTCTCCCCCACGTAATTTTTTCTCTAGCAATTCACGGCTGACATTTCTAGTAGCTTCTCCACGTTCATACATTATGTCTACTCTTTGATTAATTGTGTTACCAAGTTCAACAGCATTCGAAACAACATGATATACTCCACTTAATGCTTCAACTATGCTAATTGTAGCAATTGCTGTACAAATAGGTTTTCTATATCTGTTAAATAATGATTCTCTTGTTAAGTTCTCTAAATCCTTGGATTCTATCATTTTTTCCTTCCAATTTATTACTCTATAGTGGAATGATAGTTAAATTTAAATATTAGTAGTCATAGCTTATGACTACTATGGTAACTGAAGAAAACTTAGTCAAATTAGGGTTCAACCAGAATGAAGCAAAGAAATCATAATAATTTCTTCAGTTCGAATACGAACTGTTTTGCTCTTTCTA
>CAZJPE010000007.1:0-50160 GCA_964547875.1 Candidatus Woesearchaeota archaeon
GGGATTCTTAAAGTGCCGTCTGTCATGCCAAAGCCGACTGCAAGAGAGATTAGAATTCCTGCAAGCCATATGATAAATCCCCATATGTCTCCTAACGGGCTTCTTATTTTTTGCCTTGCATGAACTTGATCTAATCTTTTAGCTTTTATCACCATGCTTGATATTAATATGAATTGTATTTAAATTTTTTGTCAGCTTCTTTCAAAGCCTATTTCTTTTTTCGCGTCTATAATGATGACTTTGTTTGGAATCTGGCGTTTTATCTCCCTGTCTAATGTTGCGATATAAACGCCTTCTTTTCCTTTTTTTATCAGCATATCGTCAACTTTATTCTCGCCAAAGCCGATTTTTTTTATCTTTTTTGAAGAAAACATTTCAAGAGCGACATTGATCGCAGTCCTTTCCTCATGCGACATTCCTTTTCTGAATTTTAAGTCCTTTAATTCCTGTATGACTTCCCGCGGAATAACTATTTTAAAGCCTTTTTCTTCCAATTGCGACTGGAAATCAATTTTTTTTAATATGCAGGAGATTATGAAATTTGCGTCTAAAAGAACTTCCATTTTCTTATTGGTATAAATAACTATATATATTCTCCCTTATTTTTAAAACAATGCAGCTGGAAAAAGAGGAATGCGAGAACGCTATTGATGTTCTTGGAGAGGCGAAGAAAGCTTTAGCTAACAAGGATGCTGCACGGCTTAGGGAGCTTTCTGACAGGACTATTCATTCTTCATGCTCTTATCAGGACGCAGGAAGCATTACAACTGCTGTTTTGATATATGCGCTCAGCAAATTAATTGAGCGTAAGGATTATGAGAAAATCGGAAATTGGGAGGATTTTGTTAAAAAATTTAGTATTGTGATTGATAGGACTATTTCTGCATTGAAAAAGAATGACGACGAGTCGTATGCTACGAATATGCAGGAGGCTCGTGGGATTTTGGAATCTGTATCAAAAGATTTTAAGCATTATATTCAAGAAGTATTAAGAAAAGCGTCTATTAACAAGGGAGGAAGAATGTACGAGCATGGCATTTCACTTGGGCAGGCTGCTAGATTATTAGGGATAAGCGAATGGGAGCTGCTTGAATATACTGGGCAGAGTAAGATTGCTGACATGAAAGTCAACGACACATTGGAAATTAAAAAAAGAGCTAAAATGGCTCTGGAGTTTTTTGCATGAAAATGGAATTAACAAAATACGAGAAGATAAATTATGTAATGAAAGACAATGAAGATAAAGAAGTTGTTAGATTAATAAAATTAAAAGATGATTGGAGAAATATATTAATATCATCAATAAATTGTCTAAATAAATTATTAACAAGGCATTAAAATGAAAATCTTGATATTTGACTCTGGGCCTATAATCAATCTATCTTTAAACGGGCTTCTTTATGTATTGGAAAATTTGAAAAAGAATTTTTCAGGGAAGTTTGTCATTACAGATGCTGTTAAATATGAGATAATTGATAAACCTATGAAGATACTGAGATTTGAGTTGAGTGCTCTGAAAATTCAGAATCTTTTAGACGAGAAAATTATTGAGCTTCCTAATTCTATTGGAATTGATAATGTACTAATCAAGAAAGAAAGCACTAGGCTTATGAGGGAAGCTAATATGTGTGTGAAAGTTAGAAATAAAGCAGTAGACATTATCAGCGAGGCAGAGGCTTCTTGTCTTGCCTTAAGCGGAATATTGGCAAAAAAGAACATAGAAAATATAATCGCAATTGACGAAAGGACTACGCGCTTATTAGGAGAAAAGCCGGAAAATCTTGAAAAGCTGATGTCAAACAAGATGCATATGAGTATAAGTGTGTCATGCAATTTAGAATCTTTTAAGAATTTTAGATTTATCCGCTCCACAGAACTTGTTTATGTTGCGTATAAGAGAGGATTGCTCGGCGTCAATGGTTCAAATGCATTGGAAGGAGCGCTTTACGCGACAAAGTTTAAAGGCTCTGCTGTTTCTTTTGAAGAGATTGACGAATTGAAAAAGATGTAAAATCAATTTAAAAATTGCGTCCTTAAATAATCTCTTATCTCTTCCGTGCTCTTGTCTTTATTATATGTCAAGAATTCACGCAACCTTTTATAATTATTTTTGAGTCTAAAGCATCCTATAAATTCGTATTTATCTTCACAAATCCATCTCTCTAAAGCTTCTGCTGAAAGTCCATCACAATCACTATCAAGAAACATTCTGCATTTTTTAGTATTAGTTTCTCTGAAAACCCAGTATCTTCCTTTTTCCATAACTTTTGAAAAATAATTTATTTATAATTTTTTACAAAATGGGCCTGAAGGGAATCGAACCCCTATCTTCTGCTCTCTCCATCCTAAAATGCTGGAGGCAGACATTCTAAGCCATTGAACTACAGACCCTTATTCTAATGTGGATTTTAGAGTATTAAAAATCTATCTTTTATTTTCTTTTGTCAAGATACTTGATTAAAACTCCACACTTTAGTGTGGAGTAGTATCTTGAGCACAAGAGAATTGCTTTTACTTCTTGCAATTCTCTGTGCAGCAAAATCCATAAAAGATTTTGCTTGCATCCAAAAGTCTACGCAAACCACGCCCTTTAGGGTGTGGTAAAACACAAAGACTTTTTGATTCTAATTTTTCGCGCATCTTTTTGTAACATAAGGCTTTTTGATGGTTTTATCGTTGTACAAGATTCTTAATCCTTTTACAATCTTTTGCTCTATCTCTTTTCTAAGGAATAAAGCAAAATCAACAATGTCTTCATTTTTATTTAATAAATAAGCTGTTTCTCCAACATCAAAACTGCAGTCTTTTGCTTCGTAAATCTGGCTCGCCAGACGATAGCTTAATCTTTCTCCCCCAAGGATATAAGGGCTTCTCTCTTTTACATTAATACCTCTTTGGCTAAGCCTATCTTTTGGAATATATTCTGGCAGATTTAAAAAATAAGCAATATCTCTTCCTGAAAAAGGCGTTTTTATTCCCCTAATAACATGCTCCATTTTTTCTCCTGGTTTTATTTTTCTTTCTTTCTTACCATACATTGGCTCAACTCCAGTTTTTGTGAATATTCTCCCTATGCTATTCCTACTAGTTCCTAATTCATCTCCAAAATCTTCTAATGTTAATTTTTTTCCTTTTTTCTTCGCATCTTTGTATTTTTTAAATAGAGAATAAAGAGAAGAAAAAGGAATTCTGTCTTTTTTATGCTTATAAGTATTTTCGCATTCAAGCGCTTTTTGAGCGTGCCAACCTTCTTCTTTTGCTAATTCAAATGCTCTCGCTTTTAACAAAGAAATTAATGAGCTGTATGATTCTTGTTTTTGTTTTTCATAACTTGCTCTATTCTCTCTTTTTTTAATCTTGTTTTGTTTCCATTCATTATATTGACTGCTTTCGTTTATATATTGCCGTATTCGCTCTCCTGAAAGTCCAGTTTCCTTTCCAATTTCCCCAAGAGTTAATCCTTGTTCAATTAGGCAATCAATTTCAGGCCTTGTTTTATATGGGGTGATATTTTCAGGCAATGTAATATTATTTCTTTCGCAATGTCTTTTTATTCCGCTTAGTGTTCTGAACCCTCCCATTTTGCAAAGCTCTTCAAGAGAATTTACGCCATTAGATAATGCCTGTCTAAATGCCTCTGGGTTTGTTAATATTTTTCGCCCGCGTTTGCCTGATGGGAAAAGTCTATACGTCCTATTATATCTAAAGACACTAGTACAAGACAATCCCACTTCTTTCGCTATTTCAGCCATTGTTAATCCTTTTTCCGCAGCTTTCTTAATAGCGTCAATTCTTAGTTCCTTATCTAGTTTTGATATCTTCATAATAAAAATTCATAAATACAATGCTTATAAATATTTCTGCATGTTATCACTAATAGAGAATTACTTATTACTGTCTAGTTTATATTAAAAACATTTATAAAGAAAATAGACGTGAGTTTATTATGCCGAAAAAAAGAGTATCAGGAGAGAGTGATTCCCGCTTGGATGACAAGCTGCTGGAGAATATTATAAAGCTTGAGAAGATTCACACAGACTTGGTTGAAAAATTTGACAAATTGGCAAAAGAAATTTCTAGTTTGCTGGCGTTATTTGAGCTTGCTGCGAAGAGTTTCTCCAAACAACAGCCTGGGAGGATGGAGAGTGACAAGGAATTTTTTGATAAGATAGACAGATTGCTTGAGCAGAACAAGACTATTGCGAAAGGGCTTACATTGCTTGAGGAGCATATGAGGAGAAAGGCATACACTCCAAATACTCTTGGAGCAGAACAGGAAGAGCAAGGAGAGGAGAATCAGATGAGGATGAGCAGGCCATTGCCACGCTTCTAAAAAAGATTTAAAAAATCTTGAGGTCTTTTAGCAAAGTAAGGGTTCATACTAAACAAAATGGCTGAAGAGAAAAAAGAGTTAAGAAAGACGAGGGAGTTGTTTTTGAGAAGTTTTGTTGAGTCTATTGTAGTTAATATTGTGCCTAAGTCTAGGCCTTATGAAATATCTCATGAGATAGGCGAGCCTGTTACAGGAATGCCATTTGGTAAAGAGAAAGTTGGATATATGCCAAGTCTTGGTGCAGGCATATCTCATTTAGGCGCCGGTGAAATTGTAGGATCTGTGAAACCGCAGAAGATTAGCCCCGGAGTAAAGGAGATTCCAACAGGAGGGTTAATTCCCTCACCTCTTCAGCAAAGAGGCGATGTATTTCCATCCAGAGGACTAGGTTTAATGAGGATTCAGCCGAGAATATCTACTATGGGAGAAAGAGTACCATTAGGAAGGTTAATCCCATTTCTTAATGATCCAGCAGTTTTAGGGATAGAATGTCCTGGGGCTGGAAAGAATTTATTAGTACATAAATTCGGGGCAATACAGACAACGTCTGTTGTATTAGTGGAAGATGAGATAAATGAGATAATGAAAAATATTTCTGAGAGGACAAGAATTCCTATTATTCAAGGCGTCTTTAAAGCAGCTTTGGATAACATCATAGTTACTGCTGTTGTCTCTGAATTTGTTGGAACACGTTTTTATATTGAGAAAATGAGGGCACAAAATATGCAATATGGACGATATGGATTTATGGCGAGATAGAAAGATTTTTTAGCTGGATGGATAATTAGTATTGATGGATAATATCTCAGAGCTTTATGAGGCATTGAAGCACAAGATAAAATCGAGATTAAATGGTTTTAAGAGTTTATCTAATGACGAGCAATTTAAGGAATTTATGTTCTGCCTTTTAACGCCCCAAAGCAATGCACAAAGATGCTGGCAGGCAGTAGAAGAAATCTCAAAATTAAAGAAATTTGATAAGGAAAAAGTGTTTGATATCTTGAAAACAAAGACGAGATTTCATATAACAAAGACAAAGAGGATTCTGAATGCAAAGAAAGAGTGGGATAAGATTAGATCTTCTTTAGATAACGAGAATAGAAGAGAGTTAAGGAATTTTATAGCAGAAAATGTAAATGGGTATGGGCTGAAAGAGGCTTCTCATTTTTTGCGAAATATCGGAAAGTCTAGCAATAAGATCGCAATTCTTGATAGGCATATATTGAAGAATTTATTTGTTTTAAATTTAATAAAAGACAGGAGAGTAAAAAACAGCAAAAATTATTTTGAGATAGAAGACATTTTTCTTAATTTCGCAAGAAGCGTTAATATTCCTGCGGATGAGCTAGATTTATTGTGGTGGAGCAAGGAGAATGGCAAGATTTTCAAGTGAAAATCTCAAGACTTAAATATAGACACAGCTTATTTTCACTATGGCAAAGAGGGATATGTGGGATGTAATAATCTGGATTTGCATGATTATCTTAATTTTATATGTAATTGCGAAACTTACAGGCTTAATTAATACACCAGAATGGCTTAATTTATTACCAATAATAACTCTTATATTTCTTGGAGGGGCATTTTATCAGAAAATAATTGTTTTTATGGATAGAATTGACAGACGAACTGACTATTTTAAAAGGAATATTGATAATTTAATTGAGAAAATTTCAGAGCATGATAAAAGACTTTTTACATTAGATAAGCAACAAGAGATATTTACTAAATTATTAATAAAAAAGAAAAAATGAAAAAAGTAGTTGTAATTTCATTAGGCGGCTCTTTAATAGTGCCGGAAAAAATGGACGCAGAATTCTTAGAGGGGTTCAAGCATTTATTGAGGCGGCATTATAATACGCATAGGTTTGTTATTGTTTGCGGAGGAGGCACCATAGCTAGAAAGTACATTTCTGTTTTGAAGTCAGACCATAAATCAGAAAGGCAGTTATCAATAGCGGGCATCAGGGCTACTAGAATGAATGCCCAGTTTATGATGCAATTCTTTGGGAAAGAAGCAAATGACAAACTGCCATTGGATATGGAAGAAGTAAAGGATAATTTAAGGAGAAATAATATTGTTATATGCGGGGCTTTGAGGTTTGCGGAGAATTCAACTTCTGATACAACTGCTGCCAAGCTGGCGCATTTTTTTAATACAGATTTTATTAATGTAACAAATGTGAATGGGCTTTATACAAAAGACCCGCGAGAGCATAAAGACGCAAAATTAATCAGAAAAATTTCTTGGAAGGATTTTGAGAAAAAAGCACTAGCAATAAAGCATGCTCCTGGACAGCATTTTGTCCTGGATCAAAATGCAGCTGTGCTGATAAGAAAGCATAAGATTCTGACTTTTATAATCGGAAATAACTTGAAAAATTTAGAGAAAATTTTAAGAAATAAGAAATTTGAGGGGACAATGATTAAGGACTGATTAATCTTCGTGAAAATCGCCAAATAACTCTTTTTCTAATCCTCTTTGCTTAACCAATTCCCAAGCCCTATGATCTCCTCTATACAAATCTCCCAAACATTTATATATTACGTTGTATTACAATAGAATACATATAAACTGCGATTAATAGAAAAATGACAAAGACAATAACAACCCGCCTCCCTGATGATTTTGTAAAAAATTTGAAGCAAATAGCAGAAAAAGAAGAATTAGATACCTCTTCGGTAATAAGAAGGCTTCTGGCTAAGGCGATAAATGAATGGAGGAAGGATTATGCTGTTGAGCAATATAAAAAAGGGGAATTTTCATTTGGACAATTAGCAGGTTTCGCGAGTATTTCAGTTTGGGATGTGCCTGCACTTCTTAAAGAAAAAGGAGCATATCTTAATTATGATGAAGAAGAATTAGAGGCTGATTTGAAGGCGATAAAATGGAAAAAGAAGCAGTAGCAAATACAAGCTCCTTACTTTTTCTAGCAAAGCTGAAAAGATTTGACCTTGCAAAAAATATGTTCTTTCATATATTAATTCCTAAACAAGTTTTAGAAGAAATTTTTAGTAAAAATAAGCCAGAGAATGTAATAATAAAAAATGAATTAAATGGATTTCTTAGAGAAATTGAAATAAATAAATTAAAAGATTTTACTTTAGGCGAAGGAGAAAAAGCAGCTATTTCTTTATGCTTAGAAAAAAATGTTAGAATTTTTATTTCAGATGATAAAAGAGCAAGAAAAATAGCTCGTTCTTTAGAAATAGAAACAATTGGCATGGCTGGGATAATTTTGTATAACTTAGAAATAAGCAAAATAACAAAGAAAGAGGCTTTAGAGCTGATAAGGAAATTAATAAAAAGTGGTTATTACATATCATCGCAACTTTATGCTATATTAATGGGGAAACTAAAATGATAGACATTTCAAACATAGAAAAAGCGAAAAAAGAAATTAAGAATTGCAGCGAAAGGCCAGTAGTAGTAAAAGCGCAGGATGACGAATTTAACAGGAAGATACTGGAATATGGGAATTTTGATATTTTGCTCTTGGATTCTGGCTTGAATCATGTTCTGGCAAGGATTGCTGCAAGAAATAAGATAGCGATTGGTATTGATTTAAATGAACTAAGGAAACTGGGAAAAAGAGAAAAGGCGATAATACTGGGAAAAATAATCCAAAATATAAAGATATGCAGAAAGGCAAATGCTAAATTTGTGATTTTAAATTTTAAGGATAAAAGAGACGCATCTTCATTTTTTATTTCAATTGGAGCTTCTACTAAACAAGTTGGTGAAGCAATTTCATAAAAGATAAATTTAAATAGTAAAATTAGATTGCATTTTTATGGAAAAAGATAAATATAAAAAATTGCATGAGGAAGAAATAGAAGAATTAGCATACGAAAAGGAAAAACAAAATATGGAAAAACAATCAAAATATTCAGCTAATAAATATAGGAGATTATTTCTGAGCACTATTGGTTTAATATCCTTTGGTTTTATTTGCGGGACGTCTGCATTTGTTGCTTATTATTTTGGTTATGGTCGTGGAGAGAAAGATTCTATCTTAGAATTAGAAAAATTGCAAAGAAATGGGGAAATAAAAATATTCTCAAGGCAAGGCATGGAGAAAATGGATAAAGATTTAGAAGAATTAATGGAACAAGAAAGGGCAAAATATTTTTTTAAGGGGTTATTAGACAGAAAAAAAAACAATTAAATTGTAAAACCAAACTTTTTTAATCCTTCCAGCCTCATCTTTATCATGGCTAATCAATTGGAAAAAATAATAGAAAAATTATCGCCTATAGAAAGAAAGATAATACCTTTTTTAAATATGAATATAGGGGAGATAGAAAAAGAAGCAGGCTTGGATAATACTTCTGTTTTAAGGGCATTGAGATTTTTAGAGAGCAAGAATATTGTTAAAATAACGAAGAAAACGCAAAGGATGATAGAACTTGGGACAAATGGGCTGTATTATAAGAAGACTTTTCTTCCTGAAAGAAAACTTCTTGGCTTTTTAGAGAATAATAACAATGTAACAATAGATGACGCAAAAAAACTCTCAAAATTATCTGATAACGAATTCGATGTTTCTCTCGGTTTACTAAAAAATAAGGGCTTTATTGAAATAAAGAATGCTAAAATACAGATGATAGTCCTGAGAGAAGAACTTATCAAAAAAACTCCTGAAGAGCAGTTTCTTGAGCTTCTTCCAATTGACGAGGAAAAATTGAGTCCTGATTTGGAAGAGGTTTTTTCTAATCTGAAGAAGAGAAAGGATGTCGTAAAGGTGAGGGAGGCGAGCATCATATATTTTGAGCTTACAGAACTTGGGAAACAATTAATCAAAAAAGAAATAAGAGCTGATTTAATTGAAGAAATAACTCCAGAGATTATAAAAAACTGGGGAAAGAACAAGAAATTTCGCGCTTATGACATAAAATCTCATGTGCCAATAATACATGGAGGAAAGAAGCATTTTGTTAATCAATCCATTGATTATGCCAAGAGAATATGGCTTGATTTAGGCTTCAAAGAGATGACAGGCCCTATAGTACAGACTGCTTTCTGGAATTTTGATTCTCTATTTACGCCGCAGGATCATCCTGCGAGGGAAATGCAGGATACTTTTTTTATAAAAGATATTGAGGGGAAACTTACTGACAAAGCGCTTGTTACAAGAGTTAAGCAAGCTCATGAGTCAGGAGTTGATAATAGCAAGGGCTGGAGATATGAATGGGATGAAAAAGAAGCAAGAAAAGTTATTCTTAGAACTCATACAACTGTTTTATCTGCGCAGACAGTTGCGAAATTGAAAGAGGCAGACATACCTGTTAAATATTTTACAATTGGGAAAGTGTTCCGCAATGAGACACTTGACTGGAAGCACACATTTGAATTTTATCAGACAGAGGGAATTGTAATAGATAAAAATGCAACATTTAGGCATTTATTAGGCTATCTTCAGGAGTTTTATAGGAAAATGGGTTTTGAGAAAATAAAATTCACTCCTACTTTTTATCCATTCACAGAACCAAGCGTTGAAATTCTGGTGTTTCATGAAGAAAGAAAAGAGTGGCTTGAACTTGGAGGAGGAGGCATTTTCAGGCCAGAGGTAGTGATTCCGCTTTTAGGAAAAAATATTCCTATTCTTGCATGGGGGCAGGGATTTGATAGGATAATAAGCGATTATTACAAGATAAAAGATTTGAGAGAGATGTATTCAAATGATTTAAAGCAATTGAGGAATATGAAGATGTGGATAAAATGAAGTTAATTAATATGAAAATGGGAAAAATAAAAAATAAAATGAGAAAGATTGAGGAAAAATGGCAAATGTAAAGTTTTCCAGAGTGGAATTTGAAAAGCATTTTAAATTGACAGACGAAGTGATAAATAAGATAGGATTATTTGGCGTATCTGTAGAAAAGATGAGCGATAGAGAGATAGAATTAGAAATTCTTCCAAACAGACCTGACTTACTTTCTATGCAGGGATTTATCCGTGCATTCAAGAATTTTTTTGGGAAGGAAAAGAGTATTAAGAAGTACAAAATAAAGAAACCTGAAAAAAACTATTATGTCAAAATAGATGCGGTTGTAAAAACTGTGCGCCCATTTACAGCCTGCGCCATAGTGAAAAATATTTCATTCAATGACGAGAAGATTAAAGAGATTATAGACTTGCAAGAAAAATTGCATGCAACTATTGGAAGAAACAGGAAAAAATTAGCAATAGGCATATATCCGCTTGAGAAGATAGAATTACCAATAACATATACTGCTCTTCCTCCTGAGAAAATTAATTTTATTCCCTTGGGAGCGAATAGGAAGATGAGTGGCCTTCAGATTATTCAAAAGCATCAGACAGGGAAAGAATATGCTCGCTTGCTTGAAGGATTTTCAAAATATCCTGTTTTTATTGACGGCAAAAATAATATCTTGTCCATGCCTCCAATAATAAACAGTGACGAAACAGGAAGAATCACTAATCTCACAAGAGATGTTTTTTTAGAGTGTTCTGGAATGGATTTTTCATTACTGATGAAAACCCTAAACATTTTTGTGACAGCGCTTTCTGACATGGGCGGGGAAATTTATGCAATGGAGCTTGATTATGGGAAAGATAAATATATTGCTCCCAATCTTACTCCTGAAAAAATGAAGCTTTCATTAGAAAATACCAATAAAATACTGGGCTTGAATTTAAAACAGCATGAATTGACAAGGCTATTGGGGAGAATGGGATATAACTATAAAAATGGGGCTGTAGAAATTTCTCCTTGGAGATTGGATATTCTACACGAAGTGGATATAATTGAAGACATTGCTATCGCATATGGCTATAACAGATTTATTCCAGAGCTGGCGAGCATTTCGTCTATTGCTGAAGAATCTCAAGAGGGTAAGATAAAATCCAAGCTCTCTGATATTTTAGCAGGTTTGGGTTTAATAGAGATTTCTTCATATAGCTTGATTAAAAAAGAAGAGGTAGAGAGAATCAAGCCTGATAATCTTGTAAGATTGGAAGATTCTAAAACAGACTATAAATTCCTTCGTTATAATATGCTTGTTCCGATGCTTAGAACATTATCAGGGAATAAAGACGCAGATTATCCGCAGAAGTTATTTGAGATTGGAAAGGTTTTTACTAAAGAGGCCAAGATGCAGACAGAGACAGGAATTGCAGAAGAGGAAAATCTTATCATTGCGCTAACTCCTGGGAATTTTACAGAAATGAAACAGATTCTTGATTATTTTACGAAAATTCTTTGTTTAGAATATAGGATAGACGAAACAAACAATAAAGATTTTATAGAAGGCAGAACAGCATCTATTTTAATAAACGATAAGAAAGTTGGATACATGGGAGACTTGCATCCAAAAACTCTTAACGCATGGAATATCAGGATGCCTGTATCGGTTTTGGAAATCTCGCTTGAGGAGATTTTTAAAACTTATCCGAAATAAGTTCTTTCTTTTTTATTGATAAAGTTCTTTGGGGTTTTTATGTTTGTGATAATCTGTCTGAATCCCTGCCTTAGCTCTTGCCATTTTTTGAAGACTTCTTTGATTAGACTTGCCTCTTTGTTTTCAGATGTATCTATTTCTAATTCAAGTGAGAGAAGGCTTAAATCAGCGAGCGAAGAGTATGTGTCATCAATTATTTTTCTATCCTCCTGGGACATTGTTCTGATATAAGGCAGATACATTCTTGGAGCATTGATAGGATTAATCAGCATTTCCAAGAAGCTCATTGAATTGACTATTTTTTCCATCATAATTTTTCTAATAGCCCTTAATATTTTGTCGCTCTCTTTTTCAAGTTTATCTATTTCAAAGTCAGCATTCAAATCTTCAAATTTTGGCAGTTTGTGCTTTTTTTCCAATTCAGCATATTCTTTCTTTAGATTCTGGAGTTCCATGAGAGATTAATAAAAAACGTCTTTTATATAATTAACTGATTTGTTTAGTTAATTGAAAAAGCCCCAGCCGAGGATTGAACTCGGGACCTCGTCCTTACCAAGGACGCACTCTACCACTGAGCCACTGGGGCACTAAAGAAGAAAAATAAAATCATATAAAAATATAACTATTTGTCAATATAGGTTTCATTGAATTGCGGAAGCCATTCAAACTTGACTACATAAGTTGTGACTTCAAGGCCCTGCGTAAAAAGTGTTTCCAGCCATGAAGAATACATATTGAGAAATATGTTTCTGTCATTAGTTTCTTTAAGATATAATTCGTGATTGCTGATTATAAATAAAGCGCCGAGGAATAACAATTTAAGGATAATCAAGCCAATCTTCATTTTGATTTTGATGCGTTAGTTGTTGAATTTAGTGTCCAATCTTGATTGACTGCATAGCCTGTTATTTTTCCCAAATTTTTGAAAATGCTTATGAACCATGTGAAATACACTTTTCCTGCGTGCGTTATGCCTTTATAGCTTGTCAAATCTAGGTCATATCTTTTGTAGATGGTATAAAATGAAAACGAGACAAATAATATTAGGCCTATGGCTATAAAGACAAAGCCATATTTTTTCATTAACGCGAAGATAAACATTAGATCTTGAGTTTTAAATATGGCAATAAATAAGAATATTAACAAAATTCCTAACAACCACCAACTTACCATCTTTTTACCTCATTTATATATTATAATACTTCTATAAAAATCTTTCTTATTGTCTGCATTGTTGTATTAAAGGGAGCTAGTTCTGTTTTTTGATAATGATACATGAGCTTTACTTTTAATTACTTAAACTATCAGGTTATAGATTAAATAAGAAAGCACTGAGAATCCAGCAACAACAAAACTAAAGATTATTTTATCTTCATAAATTTTTTGGTAAATTATTCAAGAAAAATCTTGAAAATATGCTTATAACTAGTTCTTAAAACTCTCGCTTATGCAATAATATACTTATTGCTAAGCTAAGAATATTGCAAAAAATAAGAATATATCTATGATGAGGAATACGAAGAATATTGTTTTATCAAGCATGCTGCCTGTTTTTATAACGCCTGATGTGCTGAATTTGAATGGCCAGAACGGCCTTATTCCATTGACAGTGAAGCTATCCGCGAATAAATGAAATGAATATCCCAAGAAGAAGGGCAGTGCAAAAATTGGGAAAAAGAATGCGAAAATCAGCGAGATTAAAATGCATATTGTATAACTATGCATGGGACCGCGGTGAGTAAGAAATGCTTGGACTGGGCGAAAGATTTTCTTTTTTCCAAGATGAGAGCGTATTGTATCTATGTCGGGTAGCAAACTAGAAATTATTACAATTGGGATAAAGAAGGCTTTGTATTTAACAAAAGGCAGGAAGTACAAAGTGAGAGCAGTGCCGATTGCAAGATGAGTCCTCTTTATCATTTGCTGAAGAGTTAATATATAGATTTAAATTTATGCTTGATGAGAAAGTTTTAAAAGATAAAATAATTAGGATATTTTATAGAAAGATTTATAGCCCTATGGTGTAGTGGTCAAGCATTGCGGGTTCTGGTCCCGTAGACCCAGGTTCGAATCCTGGTGGGGCTATATAATTGAAGAAAAAGAGATAAAATGAAAGACTGTTCAAGATAAAATACCATAAGTTAATGTTTTTAGCGATATCGTATGACATTTACAGAAGTTTGCAATGGTATTTTGAGCGAAGCGAACTATATTGAAAAGATGCAAATTTGGGTTGAGTGGGTGCAACCCTCGAGCCTGTAAATGTCTGTTATACAAGGTTTTCTGAAAGAAAAAGTGCAACGTCCCCGAGCCATTTATGGCGAAGGCGTTTGTGAGTGTGCGTGGGTGGTCGGGGGTTTGGTGGTGGGAAACTGAAAATTTCCATTTATATAAGAGAAATTATCGCAGTATTTTTTAGTTAGTGGGGTTGGGGCCGTTAGTTAGTTTCAAAATCCGAAAGGTTTATAAATAAGCATATCTTACAATAAGAAAGTAAGAAACAGGAGGAAAAACAAAATGGCAGTTGAAATGGTAAAAATGTCTTCAAAAGGGCAGATAGTAATACCCCAAGATATAAGGGCAGAAATATCTGCTTCAGAAGGAACTATGTTTGCAGTAGTCAGCGGAAGAGATAGCATAGTTTTAAAGAAAATTGTAACTCCCTCAAAAGAAGAGTTAATCCGCGAACTTAAAGAGATAGCAAAAGAAGGAAGAAAGAGGTTAGAAGTAAAAGGTATTAAAGAGGCAGATATATCCGGGATAGTAGAAAAATCAAGAAAAAGATGATAACAAAAATTGTATTTGACACAAATGTGTTAATATCTGCTACCCTATGGGATAATAGCGTGGCTCAGAAATTTTTGTTTAAGTGTATAAAAGAAAATGTTCAAATTTTCTCATCTCAAGAGATAATTGAAGAGTACAAGGAAATTCTGGCAAGAGATTTTGACTATAAAGAGCAGGAGACAGGAGAGATACTTGAGAGAGTTCTTCAGTTTGTGACTTTGGTAACTCCTAGCAAGAAAGTTGATATTGTTAAAGAAGATGCTGATGATAACAAAATTTTAGAGTGTGCTGTTGAATCAAAATCAGAATATATTGTCTCTTATGACAAACATCTTTTGAAGCTTAAAGAATTTCAAGGAATAAAGATAGTTCGGCCTGAAGAAGCTTTAGGGTTTTAGTTTTTAATTCGTAAGGGACACTTTTCGTTTGTTTATCCAGAAGGCAATGCAGGAGGTTGAGGTATTGAGTTGCCTCCAAGAATTCCGCCGTCACTTCCACTCATTGAAAAATAAATTACTACTCCAATAGCTATAAGAATTAGGATTATTAAAATCCAGATCCATGCCGCCATTCCTCTTTTTTGTTTTGTCATTTTATTGATTTTTCATAATATTAAACAACATAGTTTTCTACTTTTCCTGAAGCAGTTCTAGTACTAGCATCGCTCACGTCAAATGACCATTTAATTTCGCCAACAAAACTAACTTTTTCACCCTTTGAGAGAATACTGGTAACCTTTTCGCCTGTAGAAAGGATGCCATATGTACATGGAATTCTAAAACTCTTTGACGCCCCAGTGCTTATTTCGGTAGAGAAAGTAGATGGCCCACAACGCTGTGCCTTATTACCTTCAATATATTGTAACTCTATACTTTTTATTGTTAGAGGTTTTTCCACTGCGTAATTATTACGCAAATTCAATACAATAGAATCTGTATAAATTATACCTTCATTGCAAAGAAGAGGTGCACCAACAACACAAGATGGCGTGAAGGATGTAGAGTCTTCAGAAGGTATGGAAGGCGGTGTTTCTATTATTGACTCTGTTGAGAGTTTACATTCTCCAGATACTTTTATCACTAAACCAGTTCCACCCATGCTACTCTCAAAATCAGGATCTTAATAAAAATCCCCCCATTGATTAGCAGGAGCTACATCCCAAAAATATGCTCTTTCTATGTTACAAGTCCCTTCAACATCATTAAGTTTCTTTCCATAAAATTCTTGAGTAGTTATAAAATTGGTTTTAGAAGAAAAATATTTTCCGTAGTCAGCCCCAACCCTAGAAAAATTTGGGTGAGTGAAACGAACTGCTTAACCTTTGTTATATGAAGTTTTAATTTCTTTCTCGTTTGTTTATGGGTTAAGCAAAGTTTTTCTTTCGTATTTCGCGATAATTTCTTCAATCTAGGGGAGCACACTCACAAATGTTGTATATCTATAATTATTGCTTATATAATTTTAATATTTCTTTTAATCTAACCAATAAACTTCAAAAAGATTTATAAACTTATACCTATTATATATGATATGGAAATAGGTGAGGTTACAAACTATTTTGACCATGTAAAGGCTGCCGCAATAAAACTTTCTAAACCGCTTAAAGTCGGCGAAAAAATACAGATAAAAGGCGGAAATGTTGAATTTGAGCAAATCGTGAAGAGCATGCAAATAGATAGAAAGGCAGTAAGCAGTGCAAAGAAGGGGGATGAAATAGGCATTATAGTTTCTCAAAAAGTAAGAAAGGGATACAAGGTTTTTAAGAAATAAACGAGTTTATATGTTTACTCATACCTCAAAGCATCAACTGGCTTTATGCGAATAGCATTAAATGCAGGAAGCAGGCCTGAAAATGCGCCAGAGAGGAACGCAAAAGCAAGACAGCCAAAGAACAAGTAAAAAGGCGTTGCTGTTTGAAGAAGCGTTGTTTTCAATTGGTTAATTGCTACATATTCTATGACTTTTGCTATTGCAAAACCAAGGAGCACACCGCCTATGCCGCCGATTAATCCCAGCAATCCTGACTCAATAAGAAATATCTTCAATATATCTTTATTCTGCGCTCCTACTGCTTTCATTGTGCCAATCTCTTTTGTTCTTTCTAAAACAGAGGTATACATTGTGTTTGCAATTCCAATTCCTCCGACAAGAAGAGATATTGCAGCAACCCCCAGAAGAAATCCTGTTATTATATTTAGGACTGTGCCAAATGATTCAAGAAGCTCTTCAGGAGTCAATATAAAAAAATCTCTCGTGTCTTCGTCAACATTCCTTGATTTGAATAATTTTCTTTCAACATTATCTGCAACATCTAGTATATCTTTAGACGATTTAACTTGCGCTACAATAGTGTCTATTCTTTCTGGGATGTTGAATAAGGGACGGAAATCTTCCAGAGGCATGTATATTAGTCTATCATCGTTTGGGTTTCCTATTTGCTTTAATATTCCCCTGACTTTGAATTTTTTATCATCGATTAAAATAGTGTTTCCAGGGGAAATTGGCTTTGTAAAGAAAGAAGCGTCCCCATAATGAGAGCCTATCATCACAGAGCCCTTGTCGCCATTTTTTAAGAGGCGGCCCTGAGTTGCCTTATAAGCTCCTGTTTCTATAAACAAGTCAGAAGTCTCAAGCTCAATTCCCACAGTTGTAGTGTATCTTATTTCATCCCTGAATTCAATTTTTGCTGGAGAAGCTGCCCATGGAGAGGCTTCTTTTATTCCTGATGTTTTTTTAATGCTGTCCAAATCTTTTTCTGTTAATTGAACTGCGCCTCCTGTTCCAGGACCAGCTAACTGGCCCCTAGGCTGAATGAATATTTTATCTGTTCCTAAAAGCCTAAATTGCTCTTCTACTGCTTTTTGCAAACCTATTGAAACAGAAATTAAAATAAAGATTGTCGTAATTGATATTATTATTCCGATTAATGTCAAGAAAGACCTTAGTTTTCTTTTTCTTATATTTTTTAAAGAAATTTTTATAAAATCAATCATTTGCTCTCCTTAGTCTCTCTATTTAGGATTACTAATTCTAAATTGCCGAAGCAACTATTATTTTCAAATTGAAAATCTGCATTCAGTAAAATAATGCCTCTTCTTTGAATTTTGCTTTTGATAGTCATATCTCCAGCTATATATTTATTTGGAGATATTCGCTTTTTAAATCTCTTTTTTGATTCTATAATATACATTCCCTCTTTTTGTAAGTCTTCAAAGATAATATCTTTAAATAAAGGATCTAAAGAAAGTCTTATCGTTTCTGCCAACCCAACATACGCCAGTTGATTTAAGCATAATTGAATTTCTATATCTGTAGCATGTTTTAAAGGAGATAGTGTATAATATGTTCGTCCAATTAGAAAATCTCCGTGTATTTTAGGATAATCTAAATTTGCATTTTTGAGAACTCTTTGCTCTGGTTTATAAATTGCAAGAAACTTTTTTATATTCTCTTCTGGAATTATCATGAGCGAAGAGCCTCCACTGGATTTAACTTAGATGCCTGATAAGCAGGAATAATTCCAGAAAGAACTCCTATTGTCAGCGAAAATGCTAAAGATGCTAAAAGCAAAGGATAAGATATTATAACGTTTAGATCAATCCCGCCCAAGAACGAACTAGCTGCCTTTGAAACTGAAAAAGCAAGAATTAAACCGATGACAGCTCCGACAATTCCCCCAATAAGTCCTAACAATCCTGACTCAATAAGAAATATCGTTAATATATCTTTATTCTGCGCTCCTACTGCTTTCATTACACCTATTTCTCTTCTTCTTTCAAGAACAGAGGTGAACATTGTGTTTGCAATCCCAATCCCTCCGACTAATAGGGATATGGCTGCAATTCCTGCGACTACTAAATTTATTATTTCAAGAATGTTGTTTATTGACTCTATGGATTGAAGAGGCGTTTCAACAGAGAAATCTTCTTCTCCTATTTTTTCGTCTCTATCTTTTCTTAATCTCCTTTCTATTCCCTTTGCTACTTCCTCAATTCTATCTTGATTCTCAACTTGCACAGCAATCAAATCTATTTCATCTTCGATATTTACAATTTCTTTTAGGTCATCCTCAGGCATTAAAATTATATCATTAATTATAAAAGATGAGCCTCTTTTTAAGATGCCTTTTACTTCAAAATCTCTCTTTTGTATATTTAGTCTTGTTCCAACAGTTATCTCTTTATCAAATTTTTCTTTGCCAGCGAAATTATTGCCAAGAACAACTCTACCACGATCTGTTTCTTCAAGTAGTTTTCCTTCTTGCATCTTTAAATTAAGCACGTCGTTAACTATCTCAATTTGCTCTTTGTCTGAAGGAATTGATGCTGCTCCTTCAAATTTTGATATCTTGTTAAAATCTATTTTTACAACTCTTATTAATCTAGGAATTGCAAATTCAACGCCTGAAACTTGCTCTATAAGTTTCAAATCATGAGAAGTTAATTTTTTTACAGCTGTACTTCCTGGTGGGCCAAAACCTGTTCCTGTATTCTCTATTACTAATTTATCCTGATCTAATGTTGAAAATTGGCCTGTTATTGCTGTCTGTAAGCCCTGACCTAGTGAAATCAGCGACACAACTGCTGCAATTCCAAGAAAAATTCCCAGTATAGTAAGCCAGGAGCGGATTCCTCTTTTTCTTACGTTTTTTACAGCAAGGAAGAAATAATCAGAGAGCATAAAATCACCTTCCTTCTCTTATGCTTTTCTTCATTCTTGCTCTTCTTTTCCAGACTCTCCACAATATCCAAATCAGTATAATAGCTATAATTATTTCTATATATAATGGTGTATTGTTTTGTTTTATTATTCCAAGCTCTATGGCTTTTTCCCGCGTGTAAACTTTTATAGGTAGATTGATATTTGTTATTTTTAATTGATTGTCAAAATCTTTGTATTCAACTATTGCTCTGAAGACTGGATTTTGGCTTGTAAATATAACATCAAATGATGCTGTCTCAAAATCATCTGAATCTACTGTTCCTATGTATACCTCATCTTCTGACAGTAACGTCAAGCCAATAGGAAGGATTTTTAATGAAACAAATCTCGCGTCAAAAAATCCTTTATTAACTATTTTTAATGTAAGCTGTCCTTTTTGGTTTAATACAGGGTTTTCTGTGCTTAAAGAGAAAGATAAATCAGGATCTGCCTTTACTTTGATGCCTAAGGTTCCTGTTCTTGTCTTTTGCTGATTATTAATCTCATATGTCAGAGTGTATGGAATAGCATAATCTCCTGGAATGATTTCATTTGAAGCTTTTATTATGAATAAAAATTCTTCCTCTCTGTCTTCTTCTATCTCTTCAACAGATGCTTCTGACGAGCCAACTGGGACAAATGGAATATTCTGGAAATTTAAAAATAGAGAGACGTCAGTTATATCTTCTTCAAGAGTATTTTCAACTTCTATGGATATTGTTCCTTCTTCTCCGGGTGAAATTACCGGCGTTTCAACTACATTTATTGCTACGGCCGACACTAGATTGATTGCCAGGATTGCAAGGATGAATAGCGCGATTGTTTTTTGCATTTTAATTATCTCTAGGAGAGCCTATAACCTCCTTTATTCTATAAAGAACTTCTTTTCTAAACAAAGTTTTATTATCTAATATTTGGGATGGCAATTCTACGCCATTTGGCTTTTCAGTTACTTCATTGATATCATCTCCTATGTAAATTCTGTAAGATTCTGGTTTTGGTAGTTTACTGTCCTTTAATTTTTCTAAATACGCTATTTGAGCTTTTGAAGGAAACATTGGTTTCCAATCAGTAGTTTCTATTTGAAAGGGGAATGTTTCTCCATATGATAATATTCTCCTAGCATCTTCCTCACTAAATAAACTAAGCAACTTTTCTTCTAGTGTTTTATTAATTGATATTATTATTTTTGATGTCATTTTTATACTCCAAACTCAAGGAGTTTGTGATATTTAAAAGCCTTTTGTTTTATAACTATATAGTTAAAACACTATTTTTTCTTTCTTTTCGTGATCTTTTCTACTCTTCCGTCTTTCAGCCAATATATTGTTCTTGCATATTTTTGAGCTAATTTAGAATCGTGTGTAACTATAATTATTGTTTTTCCCTTTCTATTCAGCTCTTCAAGGAAAGATATTACTTTTTCTCCTGTTTTTGTATCAAGGTTTCCTGTGGGCTCGTCAGCCAGGATTACGTCTGGATTATTTGCTAAGGCTCTTGCAATTGCCACTCTTTGCTGTTGCCCGCCAGACAGCTGATTTGGATAATGATTAATTCTGTCTCCTAAGCCTACAAGATTAAGTAGTGATTCAGCTCTCTCTTCTCTTTCTTCAGGAGATATTCCTTGAAAGAGCATTGGGAGCATTATGTTTTCTTTTGCTGTCAAGTTTGGAATTAAATTAAAGCTCTGAAATATAAAACCTATCTTTTTGCTCCTGATTTGTGCTAATTGCGACTCATCGAGATGCTGTATATTTAAGCCGTCTAAATAAATATCTCCGTATGTTGCTAAGTCTAAAGAGCCTATAAGATTCATTGCTGTTGATTTTCCAGATCCAGAGGGGCCCATGATAGCGACAAAATCTCCTTTCTCAATTTTAATATTTATGCCGTCTATGGCCTTGACTAGAGATTCGCCCATCTCATAATAACGCTTTACTTCTCTTAGATTTATTATTTGTTGGTTTTCTTGCTTTTGCATGAAAGAGCAAGATTTGAACTGTATTTAAATTTGATTATTTTTTGAGCTGTAAAGTAAACGTCACCTAAATGACAGAAAAACTATTTTTATAAAGTAATCCATTTTGAGCCTTTTTTATAGTCTTTCATAGTTATTCCTCTATTAGTTTCTGGAGTTTTTGATTCATGAAATTTTAAGTAAATTTACCTCTTTTCTTTTTTTATCATTTCACTTAGTAATATCCTTTAGTTTTACAATGATCTCGCTCAAAAAAGCATAAACTTTCTCAGCGTATTCCTTGTCCAGAATCTTGCCGTAGTATGTGACAGAATTTCTGAAATACCTTAACTCATTAAGAAATGATATCTCGCTATCTGGAAATCCTAATTTTTTAAGATATGAAATTTCAGCTTCATGTGCAAAGTTTCCTGAAGCAGAATAACCATCTAAGAGAAGCTTTGCTCTTATCAACTCCATCATAATATCATAGCAATCCTTTATTATCGAATTTGCATTTTTGTCATTAATCCCAATGAGCTTAATTCTTTCCTTTAATCCTTCGAGGGATGTTTCAGATTCTTTTATTAGAAATTCAGCTCGCGGTTTTCCTTGAGTAAGTTTTCTGATTATTCCTCTTTGCAGATAATATTCAAATTTGTCTGGCAAGCTCATAGGTCAATGCTCCCAGATAATAATATTCCATTCAATATGCTATCTCTTAAATGTTTATGTATTTCCTTAAATGATGGATAAAAATTAATGAGAACAATTCTTTCTAATTTCTTATCAAATTTTGTTAATTCTACATCCTTGCCTTTTGTTCCAATTACAGCAATATCAATATCTGATTTGTGCTCTTCGCTTGCATTTGTCCAAAAATCTTCTCCTCTCGAATAACTTCCAAAAAGAATTATTGTTGTTCCGGGAAAGCTATCTTGAAGAAATTTAGCTAATCCTGACTCGTATATCAGTTTAAGATTCTCGACCCTTTTCATGTTTATAGCTTCTTGATTATTTCTATTAAGCTCGATAGAAAGCAGGTTAATGTTGTCTGCTTTTTTTATCTTAATCCAACCTTCTTTTTCCAAGCCTTGAAGAGCATTAGATATGGCAGTTGGAGATCTCTTTAAATGCCTTGCTATACCTCTTAAATTCAAGCTCTGTCCAGCCTTTATGCATAAAAGCCTGAATATCTCTGATTGCAGTCTTGTCCATTTTATTTGATACATGTCCATATTAACTGACAGGTGTCTACTCTACTTTATAAGTCTTTCGGTGAGGATCTAAAATTAGATAGATTTTCTCAAAGAAGAAAGGCAAGTGCCCAACTTTACCAACCAACCTATTCAAGAGAAGATTTTGATGGCAGGGATTTTTGGATTGAAATGCGAGATTTATATGAAGGCCAAATATTAGAGAGAATCAGAAAGAATGCTACATCTAATTGTAAAGGCATTTTTTATATAAGGGAATAATGAAAGAACAAAGAGTACTTCTCAAAGAGAAGATATTTTTAAGAGCAAGAAACGAAAAATAGATAAATTTGGTCTACTTTGATAAAACATGGAATTTGGAAATTAAATACTCAAGTTTATGTAGCCTGTCTTAATGGAAAGATTAAATTCAAAAAAACCGAGAATCTAAAAAATGTTTTAATCCACATTAGCCAGAAAATAGAGCTTATCGAAAATTATCTTCTTCAATATAACCAAGTTCCAAAAGAACATCAGAAATCTATAAAAGAGGCGGTAATGAAAGTTCTCAAGGAAGTTATAGAGCTTGTTGAAACAACGAAGAAATTTATAGAAACTGAGTTTAGAATAAAAACATAGAAAACCTTAAATACTAGACAATCACAATAGTATTGCAATGGTAATGGATACAATTCAAGTAAGATTGAGTCATGGAATTATAACTAGAATAGACGAGTTAGTTGAAACTGGAGTTTATTCTAGCAGGTCCGATGTTTTAAGAGACGCTGTTAGAAGATTAGTTCTTGATAAACTTGTTGGAATTCTTCAAGGTAGAGAGGATTCTGTAAAAGAAGTTAAAGCATTGAGAAGAAAATTATCTAAAGAAAAAATTGATTTAGAAGAGATCAACAAATTAGCTGATTAGTTCTTCTGGTTTGAAAACTTCAATATAGGATTTTGCACTATTAGTTCTTCATCTCTTGTAATTAACGGAATGTTTAATCTTCTGGCGATAGCTACATGAATATAATCATAAAAACTTAAAGCTCCGTGTTCTTGCTTCCATTTCCTTGCTAACTCGTAGTCTTCTGGTGTTGTCTTCACAATTTTAATATATTCTGATTCTTTGAAGAATTTTTTAATATGGTTGAATTTGTTTTTTGCAGTGAAATACAATTCTTTCAAAACAATTGTTGAAACAATAATTTTTTCATTTTGTTCTTCAACTTGTTCAATAAAATCTTTCGCTAATTTCCAATAAGGAATTCCTTTTGTTGGATCACCTTCTTTTTTGAATAGATTCAACCAAATACAAGTTTCAATGTAATACTCTTTTCCTCGCTATTAACTTTGCCGATTCTGGATTATTTTTCATTATTTCTAAAAACTGAATTATCTTTTCTGCAAATAAACGATCAGAATCTCTTAGAGATTTATTTTGCTCTTCAATAACTTCTAACCTTTTTAATCAATGGCCCCGACGGGATTTGAACCCGCGACACCTGGCTTAAAAGGCCAGTGCTCTGCCAGACTGAGCTACGGAGCCTTAGCTCAGAGAAGAACAGGTTATTTAAAAAGGTTTAGAAAGATAAATTTACTTAATGCTCTTTATCTTCTTAATCAATTCTTCTTTAGATAAAACACCAACAACTCTATCAACCTGCTCTTTTCCTTTGAAAAATAATAAAGTTGGAATGCTCTTTATCTCAAATTTCTGTGCTAATCCGCCTTCTTTGTCAACATCTACTTTGCCGAATTTTACATCTTTTATCTTGTCGGAAACATCTTCAACAAGCGGGCTTAAAATCTTACATGGATTGCACCAATCAGCATGAAAATCAATGACGCTCTTTCCGCTTTTTACAAATTCATCAAAACTCTTAGAAGTTAAAATTTTTACGCTCATTATTTAAAATAAAAAAGAGCCTTAATAAAGCTTATGGGAAACACATTAATTAAAACAGTTAATATTTAATATACTAAAATCTTAAATAAAATATGAATAAAAATCAATTATTAAAAAGCCTTAGATTGCATGGATTCTCAAAAGAAATAATAAGCGCATTTAAAAAAGTGAAAAGAGAGCGCTTTTTGCCTAAAGCCTTAAGGCATTATGCTTATGAAGATAATGCCCTGCCTTTGGAAAAAGGAGCGACAATCTCGCAGCCCTATACAATTGCGTTCATGCTCTCACTTTTAGATTTGAAGCAAAATCAGAAAATATTAGAGATTGGCTCTGGCTCAGGCTATGTCTTAGCGCTTATCTCACAGATAATAAAAAAAGGAGAAATTTATGGAGTTGAAATAATAAGCTCGCTTGCAGAAAGCTCAAAGAAAATTCTGTCAAAGAACAAGAAAATTAAAATATTAAACAAAGATGGCTTATACGGATTTCCAAAACATGCTCCTTATGACAGAATTATAATAAGTGCAGCCGCTGAGGAAATTCCAGAACATTTATATTCCCAATTAAAAGAAGACGCGATAATAGTAACTCCTGTGAAAAATTCAATCTTTCAGATAAAAAAGCATAAGAATAAAATCACAATCAAAGAATTTCCAGGCTTTGTATTTGTTCCCTTAGTTAATGATGAGACTAAATCCATTCTATAATGTCTTTTAGAGCATACGTTCTATAATCATCTCTATCAAAATCCCATACCTTTAATAGCCATTGCTCTCTAGGATGATAATCAGTTTTGCCATAAAAAATTCTCAAAGGAATAATACTCCTTATACCGACCTCTCCCTTCCAATTTTTATAATATCTATATCTTTATCTCCAACAATCTCTTTTACCTCTTTAGGTAATTCGTAGGACATATAATTTAATAATCAAATAACTTAAAAACTTATCTGAAATTATCAGAAATATGGAAGATTTGAACAAAAGATTAATCTCTTTATATGAGAAATTATTAAAAAAGCACAACTATCAAGGATGGTGGCCAATAAAAGGAAAATATCATCCGCGGGATTATACTTATCCTAAAAATAAAGAAGAAATTTTTGAGATAATTATTGGCGCAATATTAACACAAAATACTTTATGGAAAAATGTAGAAAAGTCCTTGGAAAAATTGCATGAGAATAATTTGATTTCTTTGCAAACATTATTAAAAACATCTAACCAAAAATTGGCACAATTAATCAAAAGCGCAGGCTATTTCAATCAAAAGATAAAAAAATTAAAATTATTTGCTGAATTTCATTTGAAAAATGAGAGAAGAATACCACTAAGAAAAGAATTATTAAACATCTGGGGAATTGGAAAAGAAACTGCAGATTCTATACTTTTATACGCATATAAGCGGCCAATTTTTGTCGTAGATAATTACACGAAAAAAATCGCGGAAAAATATCTTGGTGTTAATAGTAGTGATTATGATGAGCTCCAAGATTTATTTCACAAAAATCTTCCGAGAGACTATAAACTCTACAATGAGTTTCATGCCCTAATTGTTGCAGAAGGGAAAAATCTAAAATGAGAGAGTTTAGGGCTAAAGATAAAAAAATAAGAAAAGCACGAAAGGAGGAGATAAAAATCTAGGAAAACAAGGAGAAAATGCTTTGAGAAATTAAAGCTGAAAGAGAGACTGAGCTTAAGATATTACAGCAAAAGCACTAAAGATAATACAGAAAGATTATTCTCCGCACCCGCTTCTCTGCGTTTGCTTGCAACTCATGCACATTATCTCGCAATTCCCGATTCTCTTTGCAGGCCCTCCACAGAACGAGCATATAATCCCCTCATTGCCAAATTCGCTTAACATGGCCTGCTCCTCCATATTACTATCTTCTAAATCTTCTTCAACCTCTATTTTTACTCCAGCAGAGCTCTCTCCAAAATTATTCAGCATGAATTGTGCAACGTAATCAACAATAGACGAGGCAGTCCTTATCGGTCTTATTTTTTCGTCAATTGTTCCTCCTCCTTCATTTTTCACAAATCCAGCTGGCTCAAATTTTTGATGCCTGAATTTTCCAAATAAATCATTGGCAGTTGCCCCATACTGCAAGTTCAATGAAATTGAGCGCGCCCAGGCATCCATTAATCCCCTGATTGTTGAGCCTTGTTTTGCCATTGTGATAAATATTTCTCCTGGATTCCCATTATCATACAATCCAACTGTTAAATAGCCAGTTTGTCCTCCAATCTCAAACTTATGCGTAATTGATTTTCTTGTTTGAGGCATAGGTATTCTCTCCCTGGAAATTTTCTCAATTTTCTTTATCATTTCTTTTTCAGTCTTTTGCGTATTTAATGGCTGACTTCTCTTGCTGTTCTCACGATATATCGCAACCGCCTTTAGGCCCTTTTTCCATGCGTAAATATAAGCATTAGCAATATCTTCTATGCTCGAATCTTCCGGCATGTTGATTGTCTTACTTATAGCTCCTGAAATAAACGGCTGAGTCACAGACATTATATCAATATGGGCTTTATATTGAATAGCTCTCTTGCCTTTTGCAGGCTTAAATGCGCAGTCAAAAACAGCCAGATGCTCTTCTCTTAAATATGGCACCCCTTCAATTGTGTCGTTTTTGTCTATATAATTAACTATATCACTAATCTGGTTTTCATTATAGCCAAGCTTTCTTAAAGCCAAAGGAACGCATCTATTCACTATTTTCAGCATACCGCCCCCGCTTAATACCTTGTATTTGACAAGAGCGATATCTGGCTCAATTCCAGTTGTATCACAATCGAGCATAAAAGAAATTGTTCCAGTCGGCGCCAATACACTTGCCTGCGCATTTCTAAACCCATATTTTTCTCCAAGCTCAAGTGCCTCTGTCCAGGAATCCCAAGCGACATTAACTAAATCCCTCAAATATAAAGGAATTTTCTCAACATCAATATCCTTCACATGATCTCTGTGCATTCTTATAACATCAATCATAGGTTCTCTATTTTCTTTAAATCCGGGAAATGGGCCCATCATTCCTGCCAATTCAGCGCTTGTTTTGTAAGCCTCCCCGCACATAATTGCAGTAATTGCTGCTGCTACAGCCCTTCCTTCTTCAGAATCATATGGCAGGCCAAATGACATCAATAAAGCTCCTAAATTAGCATAGCCTAATCCCAAAGTTCTGAAAATATGCGACCTCTCTGCAATCTTTTCAGTCGGATAGCTTGCTCCATCAACAATAATCTCCATTGCGGTAATAAAATATTTTATAACTCTCTTGAATTTTTCAGCGTTAAATAGTCCTTCTGAAGTTCTAAATTTCATTAAATTGATTGAAGCTAAATTGCACGCTGTATCATCAAGAAAAGAATATTCACTGCACGGATTTGTTGCGTTTTGCCTTCCAGAATTCTTGCAAGTATGATATTTATTAATAACACTGTCGCATTGTATTCCAGGATCTCCGCAGATCCAGGTTCCTTCAGCAATCTTCATTAAAATATCTTTAGCTTTCAAAGTCTCGCATACATTTCCTGTTGTTACAAATCGCGTCCGCCATTCTTCATCATTTTTTACAGCCTCCATAAATTCATCAGGAACACGAACAGACATATTACAATTCTGGAAGAAAATGCTTCTATATGCTTCTCCATTCATTCCCCCTTCATAGCCTTGCTCTATTAACGCCCATGCCTTTTTTTCTTCCTTTTGTTTTGCCTCAATAAATTCTATAATATCGGGATGCTCAACATTTAATATCTCCATTTTAGCAGCTCTTCTTGTCTTTCCTCCTGATTTAATAACTCCAGCATAGGCGTCATAGCCTTTCATGAAACTTACAGGTCCTGATGCCCATCCTCCCCCTGTTAATCTTTCTTTAGAGCTTCTTAACGGAGAGCGATTAGTTCCTGTACCAGAGCCGGCAGTAAACAAATTTGCTTCTGCAACCTGAACTTTTAGTATAGAATCGATATTATCTTCTATGCCCTGAATAAAGCATGCTGAGCATTGTGGTCTATCTTCAACGTAATCTTTTGGAACAGATATTCCACTTTGGTCCTTGTTTTTTATTGCTTTTACGACCTTTTCCTTTTCAAAATCCCACTTAAAGTTACTTACTCCTCCGGCCTCTTTATTATAAAATTGTATTCCTGCGTTAAACCATACAGGCGAATTAAACACGCATAATTGATTTAAACAAGTAGACGCAATTTCATCTTGTAAAATCTTACTCTCTTTTTCGTTAAAATATCCTTGCTTTAATGCCTGTCTGCCTATATATCTTGAAACGCGGCCTATCAATTGCTCGACACTATTTTCTCTTTCTCCTTTATCCTGATTTCCCCAGAAATATTTGCTCGCTACAACTTTAATAGCTAGCGAGCTCCAGAAATCAGGCCTTTTAACATTTTGTTGCGTAAAAATAACTTTTCCTTGATCATCTGTTACACTGACATCTTCAGATATCCATTTCAAAGGTTTCCCGTTAATGTCAAAAGAAAAAGGGTTTTCTCCCTCTCGAGTAAAATACCTCTCCATTAACATTGGAATTTTAGCAGAAAATGATGAAGACTCTATTTTCTGATACATGGGATGTTTTATCCCATGCTCATGAATCCCATTTCCATTGCTATTCCCATTTAAATTATCTCCATTACCATTAGCCATTTTCTTCCTCTTTTTACGAATATGATATTTTATTTATATATTTGTTATAATGTTTAAGTTAATATTATGATAATTATTATAGTTACAACTATCCAAATTATTATCTTTATCAGTTTTTTGCATATTATTTCCATTCATATTCTCCAGTCCTCTTTTTTGTATCATCTTTTCACTTCGCTTATCGATTACAATTTTTCCTATTTTTATAATCTTTTTATGCTCTTCAAGTTAATCTATTACAATCCATAATTCTAATATTATATCTTTCTTTGTGATATCTTATTTCCCTTCCCATTTTCATCATCTTTTCGTCTCTTTTTATGAATATTAATTTTAATTTATTTTTTAATTAAATCCCTTATCTCTTTTTTAAAATCATCAAGATCTGCAAAATCCTTGTAAACAGACGCAAATCTGATATATGCCACTTTGTCTATTTTCTTTAACTCCTTTGATACTAGTTCGCCAATAAAACTCGTCTTAACGTCATCTCCCTTTTTTCTCACTTTTTCCTCTACTCTTCCAATCATTTTTTCAATTATTTCATCGCTCACAGGCCGCTTTTCACACGCCTTTAATACCCCTCTTTTTATTTTTTCTCTCTCAAACTCTTCTCTTCCGCCATCTTTTTTAATTACGCGGAGTTCAGCTCTTTCAACTCCTTCTCTCGTATTGAATCGCTTGCCGCATTTTAGGCATTCCCGCCTTCTTCTCGTAGTTTCTTGAGCATCTCTTTTATCTATAACCTTGCTTTCTTCATTAAGGCAGTAAGGGCACAGCATCTCTTTTTATTCCTTTAACACAATATATTGTGGTTTTTACAATTCTTAACACAATCTATTGTATTTATTTTAGATTTAAAACATATTCATATTTAAACATTTCTATATCGGAATTTTTTCCGTCGATAATTTAAAAATTAATAAAGTATTATTTTTTAAGTGACAAATTATAAAGTTCTGTTTAAATTTTTCTCCAAGAGTGCTGTAGAAAGTAAACTCGAATAACTAATATTAATCGCTTTTTCCAAGTCATAAACCAACATCTTACCTAATCCTTCTATCTTCTGTGTTCTAAACTTTTTTGCATAAATTATGTCCCCATATTTGTTTTTCAGTATAGAGTTTCCATTCTCACAAATACTTGCTCTTTTTTTATATATCATCGGCAATTCTTTCATTTGCTTTCTGTAAAATACTTTTATTTTCTTTCCATGTCTTCTTAATGGAGCTATCATCTTGCTTTTCATTTTGTATCTAACAAACTTATGATGCTTTTCTGCATCATAAGCCTTATCCTGCAAAAAGAGTTCAACATTTCTTCTTTTGCATGCTCTCTCGGCCAATGGCTGAAAGTCTATACTTTCATAATAGAGTAGATTAAACCGCTCTATGCGGAGATACTGACAGCATCAAAAGATTTATAAATACCAAATATTTAACTAATATATGTTCAGACAAAAAAGAGGGTTGAGTGATGTAGTAACAGTTACATTGATTATACTTTTGGCAATTGCTGCGGTCGCTATAGTGTGGGCCTTTGTAAGGAGCACATTAGAGGAAACTGGCAAGCAAATTACAGGGGCTTGCATAACCACGAGTGCTAAGTTGATTGGGACTTGTCTTGCAAGTGATGGTGGGGTAACAGTCAGAAATGATGGCAGACAAGATACTATTGAGGGAATAAAATTAATATATTATGAAACAACTGCAGATGATTCTCAGTCTGTAACAAGAGATGCTGATTGCACTAATATAGCTCCATTGGCGCAACAAAGATGTACGCCACAAGATCCTGATGGTACAGGACCTCAGACAGCAGTACCAGATTTTGATAGTGTTACTGCAGGTAATCAAATTGCAAGAGTAGGCTCCGCTGCTGTGGTTGGCGGAGTAGTATGTCCTGTATCAACCGAGACTGCAGTTTGCGCTTAGATTTTTATTTTTTATTTCTGATTATTAAAATAGATAATAGTCATATAGCAAGATAGAGAAAGATATTTTATTGGGGCTATCTGTGATTGGAGGTAATAGATTGACTTTAATTTGTTCTTTATATTTGATTCTAGAGTATATATGGAGATAAAAAATGTTAAGTTTAAATATGGCTTTTTATTAATTTTGATATGATAGAGGTGGAGGCGAAAATTTGGATTTCTGACCCTGCTATTTTTAGAAAGAGGATAAAAAAAATTGCAAAATTTGTCCATAAGGAGAAGAAAATTGATGATTACTATACTTTAGAAAGCTTGAAAAAATATCCGATGAAGAGCTTAAGGATTAGGAAAAGAAGAGATATTTATGAAATTAATTTTAAGCAGAGATTGTCCTATCTAAATCGCGTGCATGCGAAGAACGAGAGGGAATTTATTTTAAGAGATGTTATGCCGTTTTTGGATTTGATTAAGGATTTCGGGTTTAAACAATGGCTAAGGAAAGAGAAATTAAGCGAGATATATGAGATAAACAAAAAGTTTCATGTGGAGATTAATAAAGTGAAACATCTTGGCTGGTTTTTAGAGATTGAGTATCTTTGCGATAAAGAAGACATTGAAATGGCTCGAGGGAGAGTTTTACAAGTCATTGATAAATTAGATATCAGAAGAAAGCAGATTATTAAAGAGGGTTATACAAAAATGCTGTGGGATAAAAGAAAATTAGGCATTTAGGTAGTCTTTAATTCTTTTGAACATTTTTAGCATCTATTTTTTTTGGCTTCTTTTCTTTTTCAGCCTTTTCTACTCCACCTTTTTCAGTTATTTGCTTCTTAAGCCTTTGCTTTTCTTTTTGTATCTTTTCTTCCAGCTTTTCAAGATTGTCTATTTCTTCCTTGATATCCCCCTTTGGCTGTTCTGACTGCATTTGCGTTTTTATCTGCTCCATTGGGACTTTTTTCATAATCTCCATGAAAGAAGTTTTCTCCATTTTTAGAATTGTTTCAGATTCGTCTTCGATATGCGCCTTGAGAATTTCCATGCCAGAGAGAACGCAATTCACATTCCATATCTTTTTTCCCTTGATATTTTGAATTACAGCTATTATCTTCTTTATCTCCTCTGTTATGTTCCTATTTCTCATCTCATCTTCCAAGATTCCATGAAGCGCATCCAAATCTATATTTGTTTTTATCTCTAATTTTTCAGGAGCCTTGTCTATGGCTGCGTCTAAAATCTGAAGATTTACTCCCTTATCAAGTGTGAATGCTGCGAATTTCTTTTTGGATGGGATATAAAAGTCTATTTGATGGATATTCTGGCCCATTTCAAAATCCAGGACAAAAAAACCTGCAACGAGAAATGCGTCGGAATATTTTTCCTTGAATTGCTTGTATTCAGAGGATATATTAAGCTTTTGTATGTATGGTTGTATTTTCATCTTCTTTTCTGTTTTGTTAATTAAATTAAGATAGTTTATAAGCTTTTAGATTTAAAAATTGTGTTGCATGACTCAATATAAATAACGCGATTCTTTCTAACTATTTAATAGGTAAATTCTATCGTCGCAAGATTGTTATTAATGATAAATAAGCATACTTATAGAATGAATTTAGAACATTATCTATGAGTTATACTAAATTTAAAAGATACTACTAAAAAGAAACGAAATATTTAAATAGTGAACAATAATGAGAAATTTATGGGATTGTTCAAAAGAAAATATCAAGCGGACACAGTAGTTTATAGAAGCCCAGATGGAAAACCTGCCTATTATATTCAATGGGAATTAGGTTCTAAGCATAATGATTTAAGAAAAAAAGCAAAATTCTGCATTGAGGAAATACTGGAAGGAAGAGGAGTAGCAATGAAGGGAGAAGAACTTGGAAGTATTTTGGTTCCATTAAATTATAGCGATAAATCTAATTTTGAGGGAGTGGCTTTGTTGCATATATGCGTTGAGGAAGGTGAAAAAAGACCTATAATAGAATGGACAATTGATATTAAAGTAGTAAAGAAAAGTTCTATATTTTCCTTATAATCGATTGAATCACAATATTATCTACAAGTAAAACAACGGCAGTATACTAATATTCCCTATTAAGTGAGCCGAGTGTTAGCGAGAGTGCAACGTGGCAAGAAAATCTTTGATTTTCGCAGAGTTGAAAATTCTCTTTGGGTGGGGGCGGAGGTGGAAACTCCGCCAATAAATAGGAAAAATTATCGTGGCTATTTTGAGAAATTAGGGTTGGGCTTATTAACTGCAAAGTAGTAAATAACCGAAAGATTTATAAAGCTCTAATTCTACCAAAAAGCATGACACAAGACATAAAACTGAAAAGTGGAGAGCGATTACAAGTAGAAGAAATACCTCAAGGACACAGAATTGAATATCTTGCAAGAAGCTCGGAAGATAGAGGGAAGTTTTATCTAGTTCACGCTCCACATCTAACAGAAGAAAATGTAGGGCAAATTAAAGATTATTATGGCTCATTTGGAGTTTACATTGGTCATCCGGAAGATATGCAAAAAGCAGAAAGCGTTAGAGTTGATAGATTTAGAGGACCAATGGGAAGCATAATACATTATATTTTAGACCAGAAAGAAGGAAGCCTACATTTTCCATCAGGATCTTGGAGCGATATACCATCAACAGACACATATGATGGGCAAACAGCAGAATTAGAGCGATTAGTTGAAGGAAAAGATTTTTAATAGCCAACCCTAAGAAAAATTTGGGTGAGTGAAACGAACTGCTTATCGTTTGTTAGATGAAGTGCGAAGCATTTCATTACTGTTTTCTTTGGTCCGATAAGCAAAGTTTTTCTATTAATTTTCAAGATAATTTTTTAGTATCTGGGCGGGAAGAAAGATAATTTTTTATTTCCCCGAGCCGAAGAATGAGGCGAGTGGTGCAAGTCCCAACTCCTATTTCCCGAAATATTTGCGGGAAATAGTATAAAAACATGATTTTACAAAAGATTTACAGCTTTTCTTAAGAATATCATCCAAGTTCATTTTCTTTCATCAATTTTTTCTTTTAATTCATTAATAAACTTATCTAATTTAACTCCAAAATAAACTTTCTTGTGGCCTCTTTTTCTTAATGCAACTGTTTTATTCTTCTCTTCTTTATCTCCTATTACCATAATATAAGGAATTTTCATTAATTCTGCGTCTCTTATTTTCTCGTTAATTGTTGTTGATCTAAAATCAGAATCTATTCTTATATTTGAAATTTCTTTTTTTATGTCTTTCTCAATTTTCTCTGCTGATCTTATGTTTCTATCTGCGAAATTAATAACTCTAACTTGAATGGGGGAAAGCCAGAGAGGGAGATTGCCATTTAAATGCTCCAGAAGAATTGCAATGAATCTTTCCAAAGAGCCAAAAACTACCCTATGCAGAACAATCGGAGTATGTGTCTTGTTGTCCTTTCCTACATATTCTAATTCAAATCTTTTCGGAAGGTTGAAATCTAATTGCAATGTAGAGCACTGCCATTCCCTTTCTAAAGAATCTTTAATAACAACATCTAAACTTGGCCCATAAAACTTTGCCTCTCCTGGCATTTTATTGAATTTAATCTTTAATTTTCCAAGGGCCTTCACAAGCGCATTTTCAGCGCTATTCCATAATTTATCGTCTCCCAAATATTTATCCCTCTTTTCATTGCTTCTTATGCTAATTGTAAAGCTATATTTGAAGCCAAATCCATTAAGTATATCTTTAAACAAATTAATGACATTGATTATCTCTTCCTGTAGCTGTTCCTCTGTGCAGAATATATGGGCATCATCCTGCGTTATTCTTATAACTCTTAACAAGCCTGACAGCACTCCTGAAAGTTCTTTTCTGTGGACTGTTCCAATTTCAGAGAGCCTTAACGGCAAGTCCTTGTAGCTTCTTGTTTTTGTTTTATATACAAGCATTGCTCCAGGGCAATTCATTGGCTTTACTGCGAATTTCCTGTCCTCGTATTCTGTCAGGAACATATTTTCGTTGTATAAATTCCAATGCCCTGAAACTTTCCATAATTTATTATCAAACACTTGGGGCGTTAATATCTCCTGATAGCCTGCTTTCTTATGCTCTTCTCTCCATAATTTTATTAATTCATTAAAAATAATTAATCCGTTGTTATGCCAGAATGGTTGCCCAGGCGCTGTCTCGTTGAAGCTGAACAAATCAAGCTTCTGCCCTAAAATTCTATGGTCATTATCTTTTAATTTTGAAGTATCAAGTTTTGTCCTTGAAATTTCTTTTAGAAGATTTTTTGGGTCATAAGATTCTATTTTTTCTATTAATTTTCCTTCGTTCTTGTTAGATACTTTAAATTCCTTTGATAATTCTGCAAGCGGATGGCCCTTGCATTTTAATTCAAATTCTTTATAATGGCCAAATGGTGCTCTTGTAACTTGAAAACCTTCGCCTCTTAATACGTTCTCTGCTTCAACTAAATATTCTAAAGCTGTATCTGGAGATGCAAGATTTGAAGATAGATGAGCGTATGGGTAGATAACGACATTATTAGTTTTCACGTCTTTCGCTGTTTTCTTTACTGCTTCAATTAATTCTCTTACTGAATCATGATTGTCGCCTTTTTCTACTGCTGTAAGCACAACTAAAGGTTCTTTCACTAATTGCTCTTCTTTTGTCTTTAATTCCTCTGCGTTTTTAATTGCCTTTTTTAACGGCTTAAACTTTATATAGTCGCAATGAAGCGTTATTATTTTCATTTCATATAAAAAGAGACCTGCCTTATAAAATTATTTATTTTGATAAAATAACTTAAATGAATAATATTAGGGGATTTTCAGTTCTTTTTAGACAGCAAAGCATTTTTTAATCTAGCCATTTCTTCTGCAGAGCTGATAATCTCTTTTCTTTTAGATTCGGGATAGGAGAATCTTTCAATAGGATAACAAACTCCGTCGGGATGCCCAAGAAAAATAAATGCCCTGCCTAAATCCTTATTATCGCCTTTCCTATCTTCAATTGAATCAAGAATAACATAGTCATTGTATCTATCGCCATTTATATCCCCTAAATGAATTAAAGCATCTGGTCTTGAAATCTTGGAATCATATAAAGCCTGGTCTAGCATTATTTTGTAATCTCTCTTCTTAATATAATGATTAGCAATTCCATACAATCCTATGCCAATAGCTCCGCCTATTAACAAAGGTATTACATATCCCGATATCTTATCTTTTAATACCATAGCAATTTTCTAAATAAAGAGTATTTAAATTTTTAGGCTCATTTCATGCGCTTTTGATAAATAATTAAAGATTAGAGAGCCTGCTATATCGGCTATTTTTCCAAAGCTGAAAATTCCGTCTTCATGGCCGCCCATTGAAAATATGTTTAATTTTCTAACATTAGTTTCATTGAAAAGCCTTTCTACTTCTCTCGCCATCTCTGGGGTTCCGTATTCTACATTTTCTCTTGTCATTGGTATGCCGAGAGGTTTTGCATATCTCCAAATTGTAGGAGAATGAACATGAAATACAAATCCTATTGAGTTGTCTGCGTTGTAAATAGAGCCATGTGTCATGGATTCTGAAGACGCTTTAATAGGACCTTGAGAGATTACTTTATTTTCTTCAGGGTAATATTCTTTTATAGTTGTATAGTGCTCTGCTGTCAGATCCTCTAAATGCCCTGTTTGGGAGCCCGTGATTATAAAACTTCTTCCGTTTACTCTTTGACTAACATTGCCATACCCTTTTCCATTATAGCGGGTTTCTTTGCGCCCAATTAAACCCTTAAAAAATAATATTTTTCTCCATGTATTTAATTCTTTTATAGAATTTATATCTACTGGAGGACTTTCTTGGAAATCTTCTATATACTTTGTCACTCCTTCTGTATCCATATGTATTAAAATTTTTAGAGGTTTATAAATATAATTATTATTCTTGCTTATTGCTTACATTAAAGAACATATTCTTTGAATTCATAATGCATTATTCAACACAGCCAGAAAGAGATCTCAAGTTATTTGTAGATTTTATACCATAATAAATTGTCCCGTTAATATCCCAGGCGGGCACGCTTAAAATCTCCTGACATGTGCCTCCTTCACCATTACATATTATGTAATTTATATGCTCAAATGCGCTAGGTCCAAATAACTGGATTTGCTTCTGGCAATCAGAACATGCTTTAGCTCCATATAATTTAATGCCCTTTTGAGTCAGGCATTTTGCTAAAACTATGTCTGGATCTTCCTGAATGCCAAATCCTGTTGTCCTAGAGAACCAGTCGGAAGATAAGTATAAGAAGGCAATTAAAAATATTAAAATGATAAATGTAAGAATTACCTTATTTCTGCCTTCCATAAACTAATTAAAATTCTATGCTTTTTATTCCTTTTGTTTTAGAGAATAATAAGAAAAGATTTATAAAAGAAGATAATTAAGTGCTGGTATGGCACTTGCTTTGTGGATTTTAATAGGGATATTTATTCTAATTGTGCTTATATTTATGTATTATTTCAATCGTTTTGTAGTTCTAGGGAATAGAATTGATAATTCTTTATCGCAGATAGATGTCCAGTTGAGGAAAAGGGCTGATTTAGTTCCTAATCTAATTAATACGGTTAAGGGATATGCAAAGCATGAAAGAAAAATAATGACAGAAGTTACAAATGCTAGGAAAGCATTGCTGTCTGCGCGAACTCTTCCTGAAAGAATGAAGGCTGGCTCACAATTGCAGAATGCCTTGAAGTCTATTTTTGCCATTGCTGAAAATTATCCGCAATTAAGAGCAAATGAGAATTTCCTGCATTTGCAACAGGAATTAGCAGCAATAGAAGATAAGATTTCATTTGCAAGGCAGTATTACAATGATTCTATATTGGCATTTAATAATTCTGTAGCTACATTTCCAGGAACTTTCTTTGCCAGCTTATTTAATAAGAAAAAGAAGGAATTTCTGCAAATACCGGCCGAGGCTAAGGCCGTACCTAAAGTTGAATTTTGAATCAAAAATTTTAAATATAGAAGAAATGTAGAAAAGGATGAGAGATAAGTTAATGTTAGCTCTAATCTTCGTATCTATTGTTACATTATTAGGCAATGTTTTTGTTTATGCCGCAGGCTCAAGTACAATTCCGCAGCCGCCGCCTGCGCCAGCTAGTTCAAACGATATAATAAAAAAGAAGGATTGCGAGTCTATTTCAATAAGAGAAGAGCGCATCAAATGCAGGCTTCAAAATAAAGTTGAAGACGAAAATGTTGATTATGAAGCCAGAGTTCCAGAGGCTTGCAAGACATTGAGAAATCCTACTTCCTGCATTGCGCTTTATAAGAATGTGCAAACTAGAGGATGTTATGATATGGAAGGCAGGGATAAAGACAAATGCTTTAAAGAAACTATAGGAGTGAAGGGAAACTTGGGAGCATTAACTCAAGAAAGAGCGCAAAAAGCCAGAGAATATTTAGTATTCTTGTTGTATGAATTTGAAGAGAGAATTGAAGATGATAATAAAAATGGCTTGATTAGCGATGATTCCGCTGCAGAAATTCTTGAGCTGATTACGCGGATAAAAGAAGACATATTAAATGGAAAGAAAAGAGCAGATATACTACCAAAACTTAATGAGCTAAAACAAAAGATAAGGGCTGCCAGGAGTGCAAGATGAAAAAATATATTTGGATAATTGCTATTATTGCCTTGATAATTATGGGAGTTATAATGTTTAGCATGAATAAAGATGGAAAAGAGGAAGGGCAAAAACAGATTAATATGGAAGAACCAATACAAGATTATGTAAATTTGCAGAGCGACGAGGATGTTTTTAACGCGATTGACGAGAGCCTTGCATTCCTGGATTAAACAATCTTTATATACCTAATTTATCTTTTTTAATTATGAAAGAAAGATTTAGAAAATCTTTTAGCAAAGCAAGGTTTAACAGAGGTTAAAATGAAAGAGAGGCTGTCTTTTCATGACCAGATTCAAAGGAATAAATTGAAATCTATTCTTTTAATGGCAATTATCTTTATCTTCTTTATTGCTCTTGGATATTTGATTTCTTTTGCTGTTAATCCTTCGTATTTCTTTTTTATCATGATATTGGCTGTTATTTTTTCTTTGTCTTATACAATTATAGGGTATTATAATTCTGATAAAATAGCTTTGACTTCTGTGAATGCAAAGCCTGCATCTAGAGAAGAGCATAGAATGCTATTCCATGCAGTTGAATCAATGGCAATTGCTTCTGGACTGCCAATGCCCAGAATATATGTTATGGAATCAAATCAAATAAATGCTTTTGCTTCTGGAAGAGGCCCGCAGCATGCAGTGATTTGCGTAACAACGGGCTTATTAGAGAAATTGAATAAGCAAGAATTAGAGGGGGTTATAGCGCACGAGATGTCTCATATTGCAAATTTTGACATTAGATTCATGACATTAACTGCTATTTTAGTTGGAATGATTGCTATTATTGCGCAGATTTTTCTTAGGAGCATGCATTTTTCCGGCGGGAGAAAAAATTCTAAAACTCAATTATTTATAATAATAATGGCTATTGTGGCTGCGATATTGGCTCCTATTTTAGTTCAAATAATCTCTTTTGCCATATCAAGAAAAAGGGAATTTACAGCTGACGCAACTGCTGTTAAATTTACTAGATATTCTGCAGGTTTAAAATCAGCACTTGAGAAAATAAAGCGCGAGCATTTTTCACAAGAGGAAAAAGGAAGATACTCTGCTGCTACAGCGCCATTGTTTATTTCAGATCCATTTAAGAAAAAAGTGCAGGGCTTGTTTTCCACTCATCCTAATATTGATGAAAGGATAAAGCTATTGGGGCAGATGTAAATTATAGCTAATTATTCTGTTGAAGGTTGTTCTATTTTTGCTTTTTTTCTTCTATTGTAAGCCTTGGCAAATCCCCCTAACTGACCTGAAAAAACTTTATATTTTCTCATTATTTCTTCGTTAGTCATCCCTTCATCTCTTGCTTTTGCGTACTGATATGAAGTCAACGCAGGTCTTTTATCTGTCTTTTCTCCAGTTTTCTTCTGAAATTCTGAAACAATTTTTTCTAAATCGTTTTTTTCGGCATTATTACTAAGTAATAGAACAGCTTGCTCAAATTGATCAATGTAGTCAAAATCTTTAGATCTGTACACTGCATCAAATGCATTGGCTATTCTAGCCATATAGTAACTTCTCCTTGTTTCTAAGAGTTCAGATAGAGGTTTTTCTTCTGTTCCTTTATATTTTGTCATTTTTCTCCTATCACCTCTACTTTATTCCGAGTCTTCTTAAAGCACGGAACTTGAGTTGTTCTGCATCTCTTAATACCCGTATAGCTACATCTAACTTATCTCCTATTAATTCTCCATTTTCTTCATTTTTCTTGATAGCATAAAATGACATTTCTTTTGAGCAAACATCTGTAAGAAATCTTTCAAAAGAATTGTCTCTTGCATCTTTTCTTGAGTTATACTCTTCATGATCTTCGTTTAGGAGTATAATTGGCTTGCCTAACAAATATTCAGATTTACTAACTAAATGCGCTTCATGAGGTGGAAACTTTGCAGGTTGAGGACGTTCGAAAGGAATTCCTCTTTTATGAACTACCCGTTCAAGATAACCACTTGAGTCTTCTACAAAACTTCCCGGACCTGGTATGTTTCTAGGTTTACCTGGCTTTACAGGTTTTTTAAGATTTGGATCAGTTGGATTTTCTACTGGAGTTCCTTTTATAGTTGTTGGGAGCCCATTCTTAGATCTTACGAATTCGTAACCCTCTCTTTGCATTTCTTTATAGACATCTGCTAATGCATCAAAAACTGTTCTAATCTGATTATCTTCTTTTATTTTCTTACCACGCCTTTTAGTTTCTTCTACTAGAGGCCTTATCTTCTCTTCTATTTCTTTTAGAATATTATACCATGATTTGAAAGAATTTGTATTTCTATTTATACCATCTCTTCCTAAAATAAGTTTATTGAAATAGTCGTTAACATACCCAGATACCTTTCCAGATGTCCATATAGAGCTCTTACTAAATTCTGTAAGTTCTGCTAATGATTCATAAACCATTACATCCTTTGAATAAACGCCTACTTTATCGTATGCTCCTTCAGGATCTATAAATAACAAAACCTCTAATCTTCCAGGAGCGTCTTCATTCTTTATTTCTATTGGTATAATCTCATTAACAAGCTGAGAAGAAGATTCCTTCTCGTATAATATGGCATCTAAAGATTCAACCTTTGGTTGTTTGGTTCTCTTATCCAATTTTCCAACTTGAATATTAACAATTCCTTTTCTTAACGCGGGGGCATAAAGAGTCCTGACCCATTCTTTTAAAGTTGGTATAGTTAATAACTTGTCCATAATATGAGAGTCTACTCTATCGATAATAACTCGCGTTCCATGCGGGAAATTTCCGTAAAAGAATTTTTCCAACTCCTCATTAGATAGATTCTTAGCTCCTTTGTCATCCCATTTGATTGTTTCATTCTCCTTTAGCCATCTAACATAACCATATCTGCCTTCTGCATCGCTATAATCCCTTGATATCATATGCATTGCTTCTCCTAGAGAAGCGAATCCTAATAGGCCAAGCCCTTTTTCTCCTCTTTTGTCAACCCTGCCTCTCTTATAAGATCTTCCGATATGCTCTGGCAATTGCAATAAGAAATCAAGAGGCATGCCTATGCCATTATCCGATATTACGAGCCTTCTATCAAATGGATTTATAATCAAATAAATATCTTCCACAGTATCTGAAATCCTTGCGTCAATTGCATTAGTGACAAACTCTCGCATAGCTTTCTTTGGACTATATGCAGTAGCTAGTTCATACACTGCTGAATGTTGTCCCTTCTCGTCAAATCTTACAGGTTTCATTTTGACTCTCCTCTAATTACTCGTTTTATTTTTGAAGGTGGCTGGGCCATGAGCATCCATTTATCAACTCCTTCCCCTTTATAGAGTATATTTAACATCTGACTAACATAACCAAAACTTTCTGGCTCTTTTTTTAATCTTTCTATCAATATCCCTTTATCGCCATTATGTGCTGTCCTAAAATAATCTACTTCTTCGGCTAAAATATCTAGAATTTCCATAATGGCATCTGCTCTTTGCTTAGCATCGGGATTGTATCTCTGAGCTTTTAACAAACCAGCTTCTAATTTTTCTCTTCCTGGAATTTTTGAGATAGCTTCTTCAACTACCCTATCTATACTTTCTTTTCCCTTTCTTGCAGCATCTAAAATCTCGCTTCCAATTGATTTTAATTTACGAACATGAGTTGGTTCTTTATATTTTTTAGGTTCTAATATCTCTATTCTCTGAGTGCATTTAAAACACTCCAATCCAGTTGTTTTATAAAGAATGTCCCTTCTCCCAGGGCTAATTTTATCAACATTTTTTACATCTGCATTTTTATAATTAAAAAGCGTGTTATATGGAATTCCTATCTCCTGGGAAATCTGCATAAGATTCTTCCCGCTATTTCTGCACCATTCTGCAAATTGCTGATTCCATGTTTTTTGCTCTTCTGATTCCATTTTCGTATTTTATAGAGTAATCTTGATATTTATAAATCTTTCTATTCTGTAACTATTATATAGTAATTGTTATTAATTATATATTTCCCGAGAATATTCAAATTGATGAGAGGATAAGAAGACTAGGGATGATGTGATTAGCTAAACCATTGAGGGGCCCAATCTTTATAATCTTCTAGCTTGAAAGAAAATTTAGCTGGATTTAGTTTGTATTCTCCCAGCCAATTATCAAGGCGCCCCCCTTTTTCAAATTTAACGATATTATAAGTAAAATCTCTGACTGCGTCTATCCCGTAAGGAATTTTAATGGCGTCTTCAGCTCCATTGAAAACTCTTTCTGGGCCTGCGCCTCGCATATTTTCTATTGTTTTTTCCGCTAGAATTAAAGGAAATAGACAGAATGCCCTATAACCGCTTAGTTCTTTAGGTATTGATTTAACATAGTTTATCGAAGGGAAGAATTTTGCACTTGCAGCAGACAATACTTTACATAAAACTTCATTTCTAACTTGCTGCGCATCTATAGTAGGCCCATCCATCATGAATTCATAACTTATGCCTTTATGAATCCATTCACCAGGAAAGAATCTTCTCCCTTCTTCAAAATCTTGACGGACATTCTTTGCTATATTTGTTAATTGCAGAAATTTTGCAAATAGTTCGGCTAATCCGTCATCTAATGTCTTGATAAGATTTCCATCTTTATCTTTTAATTTTAATCTTTCTAAATCTTTTAATTTTACTAATTCATTAAGATAAGTCTTACCTATTTTGCCTGCGACATATTCACAATAATTATCTAATTGCTTAAATGTCTCTATTGGGCCTTTGTCTATAAAGAAGCTCATTCCATCAGCCATACTTTTTACGCTATAATCAAGTGCTTTCTTTATTTCTTTTCCTGTTTCGCCTTCCTCGCCTATTTCGTATAATTCTCTTAAAACAGCCCCTCTCCCAAAATGTTCGGCAAATACCTTGCCGGCTTCTTTTTGCTCATTTTCCACTAGCCATTTTGTAACGCTCCTCATATCGTCCCCTAGAATAATATCTTCTACTTTTCTTTCAGTTGAATAATCTCTTTTTACTACTTCTCCAACAATATAAGAAAATCTCGTAATCATTCCCAGTCTTTCATTTTTTATTTCTTGTTCTTTTTTTTCGCCATTTCTTTTTATAGGAACATCCTCGCATTCGTCTAATCCACGAAATATATTATAAGCTATCCTAACATAAGGTTCTTTATCTTCTTCTTCATCGCCTTTTGCTATACGAAGAAATTTAATTGGAAGAAAGAAACTAGTTGATTTAAGCTGTAATAATTCATCAGAAGTGAGAGTTCTCTCTTTAGATATCTCTATAATTTTTTCTGGACGAAGCCAAACAATTTCTTCTAATCCCATAATTTATTGCTCCGATAATCGTTTATTAATCTATCGTTTTATTAAGATAACCACTTAATAGTTAATAAATAAATAAGACAAGTATATAATTAATATATAAACATTATTATAATGAAGAAAGAATCATTTTCAGAATCGTGCTATGAATTGCTAGAAAAAGTTCCTAAAGGGAAAGTTACAACATACAAAGAGATTGCGCGAGCTTTAGGAACAAAAGGATATAGGGCTATTGGACAGATTTTAAAGAGAAATAAAAATCCTAATAAGATTCCATGCTATAAGGTTGTCAGGAGTGACGGAAATATCGGAGGATATTGCGGTTCTATAAATAAAACAGATGAAAAAATAAAGAAATTGGAATCAGATGGCATAATTGTTAATAATGAGAAAATTGATTTAGATAGATATATGTATAAGTTTCATTAGGGCACATAACCTAAAATAGAATCAACTGAAAGCATCCCTGCGCCTGAAAATGCCAATGCTATTGCTGCGCCTAATAAGGCTAAATCAAATTCCCAGCCCATTGTATTTTGCGAGGAAAATGGAATTTGCCATTTAGCCATTTTCTTGTAAATAGCTCCTAACATAACAACAGCCAAAATAATACCTGCTATTTCGACATATAATCCAATAATCATTGCAATTGCAGATAGTGTTTCAAATATTCCTATAATTACCATAAAACCGCCCATTTTTCCGCCAAGCTTAGGCAGGCCGTGATAAAGAAAGATTATGCCTAGAAAGAGCCTTAGTATCATTAATCCGTAATCTTCCAATCCGTTAAATATCAGCATTTTATTTTAACCTTTTTTATTATTATATAAGATAAATTATATATTTAAATGTTATTGATACTTATTGCTTTTTCTGATAATCAATATGGTTGTTAGGGATAATAATATTATTTATGAGTTATACTAATATTACAACTAATAATTTTATAATCAATTGACGAGGAGCTCGTTCTTAATTTCTTCAGTTGTTTTTGCGCCTTTTTTTAATGCGTTAGTAATTGCAGTAAAAGCATCGTAGGCTTGAGTTATTGAGTTTGCATTTATTATGACGACGCTATCGTCTGCCGGCAGACTTGTTCCTGAACAAATCTCCCCAATTATTGCAATCACGCCATCACTTACTAATTTATTTACAACATTTGCTACTTCTTCATTATCGCACTTAGAATCTTCGTATAAAACTTTAATATTTTTTAAACCTGAATCTTCTAAAGCTCTCTCAGCGCCTTCTCTTATGCCTTCTCCGTAGCTTGATGCCTCGCCTGTTAATGGAGCAATAACTCCTACTTTAGCCATAGAGTCTACTATTATCTCTTGCGTAACTCTTCCTGTAATGCCGGTATAACTATAAGCTATGACAAAGACCGCTACAACTAATATACCTATAACAATCCAGAATTTTCTAATATCGCCCATTATCCGTAAAAGAAGATTAAATATTTAAATTCTCCTACTATAGACAAAATTTTTCCCGCAGCCTTTTTTCATTGCCGAGGATTCTTTTAAGCTCCTCTAATTCTTTTTGAGCATAATTATTGCCCTGCTCGTCTGTAAAAGACTCGCGTTTTCCGCAATACCAATCTATGCCGTCCTGGCCGAGTTTGGCTAATAAAGAGCTTGCCTCTGCAAATGACATTGCAACTTCATCCGTATCATTTGGACTTAAGGTAATGTTCGATGGAAAAAATGATAGATATATTGCTATAAATATTATTACTATGAAAACGCCTAGAAATATGGCTTTTAGATTGCGTATTGGTTTTTGAGACATTTGCTTTATAGAATTTGCATTTTGAGATATTTTCTTTTTCATGCGTTTAGCAATATCGCTAAGGATATAAATCTTACTATAGAAAAACCAGATTATCTTATCCCGAAATAATGTCCCCTCGTCAAATAAGAGAAACTTAACAAGAAGAAAATAAATATAATATTAAAACCTCAAAGGGCGCAGATGACCGAACTGGCAAATATCTTGCTATTTCCTCCACAGCATTATTAAGGAATTATTTAACAGAACCAACCGAATGTATTGCACCAGAAGCCATCAATATTATTGACTGCAATGGGCATCTGTTCTTGATGTGTTACTAAAATATTACCTAAACTATCTTTAATAGTTATTGTTTTTGTAATTAAATCATCGGTATTGGAACAGGTTGAGGTATAGGTAAAAAATTCCCTATAAACAGATGTTCTTGAGTCATCCTCTTCAATCTCCTCATGAGAAACAACATCTAAAGGTAAAATACAGCTTGTTTTATTAGGGTCATTGGTATAATGTTGCACAGTTATAGAAGCAGAACCGTCTTTTGGTATACTTGTAACTTTTATTCTTAATGATGCTGGTTGACCTGCTTGGAATTCTGTCCCTCCAATAGTAATCGTATTTACATCCTTATGCTGTACTCTTATTGTTTTAGTCTCTTTCTCAAACTTATCCTTTTCAAATGCAACCTCAAACTCATTATAGATAGCAGAATCTGTTTTCATGAGAACATCGCAAATATTATTGAGGTTATCTAAAGAGAAAGAAATACTCGCCTTTGCTTTTTCTAACTCTGTTTGTAACTCTGCAATTTTTTCATTATTAGGAGTTGTCTTCGTCTGCTCTTCTGCAATCTTTTCTTCTAATTTTATAACTAACTTTACATTCTCATCATCTCCTTTTAACAAGATTAAATAATCAGTTACATCAAGACTTAATTTAGTAAAGCTAAGAATAATTTCGTCATTTAATTGAGTTACTATTGCATTTACAGATGTTCCATTTGATAAAGTAATAGCAGGATATGTCTCATAGATATCGTCATCGAAAAATTCTTCTGGTAATTTTATTGTAATATTTCCTGATCCAAGAACTTTAAATCTATGACGAATTGCCAAATCTTCTGACAAAGAGATGAGTTGGGTATTGATATCAGATGCGCACACTATTTCGATATCCTTTCCTAAATTCCCTACATTATCACGAGCAGTTGCGGTAATTGTATGAAGACCTCCTGTGGGTAAGGTGGTAATGCCAGAGAAACTTCCATTTAATAAAGAAAGATTTATGTTATTTACCACAATATTAGTTAAACCTAAACTTGGAGCATTATCACTAGCTGTTCCTTGAACACTAACCTGTACGCCATTTTCTACCAGATTTTCATCAACAACTCTTGTATTATTTATTGGAACTGTTTTATTAACAACTGGAGCAACTGAATCCAAGAAAATATTTTTTGTAAATTGAGCAGTATTACCAATATTATCTTTTGCAACTTCAAGAATAATATTATCCCCTTCTGTTAAATTTAAATTCATATTAAAGCTCCCAGTTATTGCACCTTGGCCTGGGATGGGCGAGGCAAAGCCCTGACTTATATTATTCACAAAAACCTCAATAGACTTTATCCCACTCGCAGAATTATTTGGGCCATCAGTGAAACTGCCTTGAAGCATAAAATGAGAGTTATTAGTTAGTAAACTAAAGTTGTCATTCACAAGAATGGGAGGCTCTAAGTCTAGAGGTATGGTTGTAGATGCTCTAAGAAAATAAAGTTTAGTTTCTTGAAAATATGTTTTCAATTTTTTAATAGCTTGATTGATAATGTCCCGATAAGAGTGCCAATCTCATTTAATTAATATAGAGAATTAAAAAAGAGAGGTAATCTAATGATAGATTGGCTAGTTAATCTAGTCAAGGATTTAAACTTATGGGTTTGTCAAAGAGTTTCTTTTGGATTTAAGGCGGAAGCTGTTCTTCTTGTTAAGGAAGTTGAAAGGAGGGAACTAGGCGTTTGAATAATAGCTCAAACACTGAATATAACGAAACAGCATGCTTATGGAGTCGCTAAAAGGTTTAAGAATAGATATTTCTTGATTATAGCAGAAACCAAAATATTTGAACAGCTTTTTATCTCTGGCTTCTCTGCCTATGCAAAAATCTTTGGATAAAATCTTCGTAGTTTGTGCGGTCTGCAATTCTTTGCAGGAGCCAGTAGTTTGTTCCTTCAACTTTTTCTACTTTTAATTTTCCAAAAAACTTTTTATGAACCTGCTCCGATAATAAAACAAACCCATTTGAGTAATCTGCGACGCGCTTTGCAATTGCGATTGTGTTGTCTAAAGAAACAAATTTTAACCTACCTTCTTTTGACTCAATAGCCATATTACCTGAATGTATTCCTATACCAAAATCTATTTTATTGGCAGATATCTTATTATGATTTTGCAGGATTAATTCCATATCCTTTGCTGCATTGAGGGCTTTTACATCATTCTCGCTGCTCTTTGTAATAGAAGGAATAAAAATTATTATTCTGTAATCATTATCTACATATATCTTAGCTCTCGCTGCTTTGGCTTGAAGGAGCGCTTTATCTATGTCTTCTAATGGATTGCCTACGCCAATTATCCTCTGAAGAGCTGATAGGTTTCTTATTTTTAACGCCATAATCGAGGCTTCCTCTTTTGAGCCGCTGTTTATAACGCTTGTTATTGATGGTTGTGACACTGTAGAAGCAATTGGAGGGCTTTTTATTGAAGGCGTGATTATTTTCGGATATTTCCCAATATATTTTCTCCTTATAATCTTCCTAATAAGCACAAAGATAACAATGAGCAATATTACAATAAGAAGTGTCCAGAACCATATGCCTGTGTTGCCGAAAAGCAAGCCTTTTACTTCATTTACACCGATTGCGTTTCCAGTCAGGAACATCTTGCCCAGATTATGCAGGTCTTTCCCGTCATTAATTCTAATTTCATATTCTCCGTCCGGGGCTTCTAATTCAAATCTTACGCTCTCTCCCAATTCAAGAGCAATATTTCTTACCTGAGATTTTTCTCCTATTAAGATTTCTAACGGGCCTTTGTAAGGGATGTTACCTGCATTAGTAATTATTAGCATGCCATTTTCAATAGTTGAAGAGAGTCTGATAAATTCTTCAACGAAAAAAGTCTTTTTTATTTCAAAATTTTCATATTTTGCTTGTATCTCCCAAAAGCCAGAAGTGAAATTAGATTCTATCAATAAAGAATTTGTTTCGCTCGCTTTCAACAGTTTTTGCAAGAAAATACTTTTGTCAGGTTTATAAATATTGACTTCTACATCGCCCTCCCCATAATTTCCTACTTGATCATATAACAATAGGGTGTATAAAAATTCAGACTCTGGCTTTATGGAAGTTGAGCTTAATGCAATGTCAATATCTCTTATAACCTGGCTTACTCTTATCTGGCTTGATGCTGCTCCAGAATTCATCATAATACCATTTCTATCCAGATCATAGGTATAGACATTAATGCTATAAGTTCCGGGAGGCGCGTTTTCCGGAATCTGAAAACTTGCTGAATAAAATCCGTCTATTACCTCTAAATTAAATGAACCTAAGATAATTGTTTGATTTATTGGCTGTTGGACCGCGGGTGTCTGCTCTTCTTGCGATTCCACTTCTTCCTGATTTTCTTCCGATGTCTCATTACTCTCTTCTGCTTCATTTAGAGATTCTTCAGTTTCATTAGATGCTTGAATTGTCTCATTTTCTTCTGTTTCATTTAATTCTGTTTCCTCAGAATTTGAAATTGAAGGAATTCTTACATCTACTCCTTCTATGACAATATCTGCAAAACCATTTAACGGCTCTCTGTTTTCTTTTATTATTCTCCCAGATATGTTTATAGCTTCGCCTGTTGAAAAAAGTACATTATTGACAATGATTTCTACAATCGCTTTCCTGCTGATTTTAAACGGCTGGCTTCGCGCTTCGCCGCTTCCGTATAAAGCCCTGATGAAACATTCCCCGCTTATATCGCCGACTATGCTGTTGTCTAAAATTGACTTAACGCTGATAATATTTTCCTCTCCCGCGTTAATTGATTCTATACTTTTATATGCTTCTATTTCGTTAAAGCCGCATATTAAATAGGCTGTGAAAAATCCTAGTGTATCAACGCTTGAGCTTATTGTCACATTTGCTATTACTTTGTCTCCCACATTGTATAAAGACTGCAGATCTGCAATGTAGATTTCTGCCGAGATAATCGGAACTAAAGCAGATAATAGTATTGTGAAAAATATTAAATTAAATTTGCCTCTTTTCATGCCTATAGCAGAGAATTTTTATATTTAAATGTTGTTGCACGATTGTTTATAAATCTCTTCGCTTTGTTATATGTTAGAATGGCAAATATCTTTGAATTAATAGATAAAACAGGCAGAGAGATAAGGCTTACGAAAAGACAATGGCGTCATATTACAACAACACACGCAGAAATGACTAATTATTTAGAAGAAA
>CAZJPE010000008.1:0-44447 GCA_964547875.1 Candidatus Woesearchaeota archaeon
AACTCCTATTTCCCGAAATATTTGCGGGAAATAGTATAAAAACATGATTTTACGAAAGATTTATAAGATTCATTTTTCTATAAATTAAATGGACAAAATGCTTTCTTCTCAAGAGAAATACGAACTTATTGGTGAACTTATAAAAGAAATTAAACTAAGAAAATACTCATATCAGACAGGCAAACGCTACATAGATATTGTTAAAAAATTCCTAAAATCAGGCAAAGAACCAAAAGAGTTTTTACTTTCTTATTCAGCTAAAAGTGAGTCTACTATGCGCTCTGTTTATTTTGCTTTACAATTCTTTTATAAAAATGCCCTAAACGAAAAGTTAAAAGAAGAAATTCCACTTGCTAAAAAGAGTCTAAAATTGCCTACTATCTTAAACAAATCAGAAATAAACTCTCTTCTTGAGGTAACTAAAAACATTAAGCACAAGCTTGCAATTATGCTTCTTTATTATGCAGGATTAAGAGTTAGTGAAGTCAGAAATCTTAAATGGGATGATATAGATTTTGAAAGAAGTCTTATTCATATCAAAAAAGCTAAAGGAAACAGGGACAGAGTCATATTCTTTCATAAAGCATTAATAACGACACTAGAAAATTATGGCCTAAAAAAATCAGGCTTGATTTTAATGTCAGAAAGAGGAAAAAATTACGATGAAAGAACTATACAAATGATTGTAAAGAATGCTGTAAAAAAAGCAAATATCAGAAAAAAAGCTAGTTGCCACACTTTAAGGCATAGTTTCGCAACCCATTTACTAGAAGCCGGTGTAGACATAAGGTACATTCAAGAATTATTAGGTCATAAAAACCTACAAACAACTCAGATCTATACTCATGTAGCAAACAAAGATATAAAAAACCTTGCTAATCTGATTTAAAATGCCAGTCAAAGAATACATTCCAATAGGAGATGCAAAACTTGTTGTTGAAAAAGAAGTCAAGGAAAAACCTACAACAGCAGAGCTTACGACAATTGAAAAGCCTGGCAAGCCTGTTCCAGCATCACAGTTAAATGAAAGGCCCAAAAAAAAATCTCAACGCTCTAAAAAACCAAAAGCAGAAGCATCAGAAATAAAAAATCCAAAGCCAGACGCAATATTAATAATAACTGAAAAACCGCAGGCAGCAGAGAAGATTGCCTATGCTTTAGGAAATCCTAAAAAGAGTTATGAAAACAGAGCTTCATATTTTGAACTCTTCAAAGACGGAAAAAAAATAATAGTCGCTTCTGCAGTAGGGCATTTATTTAATCTCACATATGTCGCAGGACAAAAAGGCTGGCCAATATTTAATCTAGAATGGGTGCCTTCCTATTTATCAAAAAACGCCGCATTTACAAAATCTTATTTTGATTTATTAACAAAACTATCAAAAAAAGCGCAAGACATAATAATAGCCATGGATTATGATATAGAAGGCGAAGTAATTGGCTGGAATGTATTGAGATTCATATGCAGGAAAAACACGGCGAGAAGAATGAAATATTCTACATTGACAAAAAACGAATTAATAAGGGCCTATGAAAATTCTCTTCCTGAATTGGACTGGGGCCAGGCTTATGCGGGAGAAACCCGTCATATTCTAGACTGGCTTTACGGAATTAATTTATCAAGAGCATTAATGTCTGCAATAAAAACGCTCGGCTCATTTAAAATCCTGTCAATTGGCAGGGTTCAGGGCCCTGCACTTAAAATAATAGTTGACAGAGAACGCGAAATAGAAAATTTCAAACCAGTGCCATTTTGGGAAGTTCTGGCCATTGCAGATAAAATAGAGTTCAAGCATCCCAAAGATATCTTTGACAAAAATGAATTGGAAAAATTCAAGGATATTAAAGAGGCATATGCAGAAACAAAAAACACTGAAGAGCGTATTATTCCGCCTCATCCATTTGACTTGACAACATTGCAAAGGGAAGCATACAGGTTTCATAACATTAGCCCCTCACAAACTCTCGCAATAGCGCAAAAACTTTACCTAGATGGCTTGATTTCATATCCAAGAACTTCATCACAGAAAATTCCTCCTTCAATAGAGCCAAAAAAAATTCTTAAAGAACTGGAAAGACATTTCCCGCAATATACAAAACTAGCAGTTCGTCCTAGTCCTATTGAAGGTAAAAAATCAGACCCCGCACATCCATCAATATATCCAACAGGCGAGTTTAAACCCCTTTCAGCTAATGAGCAAAAGCTCTATGAATTAATTGTAAAAAGGTTCATTTCCACATTCTCTCCTGACGCAATAACATTAAACAAGAGAATAAAATTAACAGCAAATAAAAACAACGAGAGCATAATATTCACAAATTCCGGGCTTAAAATAAAAGAAAAAGGCTGGACAAAGATTTATCCGGCGATATTAATAGAAAAAGACCTCCCTGATTTAAATGGAAAAATAAAAATAGACAAAATAGAATTTCCAGAAAAAGAAACACAGCCTCCTAAAAGATATACTCCAGCTTCTCTGATAACAACATTAGAGAAAAAAAATCTCGGAACAAAAACAACTCGTAGTCTCATCATAGAAACGCTTTTTGATAGGGGCTATTTAGACGGAAAGAGCATTGAAGCAACTAAGTTGGGCATGAAACTAATTGAAGCATTAGAAAAGCATTCTCCAATAATTATAGACGAAAATCTAACAAGAAAAATGGAGGAAGAGATTGATTCCATACTATCAGCAAAAGCCAATCTACAGCAAAAAGAAAAAGAGATAATAAATAAAGCAGAGCGCATAATTACAGATATTTCAAAAGAATTTAAATCCAAAGAATCAAAGATAGGAAAAAAGCTATTAGAAGGAATTGAGGAAAAAAGAAAGGAAGATTATGAAAATAATATTCTCGTTCAATGTCCGACATGCAAGCAAGGAAATCTAAGAGTACTTTATTCAAAAAAAACACAGCGCTCTTTCGTGGCATGCTCAAACTATCCGAATTGCACTCAAACTTATAATTTGCCTCCAAATTCTTTAATTAAAAGATCAGGAAAAATTTGTGAATCCTGCAATTTCCCAAAACTCCTTTCCATAAAAAAAGCCATGCGCCCCTGGGAATTTTGTTTTAATCCGAATTGTCCGACACGACAGCAAAAACAATAACACAATAATTTTTATAAGTTATCTAAACATTAAGCTTAAATGAGCATGCAAAACTATGAAGAGCAAAGATATATTTTCAAAGATAAAAAGGAAAAGTTATTATTAGAAATCAAGATCCATAGTAGGAGGGATGGAGGCATATAAATGAGAGGTTTGTCATCATAGAACTGCTCCACAGCGAATTTAACTACAATTTATACGCCCTATACCCATTCTTGCACGGATTTCCGTGCGCTATAAGCATCTTCATTCTCTTAATGTCAATTATTACAGAAGCAATCGTCGCCCATTTTACATCTTTTTTAGAATGCCTACATATAGAATCAGGGAAGTTCCTATGGTCTGAAAGTATTTTTTTAATCAAATTAATATTTTTATCATTAGTATTTTCCAAAATCTCGCTTACTCTATTATATCGAAGTAGAGAATTTTTATAATGCTCACCTTTCAATTTCAAAGGGTGATTTGTATGCACAAACCAATCTTTCTTTATTTCTATAACTGCAGATTTGTTCAGTGAGTTCTCAACATCAACAACCTTGTTCCTCGAAACAATCATTGAATTCATCCCCATCTCGCGCGGCTTTACCATTAAGTCACTTACTGCCTCTTTCACATTTTTTGCATCAGCCATGGTTCTTAGCATAAGCGCCTCTGGTATTCCGAGTTTATGCGTTATATAAAGAGAATTTCCAGTAAACGCAATCCCTGCAGAATTAAGAGAAGCTACTATAAACTGTGGAGGCCCTAAATATGATAAAAATAAAACATCTGGCTTGTCTCTCTGCTTTAATTTTAGAATGTATAACTTATCAAGAAAATCATCAGTCCAATCTTCATTATGCCCAAGGTAAACATTATCTTTAATTTTCAAATAAAATGTTGTGCACTTACTTGTAAAATCTGCAATCTCGTCCTCAAAATTCAATGCAAAATACTCGTCAAAACTCACTCCAGCTCCATCAGTCACGCCTTTTATCTCGTTTATGTAATGCGTATATTCCTTCTGGCATAAAGCCAATAGTTTCCTGCTTCGCCTTATAAAATATTCAAATGGCCTGCCTGTAATTGAAGAATATTTTTTCTTGCTTACATCAATTAATCTCTCTATCTGACTTTTACAGCGCTGGCCAATTTTATATCCCGCATTATAATTCGTATCACTCGCCTCTATAAAAGGAATTTCTCGCTTTTTCATAAAGTCAAGCCTCTTTCTCCAATAAAATAGGCAGAAGCTCTTCTAAGTATTTCCTATCAATCTCGTCAAACGCATTTAATGCAGTAGAATCGACATCAAATACAGCAATTATTCTGCCCTGACTATCTAACAAAGGCGAAACTATCTCTGAATTAGATCTCTCATCGCAGGCAATATGTCCTGGAAACTTATGCACATCTGGCACAATAACAGTTTCTTTTTTTCTCGCAGATGTCCCGCAAACACCGCTATAACCAATATTCGGGCAAGCCGTGCTGCCTTGATAGGGTCCTATAATCATCTCATTCTCCTCGGCAAAATAAAATCCACACCAAGAATAATGAGGCATAATATCTTTCAGCACAGAAGCCATTGTAGCCATCCTCGGCACAACGCTGTCAACATCCTTAATCCTCTCTTTTATCTCGGCTATTGCCATTTCGTATAGTTCACTTTTCTTTGTATTATTAGGAATAACAATTCTTAAACTCGCTTTTCCTATTCCTTCATGCGGAACATGAGTCATTTTAGCTAAACCCTTAAAAACGAGAGAATATCAAATTTAAATACATTTCTAATAAAAGCACATATACTAAATATTTATATATATCTTACAACTTAAAAAATTATATGAAAATGTCACAGGAATCAAAAACCAGAATGTATGATTTAGAAAATAGGCTTTATTCAATGAGAGGCCAAATCTATCGGACGGAAATTGCCACAATATTTAATTCTACCCTAAAAGACGAATTTGAAAAAGCAAATCTAAAGCCAGTTTTCGTAGGGCAATATTTTATTGACCCAAAAGATAATGAGAAAGTAAGAGTGCTATGCCATCAAGGTACAGATGCCTGCTCGCCGATACCGACTGAAAGAGGAGGAGTTATATGGCGGGCAATAAGAACGGGCGTTGACCAATATGTTAAAGATGTAACAAAAGACAGAGAGCATGTCGGATGCGATCCTAATATGCAAGGCTCAGAATTAGTCCTGCTTTCTTGGTCAGACCCTTATAAAAATATAGAATTAGGAGGGCACTCAGTTCCATTAGGAGTTTTAGATATAGATTTAAATATAAAAGATGCGCTATCAATGGAAGAAATAGAAAGATTAAGAAAGCTCTGGGATGTGTATGGAAAAAAAGTATTTCCAGGCGAGCCCGAATTCTTGCCGGGAAAATTTATCTCAATCTCAAAATATATTCAGGTATCTCATAGAATAAATGTCGCATAAGTTTAGCTATTTAGATAAACTATGCCGCTATTCTTCCTGATTAAATTATCTCCTTTTTTTACATCTCCTGTGACATTTAAAACTGGCAAAGCAATTGCATAATTCACATCATCCATCCTTAAATATACAGAACTCTCAACAATATTAATCTCGTAATCAATCGCTTCGATATTATTTGGCAAAATAAAATTTCTTACATATCCATCACTAGACGCAGTTGCAAGAGCAATCTCATCCTGAACGCTAAGAGTAATGTCCCTAGCTGAAATCTCTATTTTCCTCCTGACATTATCCGCTATATTCATCTGAATTGCAAGAAGGAATGTCACAAAGAAAAATAAAACAACTCCAACAAGTACAAAAAACTCAATTGACGATTGCGCTTTTTTATCCATACAATATTTTATCAATCTCCTAGCTCCATCCAACTAAATTACCCCTCGCTCCAAACAACACCATTTTCAAGAGCGACAATGCTGATGCTTTTCGCTCCCTCGTTATTGCTTATAGTTCCTTGAATAGGAACCTTGCTTGTGAATCCAATCCTTGATTTTCCGCTTGTACTGGAAATATTAAAAACCAATTCATTCCCAATTATTTCTATTCCCTCTATCCCATCAGGAAGATAAGCAACAATGGTTGCTCTTGAAGGCTCTCCTGAATAATAGACGCTCTCTGAACTTGATATCAATTTATTCGCAAAATTCTGAAGCTGGTTGAATTTAATCCTGTCTCTTGTCTGATTGGAATAAAACAAGCTGACTGCCAAAGTGCTGATAATTAGGAACACTATAAATCCTACAGTAATCAGATATTCTGTGCTGATTTGTCCTCTTCTCATCATTTCTCCACTTGCCTTAGCAATCCTCGGTTTCCTTGAAGTTTCTAAATCTTCTTTTTAACAAGATTTATAAAATAAATCAACTATATAAAAATAGGAAAAAAGATATTTAAAGGTTCTTACTTAAGGAATAGAAACAATGATGCAGAAAAAGAGGCTATTTGGAATATTGATATCTATTCTTATAATAATAACAATTCTACATCAGACATTGCAATTTGCTGTTTTCGGGACAGGAATATCTGGCTTTTATGAAACAGGAATATCAGGATTATCTGTAGGTAAATTTCGTTTAGGAGAAGAGCTGAGAAAAAACTCTCAAACAGCATCGCCCATATCAAAAATAGTTCTAATAATAGAATGGAGTCTGCTTATTGCAGCGTTAATCTTCATCTTTGTCAGGAATAAAATTACTGCAAAAAAAGAGATAGAAGAAGTAGAATCCCCGCAGAAATACAAGAAATCGGAAAGAAGCACAGAAATAGACATGCTTTATAGCATGCTAAAAGAGAAAAAACATCTTAGATTATCAACAATTGCTAAAGTTTTCAATATATCAAAAAAAGTTGCTATGGGCTGGGTAAAAACTCTGGAATATGGAAATCTCGTCACAATTAATTATCCAAAATTCGGCGACCCTGAAATAATCTTAAATGAGTAATATGAAGCATAAAACAAAAAATTCAGAAAAAGATAGTGTCAAAAAAAGAGAAAAAGAGCATAAACAGTACAAGCATGTAGAGAGTCGTAAGCATCAAGAAAAAGAACAGGAGGGGCATGCACATAGAAGGTATTATAAAAAACAAGAGCGCAAACCGCATAAAATAGAGCACACATCAAAAGAATTAATAAAAAGGCATATTCATTTTAAAAAAGCCAAACAGCAGATTATTGCGCATCGAAAGCATGGAAAGCATCATCCTCGCATACAGAGACATCATATTCAGCATAAACATAATAAGCGCCAAGTTCAGCATAAAAAACAAGGCTCAGGCAAGCACGAAAGGCACAAGGAGATGTCTCCTCCTGAAAAAAAGCTTCTTAGTTTTCTAGAGAAAAATAAAGATATAACGATTATTGATGCGAAAAAATTATCAAAATTGTCAGATAAGGAATTTAATTTTTCTCTAGGTTTGCTAAAAAATAAAGGATTTATAGACATAAATGACAGAAAAATCAAGATAATAGAACAAAAACTAGCGCAAAAAGAAGAGAAAAAAGAAACTAAGGAAGAAAAAAGAGAAAAAAAGAATGTAATCGAGAAATACGAAATCAATGTTGACGGCGCCAAAGTAAATGTTGAAATAACAAAAGCAGATTTAGGCGTCACATATAATCTTTATGTTCCAAAAACAGATGTTGCGACATCTCTTCTTTTGGAAAATATAAGAAACGAGCTCGTATCTGTGACGACAGTAAGCATGAAAGAGCTCGTCGATCCTTCTTTGTTCTCTACAATAAAAGCAAGATTCCTAAAGGAAGCAGAAAAATTAATAAAAGAAAAGCTCCCAAAAATTGAAAAGGGCCTTGAAGATTTTTTAGTTGGAAAATTAATACAAGAAATGCTCGGGCTTGGCGAAATTGAATTCTTGATAAATGACCCTTCTCTTGAGGAAATAGTAATACCCTCTGCAAAAGAAAAAATAAGAGTTTACAGCAAAAAATATGGCTGGCTGGAAACAAATATCCTAATAGATAACGAAGAAAAAATAATAAATTATTCAAATATTATTGCTAGAAGAATTGGCAGACAGATTACAGTATTAACTCCTTTATTAGATGCGCATTTAGTAACTGGCGATAGGGTTAATGCAGTGCTCTATCCAATAGACACAAAAGGAAACACAATAACAATAAGAAAATTCGCGCGCGATCCCTTCACAATAGTTGATTTGATAAATAACAAAACATGCAGCTTAGATACAATCACGCTGATTTGGTTGGGCATTGAATACGAAATGAATATTTTAATATCTGGCGGCACAGGCTCTGGAAAAACATCATTCCTAAATGCCTGCATGCCGTTTATTCCGCCAAACCAAAGAATCATAAGCATTGAAGATACAAGGGAATTGATGCTCCCAAATTTTCTCTATTGGACTCCTCTTGTGACAAGAACGCCTAATCCAGAGGGCAAAGGCGAAGTATCAATGCTTGATCTTTTAATAAACTCGTTGAGAATGCGCCCTGATAGGATTATCCTCGGAGAAATGAGAAAGCAGCAGGAGGCAATGGTATTATTTGAAGCAATGCATACGGGACATTCAGTTTATGCCACAGTGCACGCAGATACTGCGTCAGAAACTATCTCAAGGCTGATAAACCCTCCCTTAAATGTCCCCCCTAATCTCCTAAGGGCAGTGCATCTAAATGTCGTAATGTTTAGGGATAGAAGAAAAGGTATAAGAAGAGTCTCTCAGATAGCAGAATTTGAAGCAGAAAAAGACGGGGCTAAAGTCAATATTTTATACAGATGGTCCCCTGAAATAGACAAAACAGTAAAGCACAGCGAGAGCCTGAGATTCTTTGAGAACATAAGCAGAAACACAGGCATGTCGCAAACAGAAATAAACAAAGACTTGGACGAAAAAAAACAAATCTTGGAATGGATGATAAAAAACAATATCAGGGAATTAAATAATTTCGGGAAAGTTATGAATGTCTATTACAAAAACCGCAATCTTTTGGCGCAGGCAATTAAAAAAAACGATAAAAAATTAATTCTTGGGGGATAAAATGAGGTTTCGCATCCCATTCACTCTAACAGACATTGAAAAGCTAAAAAAAAGGCGTCATTTGTTTAATCTAAAAATCCGCCCGGATAAAATTAAAAGATTACAGCAGTATTTGGATAATATAGACGCGAATATAGAAGCAACTGAATACATTTCTATCTGCTTCGAAACTTTTATATTTTCATTTTTTATATTATTTGTTATAGCGTCAACAATTCTCGTATTGATTAAAGTCCGAATGCCTTTTTTATATTCCTTTGCTCTTGCTCTCCTGTTCTCCTCTTTCGTATTTCTTAGCCAGCTCTACTATCCTAAAGTATATGACTCAAGAAGGCTGAGAAATATAGAGAAAAACCTTATCCCTGCGCTTCAGGATATGCATGTCCAATTAAATTCAGGCATCCCTCTCTTTAACATACTGATAAATCTCTCGTCCTCTGACTATGGCTATTTAAGCGAAGAATTTAAAAAAGCAGTTAAAAAGATAAGCTCAGGAATTTCCGAAGTTGAAGTCCTTGAAGAATTAGGAGAGAAAAATTCTTCTAATTTTTTTAAAAGAACTCTTTGGCAGTTAAGTAATGGCATGAAAGCAGGAAGCGATATCTCTACGATTATACAAGAAAGTACAAAAATGCTTAACGAAGAGCAATTGCTCCAAATTCAAAACTATGGAAATAAATTAAATCCATTAATAATGTTTTACATGGTTATCTCAATAATTATTCCAGCCCTATCTATCGCTCTCTTGACAATAATCTCCTCAATGATAAATCTTCCTAGGGTTATAACTATGTTCTTCTTCATAGCGCTTTTTATTTTTGCAGTGCTGATACAAATAATGTTCCTAGGCTTAATAAGATCATCCCGCCCAAGTCTACTCTAAAATGAAAAAAATGAAGAACACAAAAGACAAAATAGAAAATAACAAGTTAAAGGAGATAATGGAGAGGCATAAGCACGCTCACAAACATGCTGTCCATCACTATGCGCATCATCATGTGAATGCTCGTCCTCAAAAGTATGACGAAAACGAAACTAAAATAAAAGATATCAAGCAGAATAAAAAGTTAAGCTTGGGCGAGAGAATTAAAAGATTTCTCTACAAGAGCAAAAATAAAGAAATACAAACAAGCAATAAAATAAACAAAAAAGAGAATAAAATAAGCAAAATAACAGAGGAAATAGGCGAGGAAGAAAAACGGCGAAGAGAAAAAATAAAAAGAATAAACAAGTATTTAACAAATGCTGCAATCGCTTCGTTTGCTATAGGGCTTATAGGCATTTTTATCACACAAAGTCTAAAAGTCTCTGGAATAATAATCCTAATTGTATTTGTTTTAATCAATACCTTTTTCATAACCCGTCAACTATTGAAGAAATCAGCCCAGATTAAAAAAATGGAGGATGTCTTCCCAGATTTCATAGAGCTCATGGCTTCTAATTTAAGAGCTGGCATGACAATAGACAAGGCACTGCTGCTAAGCTCAAGAAAGGAATTCGCGCCTCTTGACGAGGAGATTCTAAATCTTGGGAAGGACATTATGACAGGCAGAGAATTAACTCAAGCTCTTATTGACCTAGGTAAGAGAATAAAATCAGAGAAGATTGTTAAAACAATAAATGTCATAAACTCAGGTATTAGGTCTGGAGGCAATCTAGCAATTCTGCTAGAGCAAACTGCAACAAATACCCGCGAGCGTAATTTCGTTGAAAAAAGAGCCGCCTCAAATGTGTTGATGTACATTATATTCATTTTTTTCGCCGTGGCAATAGGCGCGCCCTTGCTGTTTTCTCTTTCAACTGTCCTAGTGCAGGTGTTAACGACAATACTCGGAGGCCTCCCCTCAATAGATTCAACTGTAAATATACCAATTGCCTTAACCGCAGTCAGTATATCTACAAAATTCATATTGTATTTCGCAATTATATTTATAGTCGTAATAGATATTCTTGCCTCACTTTTACTAGGTCTAGTCAGCAAGGGCGAAGAAAAGCAAGGCCTGAAATATATGGCTCCTCTAATAGCTTTAAGTATAACCGTATTTTTCATAATAAGGAGTTTCCTTAGTTCGTACTTTGAGGGGATAATTTAGGACTAAGTTAAATTTTTATATATATGAATATTCTGAGTATTATGAAAAAACAAAAAAGAGCGAAACTTAAAGCAAAACCTAAAAAAGCAAGAGTCAGGAAAAGCAATAAAAGAATTAAGAGAGGTAAGCGCGAAAGAGATGTGCGAATACCCACTGGCATCCAAAACTTTGATAGTTTGATAGAAAACGGCTTTGAAAAAAATTCTACAAATCTTTTAGTGGGAAGTTCAGGAAGCGGAAAGACAATATTTGCCACACAATTTCTTGTCGAGGGGATGAAAAGAGGAGAAAAATGCCTGTATATAACATTTGAAGAGAAGAAAAAGCAGTTCTATACTAACATGCTTGATTTTGGATGGAACTTGGAAGAATATGAAAAAAAAGACCTTTTCAAATTTCTGGAATACACTCCGATAAAAGTCAAGACAATGCTTGAAGAAGGCGGAGGTACAATAGAAACAGTTGTTTTAGGAGAGAAAATATCAAGGATAGTTATAGATAGCATAACATCTTTCGCTCTGCTCTTTGAGGACGAGCTTGCAAGAAGAGAAGCGGCATTAGCCCTATTCAATATGATTAAAAAATGGAGCTGTACATCGCTCTTGACATCAGAAGAAGAGCCCTTGGAAGACAAAAAAGCCTCGTCCAAATCTCTGGAATTTGAATCAGATTCTATAATCATGCTTTATTTCATAAGGGAAAAAAATCAAAGGCAGAGATATCTTGAAATATTAAAAATGAGAGGTACAAGGCACTCAAAAAAGACTTATAAATTCTCTATAGGAAAGTCTGGGATTATCATAGAGAAAGAAGCAACTAACATCCCCCCGCACTGAAGAGTAATATTTTATATACTAATTTTATTTATAAATTAAATGAATATATTGAAGAGAGGACAGGCGTGGGGTTTTGATTTGCTGGTTGCATCAATAATTTTTATAGGAGGCATATTTGTCTTTTACATATATTCTTTAAATTTCCCAAACGAAACAGAAGACATAATAAACAGGCTGACAAACGAAGGCAATATTGTAGCAAATGCTCTCCTGTCAGAAGGCTTCCCATCAAATTGGAACGCGGGAAATGTCGTAACGCCTGGAATAACATCAAACAATAAGATAAATCAGACAAAATTAGAAAGATTTTACGATTTCTCAACAGGAGACTACGAAAAAACAAAATCTCTTTTCAACACCCCATACGAATATTACATAACATTCTCGGAAAATGTTACAATAAGCGGAAATGAAATAAGCTCAATGGGAAAAAGCCCGCTAAATCAGAGAAATCTAATCAAAATTTCAAGAATAACTATCTATAAAGATAAGCTAATAACAATTAACGTTCAGATATGGGAATAAATGTATTTAAACTATTAATATTTTATTAGATTATCTAAAAGATAATCAAAAATGAGGTCTAAAGCAGTATTTTTCAGCATAGATGCCCTGATAGCTATTGCTATACTGCTGTCAGTAATATTAATAGTATATCCTACAATTAAATCCTCAAAACAAGAAACATTAATACATCATGATTTATTAAAAACTCTCTCTGTTCTAAAAACGTCAGAGATTGACAATTCCTATGTAAAATCACTAATCTTACAGGGCTTTATTAATGACACGAACAAATCCCTTTTAGAGCAAATAGGCGAATTCTATGTTACGAATCCCGTTCTGGCAAGTGCCATGGCAGATTCTATTTTGTCAAACATAGAAACCAACAAAAACATAGGAATATGGTATGGGAATAAATTAATCTCTTCTATCAACGCAACTCCGATAGAAACGGCAGAAAACATTGAGACGGCAAGGCAATTAATCACGGGAATAAAAGAAGGAGAAAGCGTGTCTGGCTTTTCTGCAAGAGCATTTCTAACAAGCAGCTCAAGAACGCAATACTTCTACTTTGGCGGCTACGTAGGAGACGGAAATATATCTGCTCGAATAGACTACACGGGAAATATAACCTCTGCCAAAATGGAATTAACAATAAACAATAATTTTGACCTATACGTAAATAATATATTCTCTGGAAACTATGCTAAATCAGATTCTGAATTCATTCCAAAAACTTATAACCTTCCTCTTGATAACTTCCATTCTGGCGCAAATACATTAGAAATAAAGGGCAATAATCTACATATAGCAGGTGGTTTTATTAAGATAACATATGACAATTCTGTTCAATATGAGGAACCAACATTATACTTTTTTCCAGGAGTAAATGGATTAATCAATATCTATGATGGTTTCTACATTCCTGGAAATCTTAGCACACTTGACATATCACTGCATTTTAATAGCCAATTTGAAGCATTTCTAATAATAGGCAATACAACTGTCTTTCAAAATGTAAGCCAAGGAGAGCAGACAATAGCAATAACAAACAATCAGCTTTCTTCATTGCTAAAATATAATGACATAAGCAAAAAAACAATTCCCATTAGGTTAGGATTAGAGAATGTTTCGTATTTAATATCTGGAAATAGAACAAATGCAGAGGTAATTTCAGTGACAGACTTATCTGGAAGCATGCTTGGCGATAAGATAGCAAACGCTAAACTAGCAAATAAAGCCCTTATTGATGCCATTCTCAATATAAGCGGAAACAGAGTAGGTTTAGCAGGCTACGATACTCTGGCTAAAAAGTCAGACTATCATCAACTATCAAATAATACGGCGAGTCTAAAAAATGTAATAGATAATGTATGGGATGCAGATGGCTATACTTGTATTTGTTGTGGAATTTTGAAAGCAATAAGCTGCTATGATAAGAATATATTCCAAGACAACTTCAATAATCAAGCAGTCGGAACAAATCCTATAGGCTGGACGCTCTCTGAAAGCGGCGGCTTTATTGATATAACAGGCGCAAGTTTAGAAGGAAATCGCGGAGTTATTATAAGCAGAACAGGAAGCTCTAACCCAGATATGATTCATCAATTTGCTCCTCAAGAAAACGATTTATCAATTGAATTCTTAGTTAATCACACAACAGGCTCTGGCAGAATAAAACTAGACATAGAAGACAGAGAAGGATTAGGATCATTTAGAGATTATATTGTTATAAAAATGTATGACGGCCAAATACGTAACAATGACGCTGCAATAACTCCCTATAACCTAAACACGACATATAAAATAAAAGTCCAAGTTGTTCCAGGCTCGTCTAGTTATAATTTATATGTAAATGACGCTATCGTAGGCTCAAACCTTCCAGTATTTGCAACTCGCACAAATATTGGCAGAATAAGATTTACAACACAAAGTGGAACAATAACTTACATTATAGATGATGTGAAAGTCTATTTAAATGAGGATTTATGCACAAATACAGGCTCTCAAAATAAAACCAGAACCACAATAGTAATGAGTGATGGCCAGGCAAACGCAGGCTGTGGACTAGATCCTGTCATTGATCACGATAATGACGCTGATATATCAGACGACGCTGAAGATCATGCAATAGAGGCTGCATGCAGAGCATATACAAATTATAATATTACAACCCACGCAATTGGCTTTGGCTCTGGCGCAGACGAAATAGCACTGCAAAAAATAGCTCAATGTGGAAATGGGAGCTACTATTTTGGAAATGTGAATGAAATAGTAAATATATACCAGCAAATTGCGCAGAATATTTTAGAAGCTACGTTCAAAGAACAAACAATTGAATCAATAGAAAACGTCAATACGCTCCTCTATCCAGACTCCCACATACAATTTACCTACCAGCCAGAGCCTTTGCCATATGGATTGATAATAACAACAGAAAAAAAATTTGACAATGAATTCTCAGGCAATTTTAGTCTCCCAGAAAAATCAAATATTGTAGAAACAAGAGCAACATCTTATTCAAGCACAAAATGGACAGACAAAGCATTAATCAATAATAATGTAGCATACAATCTAAGTGTATTTGGAAAAGACTATATAAAACTAGGCGATCCTCACGTCATAAACATTCCAAATTCGTTAATAGAAAAAAACAATACGATAACAATCACAACCGCTGTCTCTCCATTCAATTCAACGGCAGGCTCTGAGAATAACAAGATAATTTATACAATTGTAAAAAATGCTTCAACTTATTCTAAAATCTCTCCTATTAAAGACGGATGTATATGGAATATCCAATTTGAAGATGACACAAATATTTCTATGCCAATGCCGCAATCATACTCTGGCTCAAATAATTGTTATTATAAAACTGATAGGCAGGAATACGATGACAATGACGCAGCCCAAAGCGCTATATTCGAACTACTAAAGCTTCTTGATCTTAATTTAAATAATAAAATAGACATAAAATTCGCAGAACAGGATCTGCAGATAGACCTAACAGAGATAACCGGAATCCCGTATACATGGTCAACAGAAGTTCAAGTGAGAACATGGTATTGAAAAATAATCTCTCCAATAGTTATGGCGATTAGATACTTTCCGCACTAAAAAATAGCTTATTGTTATATTATAGCGACGATAATTAATATAAAATGTGTTAGATATTACTTGCAATTCAAAATAGTTGTTTGTTGGCATATCATTGGCTGTATCATTTAATACTTCTAAAACTTTAGAACCCATTCAAACTATCCCAAAATTTTTTAAAATTATATAAATTCCCCTAATAATAATTAAAATATCCAACATTGTAAATATTATTATTGATTTGCCGAGGTTCCTTTGTTCTGAATTAAATTATAATGCTCTTTCGTATCAATTCTTTATCAACTGATAAAGATATTTAAAATCATTATTATTATATTAAACATGATAAAAAGCAAAAGGGGGATATTCTTCACAACATTAGCAATAGTAATACTCCTTCTCTTCATACTAACATTAACTTTATATTCCAATATAAAAGAAAGAAAAACAATTCAAAAAAGAATAGAAACTCTAAACAGCCTTGTTTTCTCAATTGAAGAAAACATTCCAAGACAGCTAAGAACTGCAGGCTTCAGGATTGTATTCCTCTTTGAAAAAAGAATAGCAGAGACAGGCTCATATATCTCAGACGTAGAAGGCGGCTTTCAAGAAGCTTTCTTTGAAGGGACAATATATGGCGATACAAACACAGAAATTGAAACAGTAATGGCTGGAGCAACATTCCAAGACATATTATCTTCCTTAAAAGAAAAATCTGCAAATGTTAATGTGGACATAGATATAATAAATCCATCAATATTCATAAAACAAATAGATCCCTGGCATATAGAAATAACCCTTTCCTCTAATTTAATAATAAAAGACAAGGGCAATCTGGCTTTATGGAACAAAACAGCAAATATTACAGCCTATACTCCAATAGAAAGTCTTGAAGATCCTCTTTATTTAATCAATACAAATGGTTTAGTGACAAATAAAATAATCAAGACGCCTTATTCAAATTTTGTTCAGGGAAGCGACATATCAAATCTATCCTTGCATTCAACAAAATCCTATTATATCGCTTCAATAACAGCCCCAAGCCTCCTCGATAGGCTTCAAGGAATAAACTCTCCAAATGAAAACGGCATTGAGTCTCTTGTCAATCTTGCGAAATTATCATCGCAAGGCGTCCAAACAAAAGATAAGTCAATAGTGGATTACATATACTTCTCAAATTCAAATCCATTTGCATGCAACGTGCTTCCAGCAGGCATGCCTTCTTGGTTTAAATTAGACGCCTCTCATCTCGCGACTTATCAAGTGTCATGCGCGTAAGTAAAAACTGCTATGGTTAGTAAAAGTCCAAAATAATGTTCTAAATTTACTTCATAAGTATAGCTATTATTTTTAATTGCCAACCAAAACCCACGACAATAAAAATATTCTATGTAAACTACAATCAAAATACGCTGTCAATTATTTTAGAACGAAATTAATGTTGCCTACTAGTTGTTGAAGAGTAACTTAGAGATGACAACAAAAGAAAGATTTAAATAGCTAATCGAAATCTAAATCTTATGGAAGAAAATTATAGAGAAAAAATAAGCCAAGCAAAAGAGGAAATAGAAAAAGCTCGGGAAAACTTGCTAAATACCTATATTACACAAATTAAAGATCAATATGTTGGACTAAATACACAAGAAAGAGCGCTTTTGCTAGAAGGATTAGAAAAATTGGTGCAAAGTGTAGAAAGCGGAAAACTTTCTGTTGAAGGAGATATACAAAATAGAAAAAGTAATTATGCAAATATTGCATTCAACTATGAAGAAGCAAGAAAAATAAGAGAAAAGGAAAGTTTGACGCGAGGGGAATTACTAAAAAGAATTTTTGGTAAAGAAACACTAAGTTTGCACCACCAAATTGGGGGATATGAAAGGGGAGAAAATAGACCTGCCAATCCTCCAAGAGGAGACTCTGCACCAAAGTATCTTGCTTGGTTAAAAGAGCACGGATATAATCCATTCGATTTGTAAAATTTAAGTTTCTTCTATGTAATCTTTTTCAGCAATTTCGTTAAACAAGCACTATCCACAAATTTCTTCCTTTGGAACTTTATAAGTATTGAAAGAGCAAGATAAATCCTTATTTGCTCTACCGCTCTCTCCCAAACTTTCAATTTCTAAAACGCCCTCAAAAATTTTATGCTCTCCAGCGCCCACATTAAATTCCTTAGACAAATAATCAAAAGCGCTCTCTTCTTCCAAAAAGCTAAATCTTACTCCGAAAATCCCGCTTGTATTATCATCCAGGTTATAAACCTCTAGACTGCAATTCATAATTTTCTTAACGCAAAAACTCCCTTGAAATTCATCGCAAACAGAATTCTCTATGAAATTTTTTAAAGAGTAAGCTATCTGCTGTCCAAAACAATTACCCACACTAGATGCACTGCCTCCTGCTCCTCCTCCGCCTTCGCCACCGGCGCCACCTCCTGCACCACCTCCGGTGCCTCCGCCTCCCCCAATAGCTCTTCCAGAAGGTAAGCGAGGCGAATCAATAATCTCTCCATCTGCAAAACCTTCACCGCCCTGCTTTTCATTTCCAATCAAATCGTCAAAACCAATAACTTTGCTATTAAAACTATCAGTGATTAGATAAATTAAAATCCCTATAACAAGAAAAATAAATATGATAACAAAAACTAATTTAATATGAGCTCTCATTTTGCTATATAAATTTATAGAGTCAAGATGATAACATTTATATATCCTTCTAATCTTAATATTATATAATCAATAAAAAAGGAGGTTAGAAAATGCAGAGAAAAGGACAAGCAGCTATGGAATTCCTTATGACATATGGTTGGGCTATTTTGGCAGCCATAATCGCAATAGGAGTTCTTGCATATTTCGGAGTTTTCAGTCCTGGAAGACTTGTCGCAGGAGCTGCAACAGCAAATGCTCCTTTTGGAATAAACGCTTACAATGTCTTGTCAACAGGTACTACTGACGGCACAGTTACTCTAGAAATGATACAGAACTCTGGAGATACTCTACAAAATGTCGTTATAATAATAACAGGCACTGGCGCAATGTCAAGCATAACTTGCACTGACGCAGCAATTGTATCATGGAACTCAGGCACAGAGCAAACTCGAACTATAGATTGCACAGATGGCGGCGCAGGAGATCCTATGACTTCAGGAGAGACATTTTCAGGAAACATAGCTATAACATACAATAAACTAGGTAGCACAGTTGCTCAACAGACTACAGGTAGCGTCAGAGACAGAATCCAATAAGTTTTTTTACTTTTTTACTTTTTATTTTACAGTGTCTAACAATTCTATATATGCAGTCTTCATAAAAGTTATTAGAAATTGAAGTTTTGAGTTTTGATATTCTGAGCGGTTAACTCCCTTTAACGTTACGCTGTATATTGTAGGAAAGATTTAAATAACATATTTATTAATTTAAATTATGGGAAATGAAGATAGAACTAGTCCATATGTTGATTTAGCCTATGATAGAACTAGATATGAGCAAGATAAGGAAATGATAGCGAGAGGGGTTGATCCTTACAATTCTGAATATGCTTTAGGGTGCGAAGATTATGATATAGAGTATTCTGACTTTGAAGATAATATCAAATTAAAATGTAATAATTCTGATAATGGCCGGATTATTAAAAACAGATGCAGGGCTGATGACAGGAGTAATAGAAATGTTAGAATTAATGGCTATAAGATAGGTTATGAAGATGCCAGGCAGATTGTTTCTAATTTCAGCAGGGAAAATAGATATTTGAGGAGTTTGATTTCAAGAGTTACAGGAAGTGGAAGTTATGCTGATAGTTTGGATTATAGAGGACTTTTGAGAGAAGGATATAAAATTAGGGGCGTTGCAGCAGCTATGCTGAAGAAGAGAGCATTGAGATAAATAAGTGGGCTCACTTAACATAACATGACTAATATAACTCTTTCGATAGATAATAATGTTTATGAAAAAATGCGCAAATACTCTGAAGTAAAATGGAGTGAATTTGTTAGAAAAATAATTGAAAAAAGAGTTAAAAAACTTGAACATTTAGATGAAGATGACTGGAAAAATGCAAGATTTTAAAGATAAAATTAATATTTTAATATAAGAACTTAAAGGATGCAATTATTTATTAATATTGAACTCTAAGGTTGAATATGGGATTGCAAATAGGCGACATTGTTCCTCGGCATGAGGTTAAATTTGAGGAATTAAAAGGGAAGATAATTGCAGTTGATGCTTATAATGCGATTTATCAATTTTTGAGCTCTATTAGACAGCCGGATGGAACGCCCTTAATGGATTTTAAGAAAAGAGTTACTTCGCATTTATCTGGGTTGTTTTACAGGAATATTGCTTTATTGTCAGAGGGAATTAGATTAATTTATGTTTTTGACGGCGAGTATAACGAATTGAAGGGAAAAACGCATGAAATAAGGGATAACGCCAAAGCAGAGGCGAGGGAGAAATACGAGTTGGCTAAAGACGAGGAAGATATTGAAGCAATGGGAAAATATGCGAGAGGATTTGCTAGATTGACTGAAGATATGGTTAATGAAAGCAAGGAATTGTTGGAGGCTATGGGTATTGCTATTGTACAGGCGCCTGGAGAGGGCGAGATGCAATGCGCACAGCTCGTGAAGGATGGTGAGGCTTATGCTGTTGGAAGCCAGGATTATGATTCTTTAGTTGTCGGAGGAAAAAGGCTGATTCAGAATTTGACACTAGCTAGGAAAAGAAAAACTCGGGGAGGAATTGTTTATATTGCGCCGGAGATTATAGAATATGAGAAGGTGTTGCATAGTTTGGGCATTGACTCGGATCAACTTATCTGTTTGGCTGTTTTAGTCGGTACTGATTTTAATCCTGGGGGAGTTAAAGGAATAGGGCCTAAAAAAGCGCTTGCTCTTGTCAAGGAGAGAAGATATCCTGTCAGGATTTTTGATGAGCTTGAGAAACAAGGAAAGCTTGATTTTAATTGGAAAGATGTTTTTGAGATTTTTAAAAAGCCAGATGTCAAGAAAATTAAAGTGAAATTCCCTAAGTTTAATATAGAGAAAGTTAAAGAAATTTTAGTTGAAGAGCATGATTTCTCTCTTGAAAGGATTGATAAGGCTTTAGATAAGCTGAAGGAGATTAAGAAAGAGGGCGGACAGCAGAAGCTGTTTTAAAAGATTAATAATCGCTATTAAAAAGATGTAAAAAGAATTTTTATAGGATAGTATAATAAGGAAGTTATGGAATATGATGCTAAAAAGAGAGAGATTTATTCCGATAAGGTGATTAATGAATTGGATAAATTTGTAATCAATTTTATAGATATTTTAGAAAAATATAAAATTAGGTATGTTATTGTTTCGGGATATGTTTCAATTATATTAGGAAGATCTAGGGCGACTGAAGATGTTGATTTATTAATAATCCCACTTGAGTTTTCTAAGTTTAAAGAATTATTTGAATATTTACTTAATCAGGGGTATGAATGTGCCAATACTTCAATTCCGGAAGAAGCTTTTGACATGATAAAAGAGCATGGAATAAGATTTTTTAATAAGGGAAAACCGATTCCTAATATAGAGTTTAAGATAATTAAGAGAGATACTGATAAATATTCTTTTGACAATAAAATAACACTTTTTTTGAGAAGGGCAAATAGACATTTCTTTATTTCCCCTTTGGAGATGCATATTGCTTTTAAACTGCTTTTAGCTGCCGATGGAACGGACGAAGAGCTAATTTCTGATAAAGACATCGAAGATGCAAGGTTTGTTTATAAACTCTTTAATGAAAAAATTAATAAAGATGAATTGTTTTATTGGATTAATCAATTTAATGTTGGGAGAAAATTTAAATGGATAAAATGAATTATAAAGATATTAAAGTTGATTTGAAAGAGCTTAGGGAGTTTAAAATAAAGAATGCGGAGGAAAGATTAAAATTTATAGATTTCTGGGTAGATTATATAAAAAGGCATTCTGATGAAGAGTGGAGCAAACAGCAAGCAGTTATTATTGACTCTCAAATTAGTCATGGAAAGAAATAATGAGGGATAAAGGCCATATGGAAGAAGTAGAGAGATGGGCTGAATTTGTTAGAACTCATACAAGAAGAGAATGGAAAAGAAAGCAGAATATTTTTATAGACGCACAGCATGACATAGCAAAAAGGTTTTATGAGAGACTTGAAAAAACTGAAGAAGGCAGGAAAATTCTTGAAAGGCTAAAGAAAGCGAGAATTGAAAAGAAGTAGTTTATCTATTTAATCCTTCTAAAAGAACATTTATAACTCTTCCTTTTCCTGTTGAAGCCATTTGCTGGGCATTGTCTCCTCTCCAGAACATTGAGGCGTAATAAGCTGCTCTTGCGGCGTTGCCTTCTTCTTGTGCATATTTTTTTCCTGTTTCTAGATATCCATCTAATGTTCTTGTTGTTGCATCTTGGATTATTTCTGCTTCTTTGGCTTGTGCATCTGCTCTTATTATTATTGCTTCTGCCTTACCTCTTTCTTCTTCTATAAAAGCTTGTGCTCGAGCTGGAGCCTCCCAATTAGTTTCAATTGTCTGTGTATATTTTGGATTAGAGATAGCGAAATTTGTAACCACAACGCCAATTCTTTCTTTTCTTAGAACTTCGTTTGCTTTATTCTCCGCCTCTATAAGATAATTAATTTTTTCCTCTCCTTGTGCAGTGATATATCTTCCTTGATAGCTTATTCTTTCTCCTGGTTGCGCTGTTCTTTCTTCATTTGCGATGTCTTTCGCAGGAACTTTAGAAAGCTCGTTTAAGAGCGCATTTTCAACAATGGTATCTAGAGTTTGTTTTGTTCTATCCATTCCGCCATAATCCCAATATACTTGCGCTGCGCCTTCTGGCGAAGTTACCTGGAAGTTATACTGCGTTTTTAATTTTACTTTATATGCTTCTGCTGACCTATACTCAAAATCTGGCGTTTCTACGCTTTGTATTGTTCCAGGAATTTTTACTGGGACATTTCCTTCTTCGACAATTCTTACGAAAGGTGGAATATAAGCATTTACTCCTTGCCTTAGTGGTCTTGCTGGTTTTTCATTTATTGTATTTTGTGTTATAATATAAGCGTTTTCTCTTACATCTCTAAATGGCCAAGAGCCCCTTAAGTATTGAACTCCTATTGCGATTGCGCCGATTCCCGTCAGGGCGACTGCCCAGAAACCTGCATATTTCAGAGTTTTCCCTGAGAATGCTAGGAATTTATCAAATATATTTTCTCTTTGCTTGTATCCGACTTGGGCATTTCTTCCACGTTCGTCCAGAATTGGAAGTTCGGCTTCCCTTCTAGAAAAGTATCTCCTTACGTTACTAAAATAATCTCTAAGTGCCATGATTTTTTGAAGTCGTAAAGCTTTATAAACCTTTCTATTTGTAGTTACTTGTTAGTTACATAATTTATGTATGGCTTTGTTTTATGCTCTTATAACTATGTTGTCTTTTAATTGTGATTACAATAATAAGATTTAAATAGCTTATTAATATGGATTTTTATGACATGGAAAGACAATCTTAAAAGATATGGTTTATATGCTGGTTTGGCAGGTGCTGTTTTTTTTGGCTATTCATTGAGAGGATGCGATAATTATGAGTTAAAGATTCCAAGAAGACAACCTGACGACAAGGATCTTATTTATGAAGGAGATATTGAAGGAAGAAATGTTAATTATAGGGAGAACGTTAATATTGAAGTTGATGGTAAAACGAGAAAGGCAAATGTAATGATTGTTAAAAAAGGAGACGATGCATATACTTTAATTGGTCTTGCTGGAACTAATATCGAATGGAAATTAAATACTGCTCCAAATTATGTTAATGATAAATTATATAGAGTTGGGGCTAGCAGAGGCGAGACATCTTATAATTTTAGAGTAGAGGATATGAATGATACTCATCTTGATGGGCAAAGGGCAAGAAGTATGCTTGAAAAAGGAAAAAAATACTATAATAATTTAAGGACAAAGATAAGGGAGAAAAAGAGAGCAGATTATGCTAGGGAGCATGATAAGTTAGAGGAAGAATTTAGCGGACAACGCGAAATATAGAATTAGTTATTATTTATCTGCAAACTTTTATCAACCGCAACATTTAAATATACTATCAACTATCTGTTGATAGTTGTCAACAAAATGGAAACAATGAAAGATCGTGCACAAAGCATTATGCTTATTGTATTAAAAGATTTGACTGTAACGCATACAGCGACATCTCTTGCGAAAGGACTAGAGATGAGTAGATGGGGTATATGGAAAATTCTCAAGAAACTTCAAGAAAATGACTTGATAGTTGTTGAACCTATTGGTTCTGGGAAAACAAGCATTAATAGAATCAGATTAAATTGGGAGAATGTTCTTGTAGAGAAAACCCTGGCTCTTTTTCTAACTCAAGAAGCATTAAAACATAAAAGATGGATATCAAATTTTGCTGATTTGGAGAAAGAGGTTGATTTCTTAATACTTTATGGGAGTATATTATACTCTCCTAAAGAAGCTAGGGACATAGACATAATAGGAATTACATCTAATGAAAAAAAGTTTGATAAAATTGGAAATATTATATTGAAAATACAAGAAACGCAAATTAAAAAGATTCACTCTATTAATCTTACGCAGAAGGAATTTGAAAAAGAATTAAAAAAACCTAATAAAGCATTTATAGACGCAATAAAGAAAGGAGTTATATTATTTGGGCAGGAAAAATTTATTAAATTTATAAAGAAATTGCAGACATGATAATGGAAAAAGTAGTAAAAGATTGTTTCGTAAGCGCCTTAAAAGACGAGAAAAAAGGAAAAAAGCATAAAGGCCTTCTTATAACAAAACCTAATCAAAAAGAGGCTGAAGAATTTATTGATAAAGCAAAGAAAAATTTAGGGCTTTGCCCAGTTTATAAAAAGGAGGGATTTGATTATAAGATACCTGAAGAATGGTATTATACATTGTACTATTGTGCTTTGTCTATTTTAGCTAAATTTGGAGTTGAAAGCAGAAGTCAAAGATGCACGGCCCTATTTTTAAGATATGTCAAAGATAAAGGCTTAATAGATTATGACGACGAATTCGTTAAAAGAATAACAGTTCATAAAGAAAAAGAAGAAAAATCAGATGTTGACGAAAGAGAAAAGGCGAGATACAGTTCCGCAGTTAAAATTAAGGAAGTGGAAAATCAATATGAAAGCATGATGAAGTTATGTAGTGGGGCTATTTCACAATGTGAAGACATTGTTTATTCTGACAAGAAATTTGAGATACCAAGTGAATTAGTTATTATTTTTGATTAGTTATTTTATGAGAATAAGGTTTATAAATTAGAGATTATTTGATTATACATGTTTAATAGAAGAGGGCTTGGTGACACTGGAAAGATTATTTTAGCTATTGTTATAGTTATTGGCATTTTAGTGTTGGGTTCATTTTTCTTTCGTACTGAAATTTGGGATAAAATTAATAAAAATCTTAGTATAGATACTAATGTTGAGGGTTTTGATACTGCTTTTGGAAAAACATTTGGCTGGATGACTTATGTTTTTGGAGGCATTCCTACATGGCTTAAAAATCTTGTTGGAGAGAATAGCGCTATTGTTATAACTTTATTTACATGGCTTTTATTATTTGTAACTTTTGGAGATATTTTTGCTGCTTTTAGTACATTTAGCAAAGCTGCTTCTTGGGTTATTGCTTTTGCCATGGCTGTCATTTTTGCTAATTTAAAAGTGCTTGTTATCTTATTAGGATTCTTTATAGGAATATTTGCATTTGTAGGAGGATTTGCCGTAATTGTAGGATTAGTTACTGCCTTTATTGTTTTTATTGGCATTAATTGGGGAATAGGGACAATGGGACCTTGGATAATTAGAAGAAGACTACTATTAACGGCGGCCAGGCATGCTGCAGAAAGCGAGGCAGGGGGAGAAGAGGTTTCAGGGGCTATTGAAGGATTGGAGAAGATTGGCGAGGCTTTAAAAAGAGCTACAAAGAAGAAGGGTAAATGAATAATTTTTTATAGTTAGTTTTATTAATTTGGTGATGGAGAAGAGCCTGGGGAACCAAGTTTCCCCTTTGGAAAACCCCTCCTTAAAAGGGGCTAATAAGATTATTTTGCTATTTGTATTTTGTATTTTATTAGCAAGTTTATTCTTTATTAACAATGCATATGCGCAAGTTGATTCCGGAATTGACACGAGCGGATTTGAGGAAGAGGCGGGAAAGATTTTAAACGCTACTAAAACGCTTAAGAATTTAACAGAAGAGAACAGATGGGAATATATTGGAGAGCAGTGGAAAGCGCTTTTATTGAAGAATAAAGGATTTGCTGTTGTTGACAAGACTTTTAGAAATCTTAATTTTCTTTTCTTTTTCTTATTTGGAGAGAATTATGATTTGTCCCTGACTTTGCTATTTGCTATTCTTTTATGGATTTTCTTTTTTGCCATGTTTGGGAAAATAACCTCTAGTTTTTCTACATTCAGCGAGCCTGTTTCCTATGTTGTTGCTTTTTGCATGGCTGTTATTTTAGCGCATTTGAAATTTTATCATTTAATTTCTTTAATATTATTCAAGATTATATTTTTCAAGAGCGGTATTTGGAGCTTTATTTTCTTAGTTATATTTTTTGCTTTGTATCTTATTGTCTTGATTTTTATTGAGAGAATTATCTGGAAGATTGTAAGACTGACTAAGAAAACAAAAGAAGAGCAGGAAAAATGGGATGCGAGATTTAAGTTCAAGGTTTTTGAGAAGAGGATGGAAGGGATGGAAAAGGCATTTGGGAGTGTCGGGAGGGCTATAAAAAACCCATAGTTTAAAATGGCATTTGGAGATATTTTTTATGATAACATTGCAGTATTTTTAGCTTTGTTTCTTTTGATTTTTGTGGTTTTTTATTATATATTAACCAGGACGTATTTTGGGCAGCGCAGAAGGAATAAGGGCGTTGTAATTATAATATCTTTCACTTGCGCTTTATTAGCTGCTTATGGCTTGTATAAGAAGAATTTTTATTTTCCTTTTTTTGACGCGGAATTCAGAGGATTTGAGCTTTCTAATCTTTTTGCTTTTATTTTAAGTTTTATTGAATTTATCAGAAGCCTGGGTTTTGTAGGGGCTATTATTAGCATTATTATTCTTGCTCTTTTTTTAGGATTTCTTTATAGATTTATTCAGCCGTTTATCAAATATTTAAGAGTTAATTGGGGGATTTAATAGAGTCTTCTTTATCTTAATATTTCTGTTATCAATAACCCTATTGAAATTAAGATACGTCCCAAAATAACGCGTTCTTTAAGAAGTTTTCTGAATTCCTATAAACCAAAATCTGGATTAATTATGAATTTAAATGAATTTTACCGGAAAAAAATTGGAGATTCTATTATACATGTTATTCCAATTTGTTTTTGGTAACTTATATTTAATAATGCCTCCTATACCCTACTATTTTATTGCCGTGGAATATAGGCACTTCTCTTGGAAAATGTGTTGGGCGTCTTCTTCCTGTTTTCATCACGAGGAAAATTGCCACTATTATTATAACAATACTTCCTATCATGAGGTATGTGTTATTTATTTGAGATGTTGAGATGCTTAATGACGAGGATAAATAATCCTCGAATTCAGGGAAGAGAGAAGCTGCCAGACCAATAAGGCCTATTATTGCTGTAAAATATCCTAATGCTCTATTCATATTTGCCTCTTCTTTATTTTTATTTTAAGATGAAGAGTTATATAAATCTTTTCTTGTTTTAGACTATAATTTCTTTTTCAGTTCCTTTAATTAGATTCCAATCTAACTTGATAAGCTGTTGAACTGCAGGGTTTAATGTATTAAGCTTGTAGAGATTAGATTTGCCTACTCTTCTTGTTTTTATCACTATTTTATTCCTTTCTAATTTTTCCCAAAATGTTTGTAGTGTTGAATAGCTTACTCCCGCATTTCTGGCTATTTCTGTTAATGGATAATCAAAATCCGCAAAAGTTATTAGGAAATCAAGAACTTTAATTATAGGATTATTTCCAAATACCTCTACAAATATGCTATTATTGTCAAGTCCTTCTTTCTGTATCATAACTAATATTAAATGAAGGCGTTATATAAATGTTTCGTTTAATGTTTTTTATATGCAATATTAGAAATATTTAAATATGAAATCTCTCTTTGTTATAGGTGGAATTTAATAGAGATGTAATAAAGGCGAGACTTCTTTATCATTTAAGGAGAAAAAAGGTAATTTGGGGAGTTCATACGCATTTTGATACATTAACAAGAGGATTTCCATCGCATTTAGGAAAAGATGTAAAAAAAGTCGCGCAAGAATTGATTAAAGAAGGTTTAATCGTAACTAAATCTGCTTCTTATGGTTTGCAGGTTTCTTTAAATAAAACTAGGATAAAAGAGATTGAAGATTTCATATCAAGAATATTGGGTTTTAATTTCTAGTTTGGCAAAGCCTTATAACTTATTGTTTTTTAATAATATTATGAAAAATATAATTAAGCTTTATAATACTTTAACAAGGCAAAAGGAGATTTTTAAGCCGATTAAGAAAGACAATGTTAGAATGTACACATGCGGGCCTACTGTTTATAATTATCCGCATATTGGGAATTATCGGGCTTATATTACGGCAGATATTTTGAAGAGAGTTTTAAAATATAATAGCTATAAAGTTAAGCAAGTAATGAATATAACTGATGTTGATGACAAGACAATAAGAGAGAGCACTAAAGAAGGAGTAAGCTTGGAAGATTTCACTGAAAAATATACAAGGGCTTTTATGGAGGATACAGAAGTTCTTAATATAGACAAGCCGGATTTTTTTCCTAGGGCGACTAAGCATATCAAGGAAATTGTTTCTTTAATTAAGAAGCTTATTGATAAGAAAGTAGCTTATAAGGGAGAAGACGGGAGCATTTATTATTCTATATCCCAATTCAAGGATTATGGGCAGTTGGCTGGAATTAAAATAAAATCTAGAAAAACTAAAGCTAGGATAAAACAAGATGAATATACAAAAGCAACAGCTAGTGATTTTGCCTTGTGGAAAGCATGGGATAAAAGCGATGGCGATGTTTTTTGGGAGACAGAGATAGGCAAGGGCAGGCCTGGCTGGCATATAGAGTGCTCTGCCATGTCAATGAAATATTTAGGAAAACATTTTGACATACATACAGGAGGAGTTGATTTAATATTTCCGCATCATCAGAATGAAATAGCGCAATCAGAGCAGTTTAGTGGAAAAAAGTTTGTTAATTATTGGATTCATAATGAATGGCTTGTTGTTGATGGAAAGAAGATGTCAAAATCTTTAGGGAATTTTTATACGCTGAAAGACTTAACAGACAAAGGGTATAAACCTGCGCATTTTCGCTATCTAAATCTTTTAACGCATTATCGCAAGCCGTTAAATTTTACTCTTGATAATCTTGATGCCGCAAAGAGCAGTTATGAGAGAATTAAAAGAAAGGTTATTGGGCTTAGAGGAGAGGAGCATAGAGGGCTGGATTTTAGTAAAGAATACGAGACTAAATTTAAAGATGCGATTAATGACGATTTAAATATTCCTTCTGCTGTGCAGGTTTTTTTAGAGGCATTGGATGATTTTGATTTTGAGCCTAAAAAAAAGATTGAATTTTTAGAAGATTGTGATAGTGTTTTAGGATTGGATGTAAAAAATATGCTGGAAAGTGCTTTAGTTGTTCCTAAAGATGTGGAGAGACTTATAGAAGAAAGAGAGAAATTTAGAAAAAATAGGATTTGGGAAAAGGCAGATATTTTAAGGCAGAGAATTAGGGAGAAAGGGTATTTGTTGGAAGACACTCCTAAAGGGCCAAGAATTGAGAAGATTTAATGTTAAGGTTTTATATCAAATTTTGCTAAAACTTCCGTGCCCTTTTTTGTTATTGTGAATGTGGAATAAACCCTGTTCTCTTTTTCGTATAATATATTATTTCGTGCTAAAAAATGCAGGAGCCTATATTCATCTAGGGTTTTATATTCATTGAGATAAAGTATCGGATCTTTTTCGTCAGATCTTGCTATTTCTTTCAACCAGTCTTTTTTGCTTTTTATCAGATCTTTTATTAAATCTGAGAGTTTCATAAACATGAGTAAAAATTATCTTATTTAACATTAATTGTAATAAAAAATATAATAATGGGAGTAAATAAATTTCTAAAATGCTAAAATTGTTATATAAGAATATGATCCGGATTAAAGAGCGAATTCATCTTAACACAATTAGAAATAAATTAATGTTACTCACTATAGAGAAATTTATTTTCTGATTAATAGTGAATTTTAACATAAAAGAATTTAAATAGCTATTGTGAACAGAATTATTACTCTTAAAATGAAAATAACACCTATTGGAGAGCGAGTAATAATAAAGCCTATGAAGGCAGAAGAAAAAACAAAATCAGGGATATATTTACCAAAAGGCGCAGAGGAAAAAAAGCAGGGTATTGTGTACGAAGTTGGGACATTGAAAGACGGCTCAAGAATTCCTTTGCATCAAGGCGATAAAATTATATATGGAGGCTATTCATCAGAAGAGATTGAGATACACAACGAAAAGTTTTTAATTGTTGAGTTTAAGGATGTTATTGCAAAACTTGAAGGATAAAATGACAAAATCAAAAATAAAAGTTAAGAAAATAAAATCTGAGGAAGATATAGATAGTTTGAGAGAGGGCGATGTTGTTGAAATGTATAATAAACCATATCGTCATTTTTTTGCATTAAGGAACCAACTAAGTTTTAATGAAGTATATTCAAAAGAAGGTTCTCTGGAGAAATATTTGATTTATGATAGGAAATTACGAGAGGCAGGGCTATAAAAATGGCGAAACAAATAATATTTGGCGAGCATGCGAGGCAGGCACTTATGCGGGGAATTGATAAAGTAGCAAATACTGTTAAAGTGACGCTTGGGCCAAAGGGAAGAACTATAATACTTGACAAGTCGTCTTCTCCGCTTATCTCTAATGACGGAGTTACAATAGCAAAAGAAATAGAATTAAAGGATAAGTTTGAGAATATAGGAGCTAAGTTAATTAAAGAGGTTGCTTCCCAGACTCAGGACAAGGCTGGGGATGGCACAACCACTGCTACTTTATTGGCTCAATTAATGATAAATGAAGGATTAAAGAATATAGCTGCTGGCTCAAATCCTATTGAGATAAGGAAAGGAATTGAGATTGCGACAGAGAAGATTGTTGAATTTTTGAAGAGAAAATCAGCTTCTGTTAGAGAAAAAGAGAAAATAAAACAGGTTGCAATTATCTCTGCAAATAATGACGATAGGATAGGGGAATTAATAGCAGATGCAATGGAGAAAGTAGGCAATAAAGGCGTTATTACAGTTGAAGAGGCAAAAAGCATCGAGACATATTTGGAATTAGTTGAGGGGATGCAATTTGACAAGGGCTATTTGTCTCCTTATATGGTTAGTGATGCAGAAAAGATGGATGTGGGATTTGAGGATCCTTACATTTTTATTACTGACAAGACAATTACAACAATAAAAGAACTTATTCCACTTTTAGAATTGGTTGCTCCTGAAGGAAAGCCCCTCGTTATAATTGCAGAGGATGTTGAGGGAGAAGCTCTGACTACGCTTGTTATAAATTTAATTAGAGGGGCTATAAAAGTATGCGCTGTAAAGTCCCCTGGATTTGGAGACGAGAAATCTGAATTGTTAAACGATATTGCAATCTTAACGGGAGGGAGAGTGATTGCAAAGGATACAGATGAAAAAATAGAAAATATTTCGTTATCTGATTTAGGCTCCGCAAAGAAAATTAAAATAACAAAAGACGAGACAGTTATTATTGAGGGCAAGGGGGACAAGAAAAAGATTGAGAGAAGAATAAAGCAGATTGAGGCACAAATAAAAAACGGGGACAGCGAGTATAAAAGAGAGGAGCTTCAAAAAAGATTGGGGAAATTATCTGGAGGAGTTGCCGTCATTAATGTTGGGGCAGCTACAGAAACAGAATTAAAGGAGAAAAAGTTAAGAATTGATGACGCATTAAATGCTACGAAAGCTGCGATTGAAGAAGGCGTTGTGCCAGGAGGGGGTTTGGCGTTGTTTCACTCGATAAAAGAACTTGATAATCTTAATTTAGTTGCGGAGCAGATTATAGGGGTCAAGATAGTCAGAAAGGCATTAGAAGGACCTATCAAGCAAATCGCAGAGAATGCTGGAAAAGATGGCTCTGAAGTTGTAGCACAACTTAAAAATAAAGCCGAGACATTTGGCTATAATGCAAAAACTGACTCTTTCGAGGATTTAGTTGAAGCAGGCGTCATAGATCCGACAAAGGTAGTAAGGTATGCTTTACAAAGCGCTGCCAGTATTGCGGGAATGATTATTACCACAGAAGGTTTAGTAGCGGATTTTGACGAGAAGAAAGACAAAACTAATGCTGCTATTATAATTTGATAGAAGTTTAAAGTTACCAACAATAAGCCAGAGCAAAATCCGAAAGTATTATAAATACCAAATCATTAATATAATTAATTAAAAAAGAGTGATAATAGTTCATATTAACTAAAAGTGAAAGGAGGTGAAAAATGGCTAAAGGACAGATCAGCAATGTTGCCTCGGGTCAAAATATGCATATCCTTGGAGGATGGACATTTTTGATAGGCGTAATACTTGCCGTAGTTTTTGGTGCAGGTTTCTTGACATCATCAGCATGGCTAATCGTGCTTGTAGTTATAGGAATTATAGTAGGATTGCTAAATATCGCCTCCGTGGAAGTTAAGTCATTCCTATTTTCCAGCGCTATACTAATCATTGTTAGCTCGCTTGGGAAAGACACATTGAATGTAGTTCCTGTCTTGAGGAATATATTAGATGCTCTTCTATCGGTATTTATACCTGCGACAATAATTGTTGCCATAAAGCATGTCTTTATCTTAGAGAGGCATTAATTAGAAACATTTTTTCTTTTATTTTTTAATATATTTTTTTATTTATGTTGTTATAGCTTATTGCATGCCATATTATCTTGCGTAAGGTCAAATCCTGCATTGGGAAATGGCTCCGGCATTACATTTCCTTGAAATAATACAAACAAAATTTTTCATATTGTTATTGAACCTTTAAGTATTATGCCATTAATAATATTTTCTTTAAGATTTTTATTTATTTTTTTAAAATCGCTAAAAAAATGTAATTGTATTCTTCTTTGTAATTTATTCTCAAAGCTTATTAGATTAATTTTTTTCTCATTATATCCAATTATAGCTAAATCTATATCGGATTCTTCTGTGTCTTCTCCTGTAGAATAGCTCCCAAAAAGAATAATAACCGAACCAGGTAAATCTTCAGATAATTTTTTCAAAAGCCAGCTAGAATATATGCTCTTCAAATTATAAACTCTTTTGAGATCAAATATGTCTTTATCATCCCTATTCAATTTTATAGATAATAATATCTTCTTTTCTCTGATAAGAAGACATATTTTGGATAATCTATTAACAGATTTAGCAACTGCTGTTTGAGAGACTTTTATTTTTTCAGCTATTTCCTTGCCCATAAAAGAAGTTGTAGGATTTCTAAATAAGAATTCCATTATCTCATTTTCCAACTTAGTAAACTTTAGTTTATTCCAATCCATATTAGTTTATTAGAGTAAACTTTAGTTTATAAACCTTTCTGATTAGTGCACTGCGTCTTTTTAAAATGTCAATTTTCCTGGGACGCCCGGACCCGGAATCGAACCGGGAAATCCCGAAGGAAACGCGTTCTCGAGACGCGCGCAGTACCATTGTGCCATCCGGGCTTATCAGCAAAGAAAAATAGATTTTTAAGCCCTTTAAAGTTTTCTAATGACGAATAATGTCTTGTTATTTATATCCTATTATGGGCAATGTCAATTAACTGAATATCTTAAGAATTAAATGTCTCCTTCTTTTGGTTTTACAGAATCTTGCTCGTCTCTTTTAATGCTATCCGCATTAGATTTTTGGGAGTTTATATTATCCTTCTGGAATAAATTGTCTAATGGAGTAGTATTTGTTCTTTTAAATGTACTGGATTTTTGAGATCGTACATTCTTTGCAGGAGTCTGTAGATTATTTGTTCCTCCTCTGAATAATTTATTGAAAGCATTGCTTGGCGTTTCTGTACCTTTTTTCAATCTTTCTAATTCTCTTTTATCTTCTTCTAATTTTCTTTCTGCAGCCTTTATTTTATCCTGATTTTTTATAACATTTAATTCTTTCTCAGAATTCATTATTTTTCTTTCCATCTCTTTTATTCTTCTTTCTTCCCTTTCCAGACTTCTAAGCATAGCTTGGTTTGATGCAATATCCATATTTGAAGATGGGGTGACGAATCTTTTTATTACTAATAATACTATTACTATCGCGCCTAGAATTGCTACGACTATAACAAAATAGAAAGCTTTTGACGAGGAGTTAGTGTCATTGGCAACAACCTCCCCTGTTAATTGGGTTTGGGGCTCTTTTTCTTCATTAACAACAACATTTTCTTGGATTTCTTGCGTAGTATTTGTGGTATTGGCAGCGGCCTCTTTTGACGGTTCGTAGTTCCCGTTGACCTCTGTGTAATCCATCCTAATATAGATTTCCTTTCCAGCTTGATAATCTTCAAATCTCTCTAAAAATATTTTATTTCCGTCTTTTGTTATTTTCACTAGAATATCTATTTTTGAATGTTCTGATGAATGCGTTACTGAAAGTTCGCCAGTTGAGTCTGCTATTACATGAAAACTATTTATTGAGGTTACTGAATCTGTAGGATATATGAAAATGCTTGCTTTGTGCTCTGGAATTGTTTTTATTTTTATCTGAGTGTCTATTGCGCTAACAGAGCTAATGATTAATACCAAAAACAGTAAACTAAGAGCAAATTTTTTCACCATCTTATTGTATTTTACCTTAATATAACAAATTCAGTATTTATAAAGATTTTTATTTTTTGAGGCCCGGATGGGTTAGCGCATGAATATGGCTGATTAAAAATGATACTGGCTTTCCAAGAATCATCTGCAATGTGTCTGAAATGAAGAACTCCCTGTCGTATCTTAGATGCTTTGCATATTCTTTTTGATGGGTATTTAAAATTCTTTTCGCGGCGTAATCGCCGCAGAAAGCGGCGAATGGAAGTCCTGGACAACCAAGGACGTATTGGACATTTTTGTTTTTTGGATCAAAATCAACAATTGGAGTTAAGTCTTTTGTCACATCAATCAAACCATTCCAGTATTGCGAGAATTTTACATCTTTCAGAGTAGAAAAACGCTTCTTGAAATCATTTATTACCATATTAATAACAAATGGTGAGTTATAATATTTTGGATAATATGTTGTCAAAAACGAGCCGCCGCCAATTAGCAATCTATCATTGCCCATCATGCGGTAGTGAGTGTAAATATGTCTTGTGTCCCAGCACATGAATTTTTTCTTTGGGAAGACGTCTTTTATTTCTGTTTTACTTAATGGCTCGCTAATGGCGAGATAGGATTGTATATGATAATACTTTTTTGAAAAATCCCTGTCAAATTCAGTTGTCATTTTGTCAATGCAGACAATAATATTATTTGCTTTTACAGAGCCAAGATGTGTCTTTGCTTTATTTCCTGTTATGTTATGCACTTCGCTGCCCTCATAGACGCGAACGCCTTTTTTAACAAGTAGATTTTTTAGTTCTTGCACATAAACGAGTGAATTTATTCCGTATGTGCCACTATAACTTAAGCCTCCGAAATATCCTTTTCCAGGGTGTATTGAGCGAATTTTCTTTGCGTCGTAGAAAGTAAATGGGAAACCAAGTTTTCTGTAAGCCTGAGCTTCTTCCTTTATATATTCTGCATGACTTTTGCTGACTGCCAAATATAAAGAATCTTGTTTTTGCAAGTCGCAGTTGAATTTGTATTTCTTGGCTGTCGAGATGATTAGATTTATGCCTATTTTTGGTATATTGTAAAGAAATTTTGCTTGGTCCGTGCCATAATAATCAATAAGATTGCTCAAATCGCTTTCTGTTGAAGGAGTTAAAAATCCTGCGCTTTTTCCTGACGAGCTTCCTCCACATATGCTTTTTTCCAAAAGGACTACGTCTTTTTTATTGTTTATGAGACGGAGAGCAGCGTGCAAGCCAGCCATTCCGCCCCCTACGACAAGGGTATCACATTTAATGTTTTTTTTTAATGGCTCGCAAAAATCAGTTCTTGTGTTGAGAAGATCAGCATATAGCCAGTTTTCTAATATCATCTTTCACCTCTTCATTGAATAAACAAATGCAGTATATAAATTTTATCAATTTAATTCAGCGTGACTGAACAATACTTTGAATGGAACACACCAAATAAGAACTTTGTTGTATTTTTCAGTGTCTATTCCTTCTGGGATTTCGTAATTAACATTTCCTTTTGTTGCTTTTATTTTTCCTAAATCTATGAAATCTTTGTCGTCAAGAGACGACGATAAATATATGTACAAGTCAGGGCCGTTGATTGTTTCAAAATCTTCAAATCTTATTATTTTTTTATTGTTATCGTTTATTAACAGGGCTTTGCCTTTTACTTCGTGGGCGTTTGGCTTGAAAACGCCTTGCGATAAGATTTGCGCGCTTTGCGGCATTAAGTCAGATGATTCAATTATTTCTTCATTAGTCATTTCTAATTCTGTTTTTATTGGGGATTCTTCGTTTAATTCTGTTGTTTTGAAAATGGGAGAGATTAAATACCACGCAATTGGAAGAATTATTATTGCTATTATTACAATTAGCCAGATTGATTTTTTCATCTTTTTCTTCCTTTAATCGCTCTTTTGGAGTTTGTTATAGTTAATAGAATGCAAATTATTTAAAACTTCCTAGGACGCCCGGACCAGGGGCAGAGCAAAAGTGATACAGTTGGCTACATATTCAATCTATTTTAATTAATGCTTTTAATCTCGGATATGCTTTATTTGCAAATTCAGAGACCTTTTTTGCATATTCTGAATTCACCAAATGTCCATAATATTTTGTATGATTTCTTATGTCTCTCAATTCATCCATAAATTCAACTTCAGAAGAGGAAAACTCCAATTTTTTAAGATATGAAACAGTCGCTTCGTGAGAATAGCTTTTATAGCCATCTAAAAGCATTTTCCCCCTATTAATTCTCTTATAACATCATACATATTTTCAATAATATAATTGGCACTCTCTTCTGAAATTGGCATGCCATTAAAGAATTTCAGTCTTTTATCTGCTTCTTCCAATATGCTTTTCACTCTCGTAATATTCCCTTTTCGTGTTTTTACAAACCCTGTTTTTAGATATTCTTCAAAGCTTTTCATATTGTTATTGAGCCCTTAAGTGTTATACCATTAATAATACTTTCTCTTAAATTTTTTTCTATCTTTTTCAAATCACTAAAGAAATGCAATTGTATTTTTCTTTGCAATTTATTCTCAAATAGAGTTAAATCCATTTTTTTATCATTATACCCAATTATCGCCATATCTATATCAGACTCTTCTGTATCTTCCCCAAATGAATAACTCCCAAATAAGATTATAGTTGAACCCGGTAAATTTTTGGATAATTTCCCCAATAACTCGCAGGAATATATGTTCTTTAGATTATAAACTCTCTTTAACTCAAATATGTCTTTGTCATCTCTATTTAATCTTATAGATAATAATATCTTCTTCTCCCTGGTAACAAGTCCAATTTTAGATAATCTATTAACAGATTTAGCAACAGCTGTCTGCGAAACTTTAACTTTATTGGCTATTTCCTTCCCCATAAATGATGTTGTAGGATTTCTGAATAGGAATTCCATTATTTCATTTTCTAATTTAGTAAACTTTAGTTTATCCCAATCCATATTGGTTTATCAGAGTAAACTTTAGTTTATAAACCTTTTGGGCTATTGTGTATTGTTAGAATTTTTATTTCAGTCTCTTCTCCAAAACAATTTGATCATCCCAGCCTCTTTATATTAACAATAATCAAAGCTATATAAAACTAATTTTAATCCAAAAATACTTAAAGCTTATCCTTCTATCATAATAATGAAAGAGAAGATTAAACTAAGCGATTATAGAAGAAACCAACAACAAGGCAAATAATTACAATTCAGAATATTTTATCTTTCTTTTATAACAAGAGCCTTGCCTAAATGTTTATTCACAACACTTAAAGCAGTTTCCAAACTTGGCTTGACAGGAGCGATGCCGGCTGCGTCCGGCGCGCCCTGCGCCTCCGGCGCTAGATACCCGACCAGGCGACCAACGTCACTGTTGAGATTGTTCCCGCCATAGAGCCTGGACCAGTTCTCAAGCCTGTAGACAACCGCCGCCCTTATTGTTGGAACTTCTCTAAATGAATCAAGATATGTTCCCATTGCAGTGTCATAATCAAATCTCTTTTTCATTTCCGGAAACATTCTATTGGTGTATGCATTAAGGCGTTTTTTGGTTCTGGCAAATGCCCTTAAAATGGGATGTGCTTGCGCTTCACCCTTTTTCATGCCTATTCCAAGTATCATCTTTTGAAGATCTTTTTGAGTAAACTCTTCTCCATCCAGAGATTCATAAACCCATTCAGGCAAAACTAATGCTCTAGATTGTAATTGAGACTCTTGAGTAATTTCAAGCAATGGCTTAGCATTTAAGACAATTTTTATCTTCTTATCTGGATGACAAGCAAATGCATCTATTGTAAATACATAATTATCTTTCCAGACTTTCTTTTTGGAAGAATTTATCCTTTCGTCCCAGGTTTCAGCTACTGAAACAGGCATTCTGCCTGCACTTCTAAGTAAAGGCATCTGCCCGTTTACGCTTCCATAATATTCCTTGTATTTTCTGCCAAAGTCTAATGCCATTATTTTTCGTATATTAGAAGGTATTTAAACTTTTCGATTTTGTAACTATTTTGTAATAACATCAGAATGGTTAAATTCCTCTATATTTTTTGGACTAATTTCTGCAAGCTCTTTTCCAAAAAACTCCAAAGGAGTTTTTAATAAATCAAGATATTTTGCCTGCCTGCTCTCTCCGACTTTTTTTCCACGATTGACTTTTCCTTATTCTAACTCTTCAAGAAATCTTTCTTAAGAGATTCTGGAATTTTCCATTTCTTCAGGCTCTTTATCCTTGTATCTAAGCTCCTATTATGGATTTCTATTTTAACATTCATACTTCTAAATAGAACTAGCTTATATATAAATCTTCCTTTTTTTATGAAATATTTTCACACGCCCGGACCAGGAATCGAACCTGGAAATCCTTGCGGAAACGAGTTCTCCAAACTCGCGCATTACCATTGTGCCATCCGGGCATATTAGGATTTAGAATAAAGAGCTTTTAAGAGTTTTGATTTTTCCAATTAAGATAAAATTGATCAAATGCTTTTTTTACCCTTTCCGAGACTTCATCTATGGGGCCTCTTCCATTAATGCTGATAACTTCTCCAAATAAATTTTCGCAATCGCTCCTGTCTATTAGGCTGTTATAATGGCTGACCAAATCTTTCTGGAATTTCCAATCCTCAAATTTTTCCTTTTCTACTCCTCTTGCAATTCTTCTTTTTTGTGCAATTTCAGCAGAAACATCAATAAAAAAAGTTAAATCTGGGATAAGAATATCTTGACATTCGTGTAATTTAAACAATTTGTACAAAGATGCTCCTTGCATCCACTGATAAGCACAGGTTGACATCTTGTATCTCTCGCATAAGACAAAATAGCCTTCGTCAAGTCGCGCTTTTATTTCTCTAGAATGAGCAATCCTATCTTCAATATAAAGCCGAGCCATACCATAAGAATCTGAATAAGCGTCTTTATCCTGTGCTAATCTATTCTTAATCTCCCCGCTCTTCCAAGGCTCACGGGTTTTAATTATGTCTTGATATTTGTCCAGCTTTTCGATGTACTCTATAAGTTTAATCAGTTGGGTATTTTTACCAGAGCCATCTATACCTTCAAATATAACGAATAGCCCTCTTTTATCTTGCATGATTGTATTAATGAAGCGATATTTAAACAATTATTATAGTCTAATGTATGTTTTCTGCGATAATTATGGTTTTATAATAAATTATTGAGGATTGAATATGGAAGAAGAGAAGATAGAGCTTTTTCAGACAAGAAGGTTAACTGTTCCTGCTGCAGAAGAGATTTTAGGCAAGAGATTCAGATGTTTGGATGACGGCTTTGTAAGATTGGTTGATTATTTTGGAGGGGATGACGCAATAGTTCAAGCGGCGAGGGTAAGTTATGGAGTAGGAACAAAAAAAATACATGAAGATAGAGGCTTAATAAGATATTTGATGAGACATAGACATACAACTCCATTTGAAATGGTTGAATTAAAATTTCATGTTAGAGTTCCCATGGATTGTTGGAGGCAATGGATAAGGCACAGAACAGCAAATGTTAATGAATATTCCACAAGATATTCAATTGCTATTGACTCAACTCAAAAAACATCTTCGAAAGAGTGGAGATTGCAGTCAAAAGATAGCAAACAGGGAAGTTCTGGTTTTATTAATGAAGAAGTAGGCCAGAAGCTTACTGAAGGAGAAAAAGAATTTCAAAAATATTCTCGTGAAATTTATGAAGCGCGCATAGATGCTGGTGTAGCCAGAGAACAAGCAAGAAAGGATTTGCCCTTGTCTACATATACTGAAGCATATTGGAAAATTGACTTGCATAATTTATTCCATTTTTTGGGATTGAGAATGGATGCACATGCACAAAGAGAGATAAGGGATTATGCAAATGCTATTGCAGAAATAACAAAAAGAGTTGTGCCAATTGCTTACGAGGCATTTGAGGATTACAGATTAAATGGAATGTTTTTGTCAGGATTAGACAAAAAAGCAATAAATAGAATAATCAAAGGCGATGACGCTAATGGAGTTTTAGAAGAAATATTTAAGAACAAAAGAGAGAAAGATGAATTTCTGGAAAAGTGGAATACATTAAACGAAACCTTATAAGCTTTTCAAATACTTCTTGACAAACGGCCAGGAAATTCTTGTCCACGCCTCAACATTAATTTTATTATCATTAAAAATTCTTTCTAATTCTTCAACAGAATAAAATTTTCCCTCGCTCATCTCGTTATCCCCTTTCCTTACATTGCTCTTTGTTTCTGCAATTGCAATAATTCCAAAATGCACTTTTCCCACCTCATCAGAATCGTCATTTAAAAACCCTATTATTTTAGGATTAGGATATTTTTTCATAATCACTTCCTCCTTCAACTCGCGAATCATGGCGCTTTCAATAGGATTATCAGAATCTTCTTTGTCAATATGCCCTCCAACACCACAGCTAATCTTGTTCATTAATCTTGTCTCCCTATAATTCCGCTTTCCAGAAGCCCTCTTGTAAGCAAATACTTTTTTTTCTTTAGGATTTACAATCCACACGTAAGGAATTATCTGCTGTAAGCCTTCGTTATTCTCCAATTCATCCCCTCTGGAAAAATATCTTACATTTTCTAATATTAAAGAGATAAAATCATATTCATTAATAGGCAAAAATCCCTGAAAATATTTTTCCTTAAATAGAATGTTTCTCTCAACAATCAGCGCCTCTTTTCCCATTAACAAAATAAAAAATATGCCTATATAAAAATTATCGTAATCTAAATAACACCAATCTTTTTGAAATAAAATTTCCAGAGTGGCTCCAATTTCAGTTTCTTAATCTCATCTTTTGAATACCAGCTAATTGACTTAACCTCCCTGTTTCCATCAAGTTTATCCTTACGCTTTATTTGTGTCTCATAAATATAACAATGATGCATTACTTTCCCTAATTTGCATTCTCTATTCTTAATAACTCGCTCAAGAAGCAATTTATGGCTTAATACTTTTAGATTAGCTTCCTCCATAACCTCCCTAACTAAAGCCTCTTCAGGACTTTCACTTTCATTAATATGTCCAGAAATGCATCCATAGCCTAAAGGCTTGACAGCTCTGTCAATAAGAAGATATTTGCCGTCTTTTTCAATAACTGCCCCAATACCATAATGCATAATTCTGCCATTGGGAAATTTAGTTTCCTTAATTTTTTCCATTTTACTTTATTTCTACTTTAATTTGCACACTTCTAGGAATCTGCAATTTTATTATTGGATGCAGGATTCTGTCCTCTGCGGGAATGTCTATGATTCTTCTGTGCACGCGCATTTCGAACCTATCAAATGTAGCTGTTCCCCTGCCAGCAGGAGCTTTTCTTGTCGTGACTTTTAGTATTTTTGTAGGTAGTGGGATTGGACCCCGCATTACGACTCCTGCTCTTTCAGTTATTTCTTTAATCATAGCTATTGCTGAATTTAACGAGTTTATGTCAATGCTTCCAAGTTTTATTCTTACTCTTGCCATCTTGCTTTATTTTGTGAGAAGAAATTGGTTTTTAAATCTTCGCTTAGAAAAAAGATTTCCTAAATCTTTTAGCAAAGCAAGAGTTCATAAATGAACTGGACCTGAAAAAATGTGAGCCCGGCGCGCCGCGGGCGCCAAGCTCTTTCATCTCAGCCATGTGAGATGAATATGATAGTAACTAGCAGGAAAGGTATTATTTAAGATTAACGATTTATTTATTGATATGGCAAAATTCGAGGAGTTTGTGATAATATGCTCTGTCCGGAATTAAAAAATCTGACTAAAATAAAATAGCATTAGTCAAAATATTCGGAATATTGCTTAAAACTTTTTGTCGTAATTTTCAAAAAATCTGAACTTCGGATAGAGCATGATAATAAAAACATATATAAGAAGCAGTTTATACATTAAATAATATTAATTATAAAAAGATTTAGAAAATCTTTTAGCAAAGCAAGAGTTCATAAATGAACTATAAAAAGAGGAGAAATGGCAGAGAGCATATTTATTGAATTGGGAATTATTATTGTTATAGCAATAGTTATTATTGGGATAATGCGCATTCTTAAACAGCCCTTGATTATTGGCTATATTATCACAGGGATTTTAGTGAGCCCTGCCGTGTTTAATATAATAAAATCAACAGAGCTTATTACTACATTAGCAGACATAGGAATTGCGCTTTTGCTGTTCATGGTTGGATTAAATCTAAATCCAAAGGTTATTAAAGAAGTAGGGAAGGTATCTGTGATTACAGGAATTGGGCAGGCTATTTTTACAGCAGTAATTGCTTATGGGATTGCTGTTCTTTTAGGCTTTGCTCCCTTGACAGCGCTTTATATTTCTATTGCGCTTACTTTCAGCAGTACAATTTTAATTACTAAACTTCTTTCTGATAAGGGAGATATACACAAGCTTTATGGAAAAATCTCAATAGGTTTTTTATTTGTGCAGGACTTGATTGCAGTTATCGCATTAATGGCTGTTTCTTCTGTTTCTAACAAAGGAGCTATTGCAGGTTTTGCAGCAAGCACTTTTGCGACAGGCTCTGTATTGCTTGTGGGACTTTTTATATTCAGCTATTATGCCCTGCCTAAAATAACAAAATCAATAGCAAAATCACAAGAATTTCTCTTGCTTTTTTCAATAGGGTGGTGCTTGATAATTGCTACTTTATTTGAATTATTTAATTTGTCAATAGAAATTGGAGCTTTATTAGCAGGAGTAACTCTTTCTCTTTCACCTTATAGATTTGAAATAGGCTCTAAGCTCAAGCCAATAAGAGATTTTTTCATATTCTTATTTTTTGTCTGGCTTGGCTCGCAGTTATTGTACAATGGCATAAGCCAGTATAAAACCGCTATTATTGTTTTTTCGTTGCTTATATTAATAGGTAGTCCTATTATTATGATGATTTTGATGGGCATGCTTGGATACAAAAAACAGACGAGCTTTATGACTGGATTAGTTGTGGCGCAGATTAGTGAATTCTCTCATATTTTAATAGCTCTTGGAATAAAAGTAGGTCATTTGACTTCTGATATTCTATCTTTAGTTACAGTTATAGGGCTTGTCACGATTGGATGCTCTACTTATTTAGTGATGTATGGGGATAGAATATATCCTTATTTGTCAAAATATCTTACAATTTTTGAAAGGAAGGAAGCGAGAGAAGAGGGAGGGGAAAAAGAGAAGAGATATGAAATAATCTTGTTTGGAGCGCATAGAATCGGGCATGATATTTTAGAAGAGTTTAAGCATAGAAAGCAGTCTTTGCTAGTTGTTGATTACAATCCTGATATTATAACTAAATTGAGCAATAGGGGGTTTAACTGTATATACGGGGATATATCTGATGTTGATTTGTTTGACGATATTAATTTGTGCTATGCAAAGATGATAATCTCAACAGTTCCCGACAAAGAAGTTAATTTATTATTTTTGAGAAGAGCGAAAATCTGCAATCCAGGAGCAATTGTCCTGATTATTGCAAATGACGCAGAAGAGGCTTTAGAGCTTTACAAAAGAGGAGCTACATATGTGATAACACCTAAGTTTATCGGAGGAGAATATATAGCTGACAAGATTGAATCTTATAAGTTTGATACCAAGAAATTCCTGAAAGAGCAGGCAGAGCATATTAGGCATCTTAATAGGATAAGGAATGAGGGTGTTTAATAGTTATATTAGCCAATAAAAAAATCAAATAGATTGCGCTTCAAGAAGTGATTTTTTGTGCAATACTTTACTCGCACTTAAAATTTCAATTCCTAGTAACTTTCCGTTTTTATCAAAATCAACAATAATATTATCATTTAATTCTATTGTTTTTTCAGCGGGGCTATCTGCTATAGAATCCTCTAAATAAATGTATGCTGCATCTGCTTCTTTATCATATTCAAATTTCATAAAAACATAACACTAAT
>CAZJPE010000009.1:0-35019 GCA_964547875.1 Candidatus Woesearchaeota archaeon
CCACCCATTCTCCTGCATACTTTGAAGTTTCCTCTTCAGACAATGACTCAAAGTTTGATATTATATCTTGCATAATTTATCTATTTCCACCATATATTTAAAATTTTGCTTTTAGCTCCAAATTCAAGAAACCTTTCTCTCGGCCTGTTCTGCTCAGGCAAATCACAAATTTTCATCTCTTATTTATTATCTTATCAGGATTTCTTTTAACTGCATTTTTATATTCTTTATAAGTCATCTAGAAACTTTCACTGCATTTAAAACAATGGAATGTTACCTCATTAGAATTTTTATCAAGCAGCCATTCAACTTTATTCGACTCGCATTCAGGGCATATTAATTTTATCTCTAATTCTGTCCAATTAACTGGCTGTCCAATTTTTCTAGGATCAATTTTTCCTGTTTTAAATCCCTTAACTATTTTTGCAAATTCTTCATAAATCTTATCAGGAATATCGTCAAGTTTTTTTATGACATCTTCAGAAAACTCTACTTTCCATCCTTTATTCTTTTTATTTTTCATCTATTCTTAAGTAATTTAAACTTAATTAATCTTTTCACTAAAAGAAAAATAAAACATTACACAGGAACAGTCATCATTTGATTTGGCAGATTAGTAGTATTTTGCTGGAAAATTATAGGATTCTTTTCTATTGTTTGGTTTCTTATAATTATTTGATAGAAAAGCCTTAGTTCTATAATTTTTTCCTCTATTTTAGCCTGAAATCTCCATTTAGGTATTTGTTTTAGGTGGACTTTTTCTATTTGCAAGAATTTAGAAGCATCAAATATTTGAATTCCAACAATAAACTGCTCTTTATCTATATCTACAACAATATTCTGAAATTCTAAAGAATAATCGTATTCCCTTTCTTCTACCTTAAAAAAGAGAATGTCATTTATAAGATCATAGCTCATTTCTCCTTTGCCTTCCAAGTGCCTGTTCATTTTATTCATATTTTTGGTATTTGCCATTCCTGAATATAATAAAAGGTAACTATTTTAACCTTTGCTGTTTCCAATTTAAGTATTATTCTTAAATTTTTACCTTGATGTTTATAAAATACGGCATGGTTGCTATTTTCTTGAATTCCTACCAAAAATGGCCATTCTTTTAATAGTAATTTTCTTACTTCTCCTATATTAAATAATTCTCTTTGTCTGCTACTTAATCTGTCAAAGGCATGACCACCATCTTCAATTTGCTCATGGCTATATTTTCTTATTAAGGCTATAAAATCATTAACTGGAACCTTCTTTCTGATTTTATTTGGGTCAAGCATTCTATAAAAATAGTATGGAGATTTATAAAGACTTATAATCTTAAAATATAATAAGATTTAACAAAACCGCCACATTTAAAAACCCTCTCTCCTCTCAAATAAAAGAATCTAATGTAGAATAGGTCACGGCATGCTCACAAAGGAGCAAAGTAAATCAAAGTTGAGTTACACTTGCAAAAAAATGGAAACAAGAATAGAAAATGGCGAAACTATCACGTCCAAGATTTGGAAGCTTGCAGTTTTATCCGAGAAAGCGCTCGTCTAAGCTTTTACCTAGTGTGCACTGGGCTCCAATAACGCAGATAAAATCAGACAAAGAGGGAATTTTAGGATTCATTGTTTACAAAGTCGGCATGGCAACAGCAATTGTCAAAGATTCAACAGACAAGTCAATGACTCTTGGCAAGAAAATCCCAGTCCCAGTCACAATTCTGGAAGCCCCTAATATGAAAATATTCTCAATAAGATTCTACAAGGATAATAAAGTCATAAAAGACATATTGGTTTCAAATGACAAGGAATTAAAGCACAAGCTAAAAACCCCAAAGCAAGTTTCAGACTTATCTAAAATACCGGAAAATTATGACGATATAAGAATTTTAGTCTATTCTCTTCCAAAGCAGACTTCTATTAAAAAAACTCCTGATTTAATAGAATTAGCAATAAATTCAAAAAATAAATTAGAGTTCATAAAATCATTAATAAGCAAGGAAATTTCTCCCCAGGACTTTCTAAAATACTCTCTTTTTGATATAAGGGGCGTTACAAAAGGCAAGGGATTTCAAGGACCTGTAAAGCGCTTTGGAATAAGCTTGAAACAGCACAAGTCAGAAAAAGGAGTAAGGCGCCCCGGAAGCATTGGCCCATGGCATCCTGCGCATGTCACATACAGGACTCCAATGGCAGGACAATTAGGCTTGTTCACAAGAATACACTACAATAACAATTTAATAACTTCAGGAAATGTCAGGGAAAAAGACATCAATCCAAGCTCTGGCTTTAAGCATTACGGCAAAATCAAAACTTCTTATATAATAATTAAAGGCTCTGTTCAAGGCCCTCCCAAAAGGCAAATACTACTCACTCCTTCTTTTCGCCCAACTAAATCTCAATTCAAGAAAAAATATGAATTTATTGAATTAATACAATGAAAAACTTGAATTTAGAAATTAAACTACTTGAAAGCAAAGGAGATTTAGATAAATTGAAAAGAGGGAATATCGTTTGGTTTGAACTTACTCATAATAATATAAATGGATTAGCAATTTATGCTGGAATAGAATCTAAAATTAATTTTAAATTTATTAAATTTCTTGATACATATGCATCAAAGGAAAGTAAAGAGTTAAATGGAATTTATTTCTGCAAAAAAGATGAGTTGATAGTAAGGGATACTGGTGCTATATTTTCATTAGAATATCATTGGAGCAATATTATTTCAGAGGAAGATCAAAAGTTATATACAGAAATAGTGAGGATGGCCTTTTGGATATGAAATCAAAAATATACAATATCAAAGGCGAAGAAGCAGGCGAAATAGCTCTTCCAGAAATATTCAACACTCAAGTGAGAGAAGACATTGTTCAAAAATACTTTGAAGCAGAAAAGCGAAACAATTTTCACGTTTACGCCCCATATAAAGAAGCAGGAAAGAGGCATTCTGCTTCAGGAACAATTTCTCACCAAAGGCATGATTGGAAAGGCCATTATGGAAAAGGAATGTCAAGAATCCCGAGAAAAACAATGTGGCGCAGAGGAACCCAATTTTTCTGGGTTGGCGCAGAAATCTCAAGCGCGAGAGGCGGAAGAAGAGCCCATCCCCCAAGATTAAATAGAAGCTCAAGAAAAATAAACAAAAAAGAAATATTATTGGCAATAAATTCTGCATTAGCATCAACAGCGCAGGAAAAATATATCAAAGAAAGATATTCAACTTTGGATAAATTGCAAGTTAGTTTCCCAATAATAATAGAATCAAAATTTGATAAAATAAAGACAAAAGAATTCTTTAACGCTTTAAAATTAATTTTAAAGGAAAATTTTAAATTAGCATTAAAAAAGAAATCAATAAGAGCTGGAAAAGGAAAATCAAGAGGAAGAAAATACAAGTCTAATGCAGGAATTTTATTAGTAAAATCAAATTCAGAAAACATCAAAATGAAAGGCATTGACATAAAGTCTCGCAATGAATTAGGAATTTCAGACCTTTATCCTCTAGGCAGATTAACAATTTACACGCAAAAAGCTCTTGAAGAATTAGGAAATGCAAGGGAGAGCAAAAAATGATAGTTACTGATATTGAAACATCAGGCTTGTATCCAGAAATACATGGAATCTGGCAAATCGGTGCCCTAGATTTTTACAATCCTTTAAATATATTCTTACAAGAAGGAAGAATAGATGATGAAGATGATATCTCAGAAGGGGCATTAAAGGTTATAGGAAAAACAGAATCTTATTTAAGAGATAAATCAAAACAATCCCAAAGACAGTTAATTCAAAATTTCTTTGAATGGACAAAACCAATTGGCATGACAACTGCAATAACTCAAAATACATTTGATAATGAACGTATATCTTTTAGGGCAAGAAAATATGGTATTGAAAATCCCTATCATCATAGAATATACGACCTTCATTCCTTCGCATCACTTAAATATCAACAAATAAATGGCAAATTCGTGATAAAAGATGGACATAGCAATATGGGCTTGTTAAACATATTAGAATTTTGCGGCATGAAAGACAATAGAAAAGCTCATAACGCCTTAGAAGACTGTAAATTAACCGCAGAATGCTTTTCCCGTATCGTCTATGGCAAATCTTTATTAAATGAATTTTTGCAATATAAAATTCCAGAATATTTAAAAAAATGATACTAAAACCAATAACTTCAGAAAAAGCAGTAAAAATGATTGAAATAGACAACACTATCTTGTTTGAAATAGAAAGGCAATACAGAAAAGAAAATATAAAGAAAGAAGTGGAAAAAGTCTTTTCAGTCAAAGTAGAAAAAATCAGGACGCACATTCAAGGCAATAAAAAATACGCCTATGTTAAACTAAACAAAAAAAATCCTGCAATTGATGTTGCAACTAAATTAGGAATGATATAAAATGACCGATGAAAGAGATTTACTAAAGATAAAGTCAAAATATATACTTCATTTTGATGAAGGAATTGGAAGCAGATATACTAGTTGCGTCTGTATAGGAATAAGCGCATCTAAGGGTGTTAGATATTATAATCTTGCGTATCGGAATGAGTTTAATCCTATTAATTCAATTATAGTTGATTCTTTAAGAGAATGTGATTTTATCTTGGCAGAAGAAAATATTATAAAATTAAGGAAAAAAGGCCATCTAGATTATAGCGAAACTAAAAATTATGACAGCAGAATGGAAGATTGTAGATCATCATATCAAAAATTGGAAAAAATACTAGATGAGGTTGGAATATAAAATGGGAAAAAGAATAATCTCGCAGGCAAGAGGCAAAGGCGGTCCAGCATACAGAGTTAAAAGCTCTGCGTATAGATATAGAATAGGCTATCCTATGCAAGAAGGCAAGGCCCAAATTCTGGATATTCTACATTCTCCAGCTCATTCAGCCCCTCTTTTGAAACTTGCAATAAACAAAGAAGTATTCTTCAATCCAGCATTCAATGGAGCTTATAAAACTCAAGAAATTTCAATATCAGGCAATACAGATAAGGGCAATATACTAATGCTAAAAGACATTCCCCCAGCAACAAGAATCTACAATATAGAGAGAAATCCGGGAGATGGCGGAAAAATGATTAGAGCCGCAGGCTCGTCAGCAACTATATTCAAAAAATATCCAAACAATAAAATATCAATATTATTGCCCAATAAAAAAGAATTAATTTTAAGCGGCGATTGTCGCGCAACAATCGGCGAGATAGCAGGCTCTGGAAGATTGTTAAAGCCGTTTATAACAGCAGGCAAAAAATTCTTTAAGATGAAAGCAAGAAACAAGCTCTGGCCAAGAACCTCTGCTGTCAAGATGAACGCAATTGATCATCCGTTTGGCTCTGGAAGAGGAAAGAGAATTAAGCCGAAAATAGCAAAGAGAAATGCTCCAGCGGGAAGCAGAGTAGGCCATATAAGGCCAAGGAGAACAGGAAGGAGGAAATAAAATGGAAGAAGAAAATATTATAGAATCTATCAAGTATCGTACTGGGTATCCCGAACCTATCAAGTATCCTATTGGGAGGTATCCTATAAGTCAAATAGAGAGCAAGAAAAGGCACATTATTGGTAGTAGCAAAGTTTCAAGAAGGATAAGATTAGAATCTGATGACGAGAAGGAGAATATATTAAAAGCTAGAACATTAGTAAGATCGGTTATTCATAGATATATTATTACAGGCGATTATCGATGGGCTAAGCGAACAATTGATGGACACTGTGCAAGAAACAAAGAACAAATATACAAGTGGACGAATTCTGGGCATCAAAAAGCATATGCATGGTTAGAAAGCAATGGAGTGGAAGAACCCGAGACTTCACCATTAGAGAGAAATGTAGAACTTCTAAATAAAGGAGTTACAGCAATGTGGCTTATGCATAATCTAAATGGAAAGAGATTACACAAAACGTTAAGGAAACATGAATTTACAATTCCATTGATAGCATTTGAACTTGCGAGGTTAAAATATTAAAATGGCGAAAAGAAGACAAAGAAGACCTGAAATAATAAAGAAAGAATCTCTTTATAGAGGCAAAACTCTTGAATATCTTAAAACACTTGATGTAAGAGAATCTGCAAAATACCTGTCTTCAAGAAGCCGTCGCTCTGTACTAAGAAACTTCAATAAAATAGAAAAATTTATCAGAATATGCGAGAAAAAGCTCTCTGAAAGCAAGAAAATAAAAACTCATTTAAGAGATATGATTGTTCTGCCGAAGCTTGTAGGCTTGGCAATAGGCATCCATAATGGCAAGATATTCCAGGAAGTCAATATAGTCCCTGAAATGATAGGCTATAGATTTGGGGAATTTGCACTAACAAGATCTAAAGTTGCTCATGGGGCTGCTGGAATAGGAGCAACAAAAGGCTCCAAGGCGTTGAAGAAATAAAATGACATCTCAGAATATCAACTCAAATATTGAAAATGAAAAGAAAAATAGCGAGCCGCATATTGAACATAAAGAAGAGCACAAGCATGCAGATGCCAATCATTCTCATGAGCAGCACAAGCATGCAGAACATGAGCATAAAAAAGATGAATTAAAAAAAATAGAAGAACCAGAAGCAAAACAAGAAGAAATTAAAAAAGAAGATAAAAAGGAAATCAAATCCAAGATAAAAAAAGAAGAGGCAATAGCAAGAGGATTAGATCTGCATGCCTCAAAAAGGCATTGCATGTATATCTGCAGATTTATAAAAAATAAATCAGTTGACAAGGCAATATCTGATTTAGAGGACGTTATAAAATTCAAAAAAGCAGTCCCATTTAAGGGCGAGATTCCGCATAGAAAAGGCAGGATGATGTCTGGAAGATATCCTGTAAAGACTGCCAAATTCTTTATAAAACTATTAAAAGGATTAAAGGGAAATGCGTTAGTTAATAACATAGATATAGAAAAAGCAAAAATTGCGTTTGCGCTTGCAAATTGGGCATCTCGTCCGCAAAGGAGAGAAGGCAGAAAGGCCAAAAGAGCAAACGTCGTACTTAAATTAATGGAGTTAAGCGAATAGCATGGAAGTTAAAAAATTCGTATCATTCAAGAAAGAAGAATTTGGAATAAAAGAATATATCAAGCAAGAGCTAGGCAAGGGGAGGATTAGCAATGTATCTATTGAATATACTCCAATTGGAGAGAAAATAGTTATAGCAACAAGCAAGCCAGGACTTGTGATAGGCAGGAGAGGGGAAAAAATAGACTCTTTAACAAGAGTCTTAAAGAAGAGGTTCAAGTTAGACAATCCTCATATTGAAATAAAAGAAGTAAGAGAGCCGAAATTAGACGCCCAATTAGTAGCAGATGAAATCGCGCTTCTTTTGGAAAGGCGCGGGGCATTGAAGTTTAAAGTTGTCGCATATAAAATGCTCCAGGATATTATAAGGGCAGGCGCTCTCGGAACAGAGATAGTGTTGGCAGGAAAGCTCCCAAGTGACAGAGCTCGTTCATGGAGATTTGCTCAAGGATATCTGAAAAAGACAGGAGAGCCTTCTAAAATAGTAGACAGGGCGCAGTCCCAAGCAATAACAATCGGAGGAGTTATAGGCATCAATGTAAGCATTCTCCAGCCTGACGCGCATATTCATGATAGGATAATCGTAGACGACGCTCTTCGTTCCAGAATTAAACTCTCTGCCCAGAAGCCAGAAGAGCCAGAACAGCCAAAAGAAAAGATTCAAAAAGCTAAAAAATCCAAGAAATTCAAAGGGAAATAATGGCACTATTAAAATACAAAGACATAGGAAAAATGGCTCAGAAAGACCTAGAAGAAAAGCTGAAAGAATTGAAATTCTCTTTAACAAAATCAAATGTTACTGCAAACAAGGCAAATGCCAAAACCAAAGAAATTAAAAGGGCCATTGCACGCTTAATTACATATTTCAACTCTCAAAAGTTGAAAGCAAAGAAATAAACCAATGGACATAGATCCCAATTTCGTTTTTCCAAACGAATCAGATGTGTTTGAAGAGATCGCTAAAAGAGAGCAGCACATCAAGGTTACGACAGACAAGCGGCGTTATGGCAAGGTCATAACCCTAGTTAGCGGCTTAAGCAAGAGCTTAGACATCAAGTCAATTGCAAAAGCCCTGAAGGAGAAGCTTGCCTGCGGTGGCACCATTAAAGATGGCGTCATAGAGCTTCAAGGAGATCACAAGAAGCAAGTAAGGCCCATACTCGCGAAGTTAGGCTTTTCTGCAGACTCAATAAGCGATTAAATCAAGCACATAAAAAGAGAGAAATGGAAAGTGTAGAGGAACATGACAGAAAATAAAGGAAAACACGAGAAAGTAAAAAGTCTAGCTGTGCGAGGAAGGATTTTCAAAGGACATGTAATAAAAAAGTTCCCAACAAGAGCAGTAATTGAATTTGAAAGAATAGTCTATGTTCCAAAATATGAGCGCTATTACAAGAAAAAAACAAAATTGCATGCACGCATCCCAGAAAACATGGATGTAAATATAGGGGATTTTATAAAAGTCCAGGAATGCAGGCCATTAAGCAAAATTATCCATTTCATAGTTACTGAAAAACTAAAATCCAAGGAAACGAAATGAAAGCAATAAACGCTCGAGTTACAAGAGGACTGCATATTGGAAGCTATTTATTAGCATCAGATAATAGCGGGGCAAGAATAGTAAAAATAACCTCTGTCAAGCACGGAAAAACAAAAAAAGGAAGGCAGCAATATGCAAAACTATCTGATTGGGTGAAGGTATCTGTAAGAGAAGGCAAGCCCGACATGAAAGGAGTTGTTTTTGATGCAGTAGTTATAAGGCAGAGAAAGTCTTACAGAAGAAAAACAGGCGAGCGGGTTTGTTTTGAAGATAACGCAGTAGCTCTTCTCAAAGATGAAAAAGGCAATCCAAAAGGCACGCAGATAAGAGGCCCTGTGGCAAGAGAAGTTCAGGAGCGCTGGCCCTCTGTAGCTAAAATCGCGCAATTTGTTCTTTAAAATGAAAAAGAAATTCTCCACACATTGGCTTTCCAGCAGGCTTCCAAGGAAGCAGAGAAAATATCTAGCAAATGCTCTCTTGCATCTCAGGCATAAATTCTTGAACTCTCCATTATCAAAATCCCTAAGAGAAAAATACAAGAAAAGAAATCTTCCAGTGAGAAAAGGCGACGAAGTATTGGTAATGCGGGGCGCTTTCAGGAAGAAAAAAGCAAAAGTCAGCTCAATAAACTTGAAAAGAAGCAGGGTCATCTTGGAAAACATATATAGGGCAAAAAAAGACGGCTCAAAAGTAAATGTTTATTTTCATCCAAGCAAGCTGCAAATTCATTCTTTGAATTTGGACGACAAGCACAGATTGACGGCGTTGAATAGAAATAAAGCAGGCAAAGAAACAGCAGAAAAATCAAAGTAAAATTACAATTAACTATTTAGTAGTTACAATAGTAAGATTTAAATAGTCCCCAAATTATGAAGATTTATGGCAAAACAATATCCAAGTGTTCAAAGGGGATTCACGAGCATAGACATAAATGAAAATATATCCTTTGCTTATCCATTTGCAGGCCCAAATGATTATAGAAGTCTTGCAAAAAAAATATTAAGCAATAAAACAGCAAAAATGTCTCTTCCAAATGGAGAACAAACATCGTATTTACTTCTTCCTGTTTACTGCGGCCCTGAAGAATTCCAAAATAAATCAGAAGCGATAGAATTAAGATTTTCAACGATGATGCCAAGATATCTTTATATTTTCCAAAGAAATTTCTGGATTCCTGAAAAATATCATTCTGCTCATGGCGTTTTCGTCGTTTACGATGAAAACGGAGTTGGAACAAGCGAAGAATTAGACATAGGAGAACTAGAAAGAGCACTAAAAGGCGGAAGAAAATTAAATAACGGAATAAGATTTAGCGAAGATGAAAAAATAGGATTTGCGCCAAGAAATACTTATAAGGAAGGAGAAATGAGCGCAGAAAAATTCGCAAATGATGGATTTATTATTGTCAGCAACAAAGAACAAGGAGCAAGAAATTTAGCAGAAGTTTCTCAATCAAAATATTTCCGAAATAAAGCTCCAAGATCATGGATTGTAAATCCTGATAAAGAAACTATTCAGACAGTTCCCGCGGTTGGCGACGACAGGTATTGGGGCGGCAGCGGGCTTATCTTCGATGGCAGCTGCCGCGGTGGCTACGGGGGCGGTTGCGCGTCTGGGGTATTAGTTAGTGGCGAAGCCACTCGCAAAATTTTAGAATGATTTATTAACTCTCAATCTTATTTATTCTTGTCTTAGCGAGGAGCTAGGGCTACACGTTAATTTACTAGAGCATTATTTTATTTATTTTATGCCATGAAATACAGAAATTCCTTACGAGGAATTTCAGTGAGAAAACTGAAAAGTTTTTGAATTGGTAAATTAGCTACATAACTGGGCCGCGGTTGGCGACAACAGGAATTGGAACGACAACAGGCTTAACTTCAATGGCAACTACCACGATGACAACAGGAACGGTTGCGCGTCTGAAATAGCTCTAACTCCTAAGACCTTTTTATTAATATGGAAAATAATAATTTTTATCCTGAAATTTATAATCTCTCCAATTTAATCCTTGCTTGGAGAAGAGCAAGAAAAGGAAAGACAAAGAAAGTATATGTTTTGGAATTTGAAAATAAAATAACTGAAAATCTGCTTAAATTATACCATGAACTAAAATCTGAAAAATATCAGCCAAAATCCCTAGTAACATTTATCTTACGAGACCCCCAAACTCGTAAAATTTCAAAATCTGCTTTTAGAGACAGAATTGTGCATCATGCTTTAGTTAGAATAATTGAGCCAATTTTTGATAAAACTTTTATTTATGATAATTGCGCAAATAGAATAGGAAAAGGAACGCTTTTTACATTAAAAAGATTTGATTTATTCAAAAGAAAAGTTACAAATAATCTGAAATCAGAAGCTTTCTGCCTTAAAGCAGACATAAAGCACTATTTTCAAGATTAAAAAATATAAGAATGAAGAAATCTCTAAAGAAAAGCTTCTTGAGAGTTTTCAAGGTTGATAGGCATATGCAAAATGGGCAGACTCTTTTAAACTAAGAAAAGATATAGTCAAGAAAATATATTCTACCAAGCAATAAGATTTATGCCTTCAACTTTCATTTTGAAAAATTAGCTAGATTAAAGATTTGCGAGGCAAATCTTTATAAGCCTCATTTTTCCTTCAACTCGTAAGAGTTGAATGGCGCAGCGGACTTTTGTCTGCCGTGTTTGCCTCAATTAATAGGATTAAAATGCATCTCAAAAGGCAGAGCGCAATAACAAAATTGCCAATACCGAGAAAAGGAACAAAATTCATAGCAAGGGCTTCCTCAAATTTGAATAATTCCGTGCCTGTTGTTATAGCGCTAAGGGACATATTAAAGCTGGCAAATACAGCATCAGAAGTAAAAAAAATGATTGCTCAAAAATTTCTAAAAATCAACAGCAGGATAGTAAAAGACTCAAAGGAAAGCATCTCTCTTTTTAATATCCTTGAGGCAGACAAGCCATACAGGCTGATACTTCTCCCAACTGGAAAATTCTCATTTGAAGAAGTTAAAGATAAAGATAGGCTTTGCAAAGTAATGAACAAAACACTTATCAAAAATAATAATATCCAGCTAAATCTTCATGACGGCTCAAATGCAATATCAAAAGATTCAATCTCTGTCGGAGATTCTATTTATCTAGATGCAACTGGGAAAATAAAAAAGCATGTCTCATTGGAAAAAGGAAAGAACATCGCAGTAATCTCTGGAAAATATACAGGGCTTAAAGGCAAGATACAATCAAAAGAAGGAAATAATATTCACATACTATTGGAAAATGAAAAATCAACAACCTTAAATAAAAGCCAGGTAATCGCACTATGATGCAGGAAACAATATTAAAAGAAAATCCAATGAGAAGAATAAAAATCAGCAAGGTTTTGCTTAGCTGCGGCGCTACTGACAAGAATCTTGAGAAAGCAAAAAAGTTGCTAGAGCTGATTTCTGGAAAAAAAGCACAGATAATCGCTTCAAGAAAAAGAATCCCTGCCTTCGATGTCCGCCCAGGGCTTGAAGTTGGAACGCGCGTGACATTAAGAGACGAAGATGCAATTCAATTATTGAAAAGGCTCCTTGAATCAATTAATAACGCCATTATAATAGAACAGGTGTCAGACAATCATTTCTCATTCGGCTTAAAAGAATACATAGAAATTCCGGGAATTGAATACCAAAGGGATATTGGCACTCGCGGTTTAAACGTCACAGTCGTATTCTCCCGCCCAGGCGTCAGGGTAAAATTAAAGAAGCTCAAGACAGGAAAACTGCCGCGCAGGCAGCACGTTTCTCCTGAAGAAATAATTAAATTTATGGAAGACAACTTCCAGACAAAATTCATATAAAATGACAGCAAAAGCAAAATTAGAAAAATTAGTTGTAGGAAAGAAATATTTAGTTGGCCCTGAAAGGGAAGAGATGTTTTGTTATAAAGGGCCCTTTAGCGACATGCATTATTTTATTAATTGGCATATGGAAGTTGGCGGGGAAATAGAACTTATCTGCATTAAATCAGAAGATATTTCTTTTGATAAAGATTATATAGAAGATAAAAGTGGAAAATATCTTGGTAAGGTAGTTAAAAGTCCAAAGCTTTTAGTTAGAAAAGGCCAGCAGAATCAATTAGCAAACCTATTTGAAAGAGCAGTTAAAATTATTGAAGGAAAGATTAAAGGAGATTCAGCAGAATATGAAATAGAAAAATTACATGAATTATTACTTTATACAGAATTAAGTAAAACATTAGAGAGTACAATATGACAGCAAGCGATTGGAATAAATTATTGAAGCAGTTGAAAAGCAAGCCAGTAATTGCGCAGAGATTCCTGAAATATTCAAAGCCAAAAGACAGAAAGACAGGCATCGCGAAAAAGAAATGCGAGCGATGCGGAAGATTTGGCGCGCATCTTAGTCAGTATAATCTAAACCTCTGTCGCCAGTGTTTTCGAGAAATAGCAGAAGAGATTGGCTTCAAAAAATATAGTTAGGACTAAAAAATGTTGAAAAAATATGAAATACAACAAACTAGAGAAAGAAAAAGATTTAATAAAGAAATGTCTAAAATTGAATATTATGGGCGAAATGCTATTCCAGATTGTGATAGAAAATACATTCTAGCATATATTGAGCATTGTAGAAAAGCATATAGGACAGAAGAATCAGTACAAGCAAATACATTGGAAAGAATTATTATAAGATTAGAAAAAATAGTCAGGGGTTTAAAATAAAATGTCACAAGATGTTGTTGCAGACGCGTTAAATCAGATAATGAATGCCAAGAGGGCAAGAAAAACTAGTTTGGAACTAAATTATTACTCAAAATTTTTAATTTCAGTTCTCGCTCTGGCAAAATTAAAAGGCTATATTAAAGATTACAAGCATGGCAAGAAAGCATTAAAGATAGAAATCGGCAGGCTTAACGAGTGCAATGCTATAAAGCCCCGCTTTAACATTACAATAGAAGAAATTGAAAAATATGAAAGGCGCTATCTTCCAGCACAAGCGCTTGGTATGCTAATAATTTCAACATCACAAGGCTTGATGACAAACCAAACAGCTAAAGAGAAAAATATTGGAGGGAGCTTAATAGCCTATATGTTCTAAAATGAAAAGATTAATTGAAGAAAAAATTGAAATTCCCCATGGTTTTGTTTGTAAATATGAAAATAAAATATTTTCTTGCAAAAAAGATTCTGTAGAATCATTGAGAAAGATAGACGTTCCCAATATAGAAATATCTATTGAGAATAATAAAATATATTTTAGATGTAAGAGAGCAACTAAAAAAGAAAAGAAAATTGTAAATTCTTTCATTAAACATATAAATAACTTCTTCCAGGGCTTAAATGAGAAATTTGTTTATAAGCTTGAATTATGCAATGTCCATTTTCCCATGACATTAAAAATAGACAAAGACATGTTAATTATTAACAATTTTCTTGGAGAAAAAACTCCCCGCCATGCCCGAATTCTTTCAAATGTAGATGTTCAAATTAAAGGCCAGTCAATATCGCTCTCGTCCTTTGATAAAGAAGCCGCAGGTCAGACTGCAGGCAATATAGAATCAGCCACTAAAGTCAGAAATAGAGACAGGCGAATTTTCCAAGACGGCATATACATCGTATCAAAGCCAGGAGATGAAAAATGACTCTACGAGAAGCAGGAAAAATATATTTTGGAAGAGAGATTTTAGATATTTTTAAAGAAGGAGATTTAGTTGAATCAAAAGAAGAATTTCCTTTCATGATGAATTCTAAGGCAATATATATGGGATTACAATACACATATAATAAAGCTGGTCAAAAACAAGAGGCGATAGGTCTAATAAGCAGGCCTAAATCAGACAAAAAAGATAAAAGGACTGCGTTAACCAGCCTTAGATTTGAATTAGACAATATATCTCTAATTGGAAATAAGATCATTTTTCCTAAGGGTTATATTTCTGAAGAATTAAAGAAGGGAGATTTTGATTATCATAGTACTATCAGAATTTTCGCTGAGCTAATAGCAAGAAGAGAGATTTGGTTTTACGATAAAGAACATAAAAATTATAACAGATACTACGAGATGTTAAGGAGGCATAATTTATGAGGAAAAAATTCATAAGGCAGGATTACATGAGACATCTGAAAATAGGAAAAAAAAGGAAGAAATTGCAGAAATGGAGAAAGCCAAAAGGCAGGCACAGCAAGATGAGAGAAAAAAGAAAAGGCTATCCAATTTCCCCAAGCATTGGATACAAGTCTCAAGGAAAAACAATTCCTGCTAAATTAATCAATAACATGAGCGAGCTAAAAAATCTCAAGGAAAAAAGCACAATTATCATCGCGAAGAAAGTTGGGGCAAAGAAGAAAATGGAGATTATTAAATTAGCGCAGGAAAAAAAAATAAAAATTTTAAATGTGAAAGGACGCAAAAATGAAACTTGATAAGAAAAAGGAATTAGCTGTTAGAGCTTTAAAAGTAGGAAAAAGCAGAATTTTATTTAACACAAAAAGGTTAGATGAAATAAAAGAGGCAATAACAAAGCAAGATATTCTTGACTTACACTCAAAAGGAGCCATCTCAATAAAAGAGATTAAAGGAAGGAGAGAAATAAAAAAAAGAAGAACAAGAAGAATGCTTGGCTCTAGAAGAAAATATTTCAAGCCAAAGAAGCGGAATTACATAATTTTGACAAGGAAATTTAGAAAATATCTAGCAGCTCTTAAAAAGCAAGGCTCAATCTCAAAAGAAAATTTCTTAAACCTAAGAAAAGAAATAAAAGCCAGCATGTTCAAGAATCTTGCTCAATTTAAAGAAAGAATCAAGGAGATAAAGTGAAAAAGCAAAGAAGATTGGAGGGAAAAACAGATTATAAGGCACGCATAGCATTGCTTAAGTCAGGAAAGCCAAGATTAGTTGCACGAAAGACAAACCGCTATATAATCGCGCAAATTGTAGAGACAAAAGCAGCCCAGGATAAAGTCACCCTCAGTTTTAATTCAAAAACATTGCTCTCAAAAGGTTGGCCCAAAGACAAGGAAGGCAGCCTGAAAAGCCTTCAGGCAGCATATCTTACTGGCTTTATGCTCGGCAAATTAGCGCACGAAAAAAACATTGAATCTACTATCTTTGATATAGGTATTAATAGAAATGTGCGAAAATCAAGGCTTTATGCAATTCTAAAAGGAGCATTAGACGCAGGCCTTGATATCCCTCATAATCCAGAAGCACTGCCTTCTTTATCTGATTTGCAAAAAAACGAAAAATTAAAAAATCTTATAGAAAGGATGAAACAAAAATAAAATGGCAGAAAAAGAAACAATACACGAGCAGAAAGGCATTATTGAGCCAGTCCCAGAAGAAATTGAAAAATTGGAAAAAATAGAGGAGAAAACAAAAGAAGAAACCAAAAAAGATTTATTAGCTCCCTGGGCTCCAAGAACAGAATTAGGGCGCTTAGTAAAATCAGGCAAGGAAAAGAATATTGATAAAATCCTGGAAAAAGGAAGAAAGATACTTGAGCCAGAGATTGTTGATTCTTTACTAAATCTAAGTTCAGAGCTGATTTTGATTGGGCAGGCAAAGGGTAAGTTTGGTGGCGGTAAAAGAAGAGCATGGCGACAGACACAGAAAAAAACCCAAGAAGGGAATGTTCTATCTTTCTCAACAATGATAGTTGTTGGAGATAAAAATGGACACATAGGCGTAGGATATGGCAGTGCAAAGGAAACTCTTCCAGCTAAGGAAAAGGCCCTGAGACAAGCAAAATTAAACATAATCCGAATCACAAGAGGATTTGAAAATCCACTAGACAGCTCAAAGAACGACCCCCACACTGTCCCATTTAAAATTGAGGGAAAATGCGGAAGTTCTAGAATAACGCTGTTCCCAGCTCCAAGAGGAACAGGACTTGTAGTAGCTGACGAATGCAAGAAAGTTTTAAGACTAGCAGGAATAAAAGATGTTTATAGCAGGACAACTGGCGACACGAGGACAACATTTAATTTAATAAAAGCCTGCATTAATGCTTTAGAAAAAACAAATAAAATGGAATTATAAAATGTTAGCTATAATAAGAATTTCAGGAATGGTAAAAATCCCGGGAAAGATTCAGGAAGCTCTTTACAGGCTTCGCCTTAGAAGAAAATATGCCTTAGTTGTTATCAAGCACAAAGCAGAAATTGACAAGCTATTAAAAAAGACAAGAAATTATGTCGCATACGGCAATATAGACAAAGAAACCCTTTCTCTTTTGATAGAAAAAAGAGCAGTTCCAAAAGACAGCTCAAAAAAAATAAGCGTAGAAAAGATTATAGAGCAAATGGAAAAAAAATCTCCAAGCTCCTGGGACATAAAGCCATTCTTCAGGCTTCATCCTCCAAGAGGAGGCATTGACGCCAAAAAGCATTTCGGCGTTACAAAAAAAGCAGTTCTTGGAGATAATAAAGAAAAAATAAATGATTTGATTAGGAGGATGCTATGATTGACTTAGAAAAACTAGCTAAATTTTTAGTAAATGCAAAGAAAGCAACCTATGCTAGTGAAAATACTATTGAATTGCCAAATCCAGAAAGACCTCTCCATAAAGAATTAGAATATTCTGATGGGGAATTTTATTATATAGATAGTTATATTGGTTTTTTTCAAGCTCCTGGAATAGAAGAAGTTAGATTAAAAAATAGGGAAGGTCCAACTATTTGGACAATGGCTTATTCTGGAGGAATGTTACCGAGATATCAGAAAGATATAATATTTGCAAAAAAGATATTTAGACATTTAAAAAAAGCATTGAGTTTAGTAACAGAAGACATACCTTTTAGAGGACCAAGATTATATGAAGAGGATGGATTAAGATATAAAAACATTGTTGAAGGAGATATAAAGAGATTTAGACTTCTTGAGGATATTTCCCTAGTAGATAATGGTGAAGAAGTATTTGCTCAAGATTGTGTTGGAGGTTTAGTTATATCAAAATGAAACTCAAAAAAAGAAAAAAATCATCTCGTTTCAGAGGCTCTCACACGCATGCAAGAGGATTCAAGAAAAAAGCGCGAGGCTCTGGCCATAGAGGTGGGAAAGGCATGGCAGGCACAGGAAAGCGCGCGGACCAGAGAAAAACCCTGATCTTAAACCTACCTTACAAATACTTTGGAAAAGACAAGGCATTAAGAAGAAAGCAGAAACCAAAGCTGAAATCCATAAATCTACAGCAAATAACAAGCAATCTTCCCTCTTTTCCGAATGATAAGGAATCAATCAATCTAAAAGGTTATAAAATTCTTGGCGAAGGCGATATCAATAAAAAACTAATTATCAAGGCTTCAGCAGCATCAAAATCCGCAATAGAAAAGATAAAGAAATCAGGCGGAGAAATTATAATTGAGAAATAGTCAACCTATTTAATTCCTTTATGAACTCATTTGCAATTCTCTGTTCTCCTTTTCTTTTATAAAATTCTGCAGCTTCTTCTAAAGAATACTTATATTTTTTATATTGTCGAGTATGAGTAAGATTAGGGCTATAATCTGGAAACATTGTCAAAGGCATTACATCCTCAATTAAATTTTTTAATTCTTTTATAGCGTCCTCAGCATCTGTAATAATCCTATATTCTTCATCAAGCCTTTTTCTTATTCCTTTATATGCCTTATATGCTAAAACTCCAGGCAGAACAGCTATTATGCTAACTAAACCTGCGCTAATAAGCAATGCATCTAATCCAACCCTTGTTAATCTCCGCATGAAAATGCAAATGTACTTTATTTAAAAAGTTATCCTAAATAGCTTTAAAAACTTCTTTTTTCTAAAAAAGTCATGGCTCTAAAAGATGTAATATATAATCTCCCTGAAGTAAAAAAGCCTTTAGAAAAGAAACTTGATTTTAACAAGAAATTAAAATGGACAATTATAGTTCTTCTTGCTTTTTTTATTCTGGCAAATATCTCGCTTTTCGGAGTCTCGCGTGGATTTTTAGAGAGATTTGAATTTCTAGAAGTAATCCTCGGAACAGATTTTGGAAGTATCATAAGTCTTGGCATAGGCCCTATTGTTATGGCATCTATTATCCTACAGCTTTTAGTAGGCTCAGGCATTCTCAAAATTAATACAAAAACAGAAGAAGGGAAAAAACAATTTCAAGCCTTGCAGAAGCTCGGCGTGCTGTTCTTCATAGTCTTTGAGGCAATAGTCTATGTTCTTATGAGAGGCATAGAAGCTGCTCCAGGCTTTACAGGAATAGTAATAATTCAGCTTGTTCTTGGAGGTTTAGCAATAATGTTCATGGATGAAGTCTCTCAAAAATGGGGCTTTGGTTCAGGAGTGTCTTTATTTATAGTCGCAGGAGTTGCATGGCGCCTGTTCACTTCCCTATTCCAATTCATAGGTACAAACGGAGAGATTTGTCTTCTTGATTTTGCAAACACTCCCTGCGGAGGCCGCGTCCTTGTAATTATACAATCAATTCTAAATAATGCCCCAACAGAGTTATATTCAGCCGCAGCAGCAATAATATTTACAGCATTAATCTTTCTAGGAGTTGTATGGGCGCAGAATCTTAAGGTAGAAATTCCTCTAACTTACGAGAGGCTTAGAGGCTATGGAATAAAATGGCCCTTACAATTCTTTTACGCTTCTGTAATTCCAGTTATTTTAGTAGCAGCATTAGCGGCAAATATTCAGCTTTTTGGCGGATTATTAGAAAACTGGCTTGGCAGGCCGACTTTTCTCGGAGGATTTTCACAAGGCCAGCCTATTTCAGGCATGGCATATTGGATAGGTAGTACAAATCTCATAGAAACTCTAATAAGAGGAAGTTTTTCATCAAGCCTCCTGCTCCAAGCCTTAACACACTTATTGTTCTACATGGCGCTTTCAGCGCTCTTTGCATTATTCTGGGTGAAGACATCAGGCATGGACGAATCATCTCAAGCAAAAAATATTCTTTCATCTGGTTTGCAAATACCCGGCTTTAGAAAAGACCCTAGAGTTTTAGAATCAATCCTTAAGAGATATATTATGCCTCTAACAATAATGGGGGGCTTGGCAATAGGAGCATTGTCTTCAATAGCAGATCTTCTCGGCGCTTTAACATCTGGAACATCAATACTCTTAGCAGTCATGATAATGTATCAACTATATACTAATATTGCGCAGCAGCATGCGCTTGACATGCATCCAGCTATGAGGAAATTTATCGGCTAATCAGCCTAACATTTAAAAACAAAATAAACCTAAAACTTTTATGAAACCAACAGGCATTCTTTTCCTTGTGATGATTATCAGCTTGGGCATTGCTTTTTTCTGGAATTCTTTCCCCCTGATAAAAGACACAATACATTTTTTATTAAATCCTACTGCAGGAAAGCTTCTCAATTTTAATTTAAATTTTGGCATGCTGACTATTGCAGGCATAATAGCATTATTCTTAACATTAATTCAAAAATATACAGTAGACAATGAAACACTAAGAAAATTAAAGCAGGAGCAAAAGCTTCTTCAGGAAGAAATGAAGAAATTCAGAGGCCATCCAGAGAAATTATTAGAATTGCAGAAAAAACAGTTTGAATTTATCCCCAAAACAATGGACATTACTCTCCGCCCTTTAATATACACAGCAATCCCAATAATCCTTTTTTTCCGCTGGTTTTCTGATTATTTCACTGCTCTTCCAGGCGTGAAAATTTTCGGTTTCTTCTCGTGGTTCTGGGCATATCTAATTTTCTCTTTAATATTTTCAATGATTTTCAGGAAAATGCTTAAACTGCCTTAAATTCAAAATCCATTTCTCTTGTGAGAAATGTGTTTTAAAACAAAATTTCTAATCTCTTCTGCCTCATTAATCCCAATAGCAGGAATATGCCCCTCGCTATGCATACTTCTTCCCCTATAATATGCAGAATATCCCGCTGTTTGAATCTCTATTGTAGAGAAACCAACAATTCTAGCTATTATCCCTCTATGAACATCAACATTCTGTATTCTCTCATAAGGAACATTGCTATATCTCTTCCAGATTATACCTCTCTCAAGTTTTAATCCTTCTTTCGTAAATTCATAAAACCATCTATTATATGACATTCTGGCAAAGATCTCTCCAAATATAAGAATAAATAATATGTAGAAAATTAAAACAACAATTAAGATAGAGCCCACACTCTCAATTAGTTTAAGCCCAATTATAAATTTAAAAAACCATATAGAAAAAATTAATCCGATTAAAATCAAAATCCAATAAGCTTTCAGTCTAAAGAGCCATCTAGCTCCCGAATGTAATTGATTCATCTTTTATTTAACATACTTCTTCAAAGCATCGCCTTGTAATCTTACAAGCTTCTGGTCGTCAATCTTTATGTATGCAATTTCAAATCTTTCTATGTTAAAATTCTTTTCTAAGACTTCTTTGAATATCTTCATTGCAAATTTAATGCCCTCGTCAATACTCATTGTTTCTTTGTAATCAGTTCTCAAGCTCTCTTTAATCTTCTCGTCATTTTCTCCAACTGCATTTGCTTTATACGCCGTATAATTTCCAGTAACGTCAGTCGTATATAAATGCCCAATGCCTTTGCTGATTCCTCCAAGCATAATGGAAACTCCATAAGGCCTAACTCCTCCAAACTGTGTTGACATCTGCTTTCTGTCAGCAATCAATCTAACAACAGAAATCGGATCAATAGGAGAGTTATAAGTTACTCTATTTTGCTGCGCCAAAATCTGAGCCTGATCAACTAAAACTCTAGCGTCAGACAATAATCCTGCAGCTGTTGCAATAATATGTTCGTCAACTTCAAAAATTTTATGAGCAGATTCACTCGCAATAAGCTTGTCCCTGATTCTTTTATCAGCTATAATGGCAATTCCATCCTTGCATATCATCCCTATACTTGCGCTCCCAAATTTAACCACCTTTTCAGCATATTCTACTTGCAGTAAATGCCCATCAGGGGAGAACATAGTCGCTGCTCTGTCATAGCCCATTGCCTGATGCTGTAATTCTGTTGGCATGTCCATTTTCAAGTCAATTAAAAAACTTAGAATAGCGCCTATTTAAGTTTTACTAATGTGTTAAGTAAAGTGGCCAACTTAACATAAATCTTAATATTATACTTCCTTCGTAAGCATCGGAAATAATTTATTTATATATAATTTCCAATAATTAGACAGATAGTTATAATAAATATTCAAATATAAAAATTTTAAGTTAAAAGGTTTACTTAACATAATGCTCATCTAATCTAAAAATAATTAAATTTATATAACTATCTAAATTTCAACAGCCATGCCGAAAGTAGTAGCAAGAATAAAGCTCAAGGGAAAACAATATGAGATTCATGTAGACCTAGACGAGGCGCTGAAATTTAAGGAAGGAAAAGGAGATATTATGTCGGCGCTGGATTCTCCAAATGTTTATTACGACATAAACAAAGGCACTTTAGCTTCAAAATCTGATTTGCAAGAAGCCTTTGGTACAGCAGACACTTATGAAATAGCAAGAAAAATTATTCTTTCTGGAGAAATCCAAAAAACCCAGGAATTTAGGGATTTAGAAAGAGAAAAAAAAGTCAAGCAGGTTATAGATTTAGTAATAAGAAACGCAGTTGATCAGCACGGTAGGCCATTCACAGAAGAAAGGCTCAAGACAGCGCTCAAACAAATTCAGTTCAGGTTTGACTCTCGTCCTGTGGAACAGCAGATGCACGATTTAGTAAATAAATTAAAAGAAGTAATACCTATTAAAATAACAACAAAAAAAATAAAGCTGACAATTCCTGCAAGATTTACAGGTCAGGCATATGGCATTATAAAAGATTACAAAGAGAGCGAGGAATGGCTTGCAAATGGAGACTTGCAGGCAATTTTGAATATTCCTCCAGGAATTTTAATTGATTTTTATGAAAAAATAAATTCTATAACTCATGGCGCAGTTCAAAGCGAGGAATTTTAAGATATAGGAAGAATTTATTAACTAGTTATGTCTTCTTAATAAACTTTTATATCAATACTAAAAAGATAATGGCGCAATTAACTAAAAGAATATTAGATAGCAGATTAATGAAAAGATTCCGCACATTATTGGAAGATTCTGACCCTACAGAAGCAATTGAGATAATTGAAGGATCACTCTTAGTGAGGAATATTCTTTATGATTCGAAAGACTCAAAAGATTATGAATATCTAAAAAGTCCCCAAGAAAGTTTTTTAAAAAGAATTTTAAAATATTTATCTAATAAGCAAAATAAGCAAAATGAAGAAAGTATGGATGAGGCTATAGAAAGATCTTATTATAATTTTCAAGAATATTACGAAAAAGAAAGAAAAAAGACATGGGACGCACTGCATAGAATTTATGAGCCGAGGAAAGCAGTGGAATTATTCAAAAAAATTTACAAAAACAGCAACAACGAAAGTTTTTTAAACCATTAAATTATTAAATTATTGAAAAGGAAAAACAGACATTGAAGAATTACCATTATTCTGCTGTCTGATTACTATTATGATGAAGAAGATTAACGAAGACGAAGTATTAGAAATTGATTCTAGTGTTTCAACAAAAAGAAAAGTTGTTGTCCCAGGAGAAATAATTGTTCAGGGAGAAGACTATCTGCCAGGCGAAGGGACAAAAAGACAAGGAGATAATATAATAGCTGTAAGATTTGGCTTGGCTGAAGAAGCAGGCCGCGTCGTAAGGGTAATCTCAATTTTCGGCGCATTTATCCCGAGAAGAAATAATGTTGTAATAGGCAGAGTAACTGACATAACATTTAATGGCTGGCTAATAGACATAGATTCTGCCCCTTCTGCATTTCTCTCAATTGACGAAGTTCCAAGATTTATAAATAAGAACGAAATGGACCAATTCTTAGACATCGGCGACATAATAGCTGCAAAAATATGGTCTGTAAAGAGCAAAGGCGTCGATCTAGCATTGAAAGGAAAAGGACTTGGGAAATTAGAAGGAGGGTTTATATTCAGAATAATTCCAAGCAGAGTTCCGCGAGTCATAGGCAGAGAAGGTTCTATGATTAATTTGATCAAAGACAAGACAGGATGCAATATCATAGTGGGCCAAAATGGCTGGATATGGATTCGGGGCCCATCAGTGGAAAATGAAATAAAAGCCAGAAAAGCAGTTGAATTTATTGCAGAAAAGGTTTTCATTGACGGCCTGACAGAAAGAGTAGAGGAATGGTTCGAGGAAAAATCATAATGATAGAAAAAATAACAACACAAACTTATGTAACAAGCGTAATATCAGAACAAATAAATTTAGATATAAGAATGAGAAAAATATTTTGTTTGGGATTTATTGGCAGTTATAGAAGAAAAGGCATTTATTCTGATATCTATCACGTATCAAATGCAACTGTTGTCTTTAAAGATAAAATATCTAAATATCATTTTCAAATTACTGCTGGGCAAAATGCAATACCAGAAGCAGTTTCTACAATAGAAAATTCTCTAGAAATAAAATTAAAGGAACTAAAACAATGACATCAAAAGAATTCAAGCGTTCAGACGGAAGAAAATTCAACGAGCTTCGCAAAATAACAGCTAAAGTAGGAATCATACCAAATGCAGACGGCTCCGCATTATTTGCGTTTGGCAACACAATAGCAATAGCTGCTGTTTATGGCCCGAGAAAATTGCATCCACAGCATATGCAAGATCCTTCATCTGGAGTGCTAAGATGCAACTATGATCTTCTTAGCTTTTCTGTATCAGACAGAAAAAAACCAGGTCCATCAAGGCGTTCACAAGAAATATCAAAAGTTACAGGCCGGGCTTTAGAGCCAGTCATAGATTTAGAGGAATTTCCAAATACAGTTGTTGACGTACAAATCTATATTCTACAGGCAGACGCAGGTACGAGGACAGCAGGGATAAATGCTGCATCAATGGCGCTCGCTCACGCAGGTATTCCAATGAAAGATTTAGTCTGTTCAGTCGCAGTAGGAAAGCTTGACAAGGATTTTGTCGTTGACTTAACAAAAGAGGAAGAGGATTTTGAAGAAGGCGAAGGCGCAACTGATTTTGCAACAGCCAAGCTGTCAGGCTCAGATGAATTTTCCCTGCTTCAATTAGACGGGAAGATTACTCCAGAACAAATTAAGGAAATTACAAGATTAGCGTCACAAGCATCAAAGCAAATATATGATGCTCAAAAAAAAGCATTAAAGGAGGTAGTGGCAAAAGAATAATATGGATGTTTCAAATATCACGCGCGAATACATCGGGAAATTATTCAGCGAGGAAAAGCGGTTTGATGGAAGGAAATTACTAGACTTAAGAAAATTAGATATTTCTTATGATGTTTCTAATAAAGCAGAAGGAAGCGCACGTATAAAACTAGGAAATACAGATATCGCAGTAGGTATAAAACTAGGTATAGAAGAGCCCTATCCAGATTCACCTGATAAAGGAAATCTAATGTGTACTGCAGAATTCCTGCCTTTAGCATCCTCAAGATTTGAGCCAGGCCCGCCAGGTTTTGAAGCGATAGAATTAGGAAGGCTGGTTGATAGAGCAATACGCGAGTCAGGTGTCATAGACTTAAAAAAATTAGTCATAACACCTGGAGAAAAAGTATGGACTATTTACGTAGATATATATCCTATTAATGACGATGGTAATCTGATAGATGCTGCAAGTCTGGCAGCAATTGTCGCGCTTAAACTGGCAAAAATGCCCTCTCTAGATAAAGATGGCAAGATAGATTACGAGAATAAAAAAGGAGCTCTTCCCATTTCAAAAGAAACGCTTCCTATATCATTCAGCTTCTATAAATTAGGAGACAGCATAATTCTGGATCCGACGAGAGAGGAGGAAGAAGCATGTGATGCAAGATTGACATTCAGTATATCAAAATGGAATAAGCAATACATGATAAACTCATGCCAAAAAGCAGGAAGAAATACATTTTCACAAGAAGAGATAGACAGAATTATGGACATTATCCCTGAAAAATTCGAGGAGCTTAACGAAAAACTTAAAAAGCTAATTTAAGCTAGATTCCTATGAAACAGCAAACAAAAGAACAATTTACTAAATATGAAATTGCCCGCATTATCGGCGCAAGAGCGTTGCAAATTGCAATGGATGCCCCATTATTGCTTAAAATTTCTGAAGAAGAATTAAAGCAGATTAAATACGATGCTCTGAAGATAGCAGAGCGCGAACTTGAAGAAGGAGTTCTGCCAATAACAATACATCGTCCAATTCCAAGAAGAGGCAAAGAAAAACTCGGCTCTTTGAAAGAAGACACTATAACGGACGAAGAGTTAATAGAAAAAGAAAAAGAAGTAGAAAAGGAAATCGTAGAAAATCCTACTGAATATAGCCTTGTAGACGAAGAAGAGGAAGTAGAAATAGAAACGCCTCCAGCTGAAGAAGTCCAATAAATAATATTAAAAACTCTTTTCTCCTAAATTCTCAATGAAGATAAAATCAATCTTTGCAAAAAAAATTAGAGATTCGCGCAATGAACCTACTGTAGAAATATCAATAAATGGACAAAAAGCCTCCTCTCCATCAGGGAAATCAAAAGGCAAATATGAAACACCATCTTTTCATAAAAGTTTAGACTGGAACATTAAAGCAATAAATTCTTTAAAAATTGAATTTGAAATAAATTCATTCAATGATTTATCAAAATTAGAAAAAAATATAAAAAAAACATTCAAGCTAAAAAACACAAAGCAATTTGGAGCAAATGCCCTCTATGCTTTAGAATCCGCAATTCTAAAGGCATTGGGAAAATCTCAAAATAAACAACTCTGGCAGGTAATAAATCCAAAAGCAAGAAAAATCCCTGTTCCAGTTGGAAATGCAATTGGCGGCGGTCTGCACTCACATAACAAAGATGCCCCTGAATTTCAGGAATTTCTGCTCATACCCCAAAATAACAATATAAAGAATAATGTAAGAACAATAAAATCAATCTACAAAAAATTAAAATCAATATTAAAAGCAAACTCAATAAACGACGAAGGCGCCTGGCAGACGCATCTCTCAAATGAAGAAATATTAGAAATTCTTTCAAAATTTAAAAATATCAGAATAGGAGTAGATATGGCTGCTTCAACATTTCATAAAAATTCAAATTATATATATAAAAATAAAATTCTTAATCGCAATGCACAAATATATTATATAAATTTATTAATTAAAAAATATAATTTATCATACATTGAAGATCCACTACAAGAAGAGGACTTTAAAGGATTTAGAAAAATAATTAAAAAAAGTTTAATAGTTGGAGACGATTTAACCGCAACTCAAATTCCAAGATTAATAAGGGCAATAAAAAATAAATCTATAAATGCTATGATAATTAAGCCAAATCAAAATGGCTCGCTATTAGAATTAAGACAAATTTTCCAAATCTGCAAAAAGCATAATATAAAAACAATTCTATCTCATCGCTCTGGCGAGACATTAGACAATGCGTTAGCAGATTATGCAGTTGGCTTCGGAGCTGATTTTATTAAATGTGGTATTGCTACGAAATGGCGGGAAGCAAAATTGAACAGGTTGATTGAAATAGCAAAGCATTTAAAAATGTCAACATCTTAATTAGAAAATGAAAAAAAGAGCGGCGATATTATCTATATTCTTATTAGCATCAATATCTTTATTTATCGCACTAAATTTTGTCTCCGCTGTAAAGATAGAAGATTGGTTTAAAGGGATAATCGGCTTTTCTCCCCCTGAAGAAGGCTTAATAGCCCATTTTGAATTTGAAGTCGATCATAAGGATTCGGTAGGAACTAATACAGGTAACAACCTGGGAGCAACATTCACGACAGGAAAAATAGGCAATGCTGCTTCTTTTGATGGAATAAATGATTATATTGCTTTTTCAGATATATTAAATCAATTATCAAGTTTTTCTATATCCTCATGGATAAAACCCGAAGCAATATCTAGCGAGCATAATATAGTGAGGAAAGGACTATCTGGCGCAGGAAATCCCCCGGAGGCAGGTTATGGATTAGTGATATTATATGATAATTTATTTGCAAAAATAGACGATGGAACAAAATCAGCGACTTTAACAGCAAATATACAATCTCTCAAAGATACATTTTTTCATACTACTCTAACCATAGATAGAAGCGCTAATACTATGAAATTATTTATTAATGGAGTAGAAGTTAATTCAACTTCAATTCAAGAAGTCGGTTCAGTATATTCAAATTTATTCTTTGCGATTGGCGCGCTTGACAGAAACCCTGGATCTCCATTAGTATCGGGTTATTTTAAAGGCTTAATTGATGATTTGCGCATCTACAATCGAGCATTATCATCAGCAGAAATAGCAGAGCTTTATCAATTGGGCATAAAACCAGCAAATTTACTCTGTACAAATTTTGGCTATGAGGAAGGAGTAGTAGGAGCGTGTTGTGATATAGAATGCACTAAATACGACCTTTCCCAATGTAAAATTATTACAAAAAGCTGCATTGATAATGATAAAGGAATTATTTATTTTACAGCTTCAAATGTTTCAACAAGCATTAGCACCCTCTTCGGCCCTACTTGTTCTGGTATACCTCCTCAAGCTGGAGCAGGAAGCGGAACAATTTTTTCAGACAGATGTGAGTCAGATGTTTTATTAAAAGAATATTTCTGCCAGCCAAATAATGAAGAGGGTTTTGTACGTTTTGAATGTCCAAATGGTTGTGGAGAGGGAGCATGCCTTCCTGCTCCTGGAGAGCCAATTTGCGGAGATAAAATTGTTCAAGAGGGAGAGGAATGCGATGATGGAAATGATAATGACAATGATGATTGCACTAATCTATGCAAGATTAAAGTAAGGACAGAAGAATGCACTGATAGTGACGAGATTGAGACTAAAGAGATTAATGTGGGAGAAATTAAGAATGTTGCGGGATTAAATATATTGGTTGAAGAGGCAGAAGAAACTAATTTAAGGCTCAGTGTCAAATTGCGCGTTTCTCCTGTAAATCCTACTGATTATGGGCTTGTTGGTGTTGCGATTGCGGCTGCTGGCTCTATTGATGTTAGTTTAGATGATAAAAATCCTAAGAAAGAAGTTAAGTTTGGAGATGTAAAATATATTATTGAGTTGGTTTCTGCTTCTGATACTGCTGCGACTATTAAAGTAACTAATGGGTTTAATGTTTTTACTAAAGGGACAGCGAGCAACTCAACCAAAAGTGAAACTGATTTATGTTTAGTACAAGACGGAGCATTTAAAACAATTATAGAGAATTATTGTGAGAATGGGGCTGTTGTATCTGAATCTTACGAGTGCCCAAATGGTTGCGGCAAGCAAGATGATGGTTTATATGGCGCATGCAAAAGACCTCTAAATCCTAGAGAATGCAAAGCCTTATTGGATTTATTGGCAACAAAACAGGAGATTTATGAAGGATATATTTTAAAGGATGTTGAGACAGATGAAGAAGAATCTTCTGATTGGGGCGGGAGAGCAAAGGAAACTTTATACGATTTTGAAAACAAGGAGAAAAATAAAGGAATTACTATTGCAACAGTTGTTTTAGAAGAAGGGGTATTAACAGAAGAAACTCCATGGTTTGATTCGTTAGATGAATACGACCTTATAGGCGGAGATATAATTTATACTAATGATAAAAATAATAGAGTGTATATTCTTACTGAACCTCATGGAGAGGCCATTATAATGCTTTGGGTAAATAAAAACGTAGTTGTTTTTATGGTTATCTATGATCTTAATTCCGAAAGAACTGATGTAAAAAATATAGAAGAACTCATAAGATCTCTGCAAGATAATAAATTTGAATCGCTTATTGATTATTCTAATCCTAATTATAGAATTCTTTCAAGGATTGCTTACGAATTAATTGCAAGTTGCCCATCCACAATAAATGAGCTAGAATGCATCCCTAGATGGGAGAGAAAAGTAGAGCCTGTTGTTTGCCCTCCTCATGGATACCAGAATATCATCACTCGCGACATAAACGGATGTAATAAGGAGGTTATTCAAAACTCTCAATCATGTTCTCCTGGGATTTGCTCTGGGTGTTATGTTCCTCGTTGGATAGGATATGACGGCAGGGGAGACAATATTTGCATTCCTTACACAACAAGACTGGCTAATGAAGAGAGTGAGGAAGAAAGAATATATGTTGATGGAGATGAACCAGAAGTTAATCTAACATGTTTAGACGAATCTAGAGCAGAACTTAAATTATATGATATTAGCGGACCAGACGGAACAGAGGGACGAGAAGAATTAATATCTTTAATATTAAATGAAGGTGAAACTTATACTCTTCAAGAAGAATTATTTGGTGAGGAGATAAGATTTAGAGTAGACAATTTAGAGTGTGGCGAAAATAGAAGACAATATGTTGATGTTTCTGTAATAGAAAGCTTTGACGCATATTGTGATATTGATGGGCAAATAAAAAGACAGCGCATCAAAGATGCTAGAGGAAACTGGGCAAAATGCCAAAACAATTATGAATGCGACTCTAATTTATGTTCTGGCGGAGAGTGCGTTGAGATAAATGATGCTATTAAACAGGCTAAAGGTTTCAAGAGTATATTTGTAAGGGTTATCTGTAGAATAGCACACATATTCAGCGAAGATAATTATAATAGGTGTGTCGGAGAGTATTTAGGATATTCTTCAAAAGAATAATATAAATAAAAATGAAAAATTACTCAATTCTCTTGGTGGATTATTATTCTTAATTTATAGTATATTGGCTGGACAATCGGAAAAATAAAATCTTCTAAGAAATGATAAGTAATCTGCACTCAACAAAACCAAATATTTATATATGTGTTAGTTATGATTGATTACATGGAAGAAGTATCTTTTTCAGCCGTATTACATGAGGAAGACTTAAACGGAAAGGCTGTTTTTGTAGCGGATTGCATAGAATTAGGTGTAAGCGATTTTGGGGATAACATTGATGAGTCTTTAAGCAATTTAAAGAAAGGCATTTCTCTTTTGTTAGAAGAAGCTCCTGAAAAAAGAGCGTTATTAAAGACAAAAGAACCTGTTCTTGTTACAAGAGTAGTTCTCTAAAGTCAACTCCAGATTGTTTTTCTATACTCTTTAAAGTTCCAATTGGCATTATTTCACGGTGTATAGGAACAACGACAGTCCTATTTTCTTTCCTTAAGATAACATGAGTTCCGGCTTGTCTTCTTATTTCAAATCCCTGTTTTTGGAGGATTCTCAATACCTCTTTTGATTTTATGTTTTTAAGTTTCATTCATTATATCCAAGTTAGCATGTTTTTATATTTATTCACATTTCCCAATAATATCAACTAAAATAACTTCCTTCACATTTGCTATTTTTCCAAACTTCATCTGAAAATGTTCCAACCTGCAATCCATCTTCTTTCCATACCTTTAATGTTTCAACAAGCTCTTTAGTTGAAATCTTGCAAATGCCATCTTTTTCCTCTTGTTTTAGATAAAATAAGCATTTTTCTGATTCAATTCCCTTTAATTCATAATACATAGTATTTGATTTGCTCCATATGCCAAATAATTTTGTTTCATAATTGTAAATAACTTTTGCTAAATTACAAGTTTCAGCATTAGAAATAAAACAATCAAGATTTTTCCCACAATCAAGAGATCTTGCATTTGTCTCTGGAGTTGGAGTAGGCGTGCTTTCTTCAGAGCCACCGACCTGCCGCCTTCTTGTTGATGTTGGGCTTGGATTTTCCGGACTTATAGAGCCACTGCTTGTTTTACACATTTTATCTATACATTTAAAACCAGCCTCACAATCGCTATCAATTTCACATTTTACTCCTTTTTCTTGACTGCCTATTGCCCCTCCTTCTGATTCTGAACTATTTATGCTTAACACAAAATAAGTGATGAACCCGAATATTATGATAACAATAGCGAAAATTGATATAATCAAAAATAACTTAATAACTTTGCCTGTATTTTTTACTTCTTCGCTCTTATCTACGATTCCAATAGAATCTGTTTTTAATTGTACTAAATTAAATGCCGAATTAATTTCTTCATCTGTCCAATTATATAATTTTAATTTTTGCTTTATTTCTTCTGGAAAAGCGCCTCTTTTAAGACTCTCCCTTACATAATCAATTAGTTCTTGCGTCACCATCTTTTAAAATTAAATGGAAAGGTTTATATAAAAAACTTTGTAATTCAAATCTCAAACTCAATCAAATAAGCATTCGGCACTTTTAATTCCAACATTTTCCCATCTGAAAGATTGTTAAAATATCCGTTGATGATCTTAATAGGCTCTTCATGCGTCACAACTAAAACTCTTTCATATTTCATTTTTTTCAAGTCGTATAAAAAAGAAAAAACTCTTGCCTTCTCTTCCTGAAAAGACTCCCCTCCCTTGAGCTTTATATTGAATTTGTCCTTCTCAATCGCCTTTAAATATTCAGAGTGAGGTCTTTCATCAAAGCCAGTCTTTCTGTCATTAATTCTCTTGTCCTCAATAATTTTTACATTATGATATTTATTAATTATCTCAGCACTCTCTCTAGTTCTCCATAATTGAGACACAAATATAACAACTAAATCTTCTTTTTTTAATTTTTCAGCTATTTTTTCTACCTGTTCTTTTCCAAGTTTAGTGAGATGTACTTTTTTTGTAATTTTGTAGCTGCATATGTCTTTTACGTTGTAATTAGTCTGCCCATGCCTCATAAAATACGCTTTCATGATATTCTAAAGATAATATCTAGTTAGTGTGTTTATTTCAAAGATTTTTTTGATATTAAAATGGATTGGATTGTCTAAGCAGTAATTTTTTTCGTTTTTAGGTTTTACCATTGCTTTATAAACTAAAATACTTCTTTTATCTCTGTCCCCCTTTAAAAAAGCCCTACCAAAATAATATAATCTCTTCTTAGAACTTTTAAGAACTATTTCTACTATATCTCCTTCTCCTATTGGAATCTCTTTTAACTTCGCCTCTAATTTGTTTATTTTCATTAAAATATATAACCGATAACATTTAAAAACCTTCTACATCTTCTAAAAAAATGCCACGCAAAAAGCAAGAAGGAATAACAAAAAAAGCATCTGAAGAGAAGAAAGAAACTAAAGAATCAAAGAAAAAAACAGACGAAGATAGTGAAGAGAAGAAAGAAAGTAGTGAGAAAAAATCAAAATTAGAGGCTATTAAAGAAAAAGCAAAAGAACTGGAAAAATCTATAATAGAACCAGAGTTTAAAGAGATAGACATTAAAAAAAAGATTGAAAAAGAAGAGGAGAAAACAGACACATTAGTTCCTATTGAAGATTACTTAAAATCCTCAATACATTTAGGAACTCGTGTTATAACTCCAGATATGAAGCAGTATGTTTATAAAAGAAGAGCAGACGGATTGGCTGTTTTCAATACTTCTCTTTTAGACAAAAAAATAAGAGAATCAGCAGATTTCCTTTCAGATTACGCTCCAGAAGACATAATTGCAGTATGCAAGAGAGAAGCAGGCTGGAAGCCATTGGAATTATTCGCAAGAGTTACGGGCATTCGCATCTTCATTAAACAATATCCTGCTGGAATTTTAACAAATCCAGATTTATCAGACTTTATAGAGACAAAATTAGTAATTATCTGCGATCCATGGATAGACAAAAACGCATTCAATGACGCAAAAACAATAAAAATCCCGACATTGGCTGTTTGCGACACAAATAATTATACGCGGGGAATAACGCAGGTTCTTCCAGCAAATAACAAAAGCACAAAAAGCCTAGGCATGATTTTCTATTTATTTACAAAGCTTTATATAGAAAAAAGAAAGCTTAAGGCAGAAATCCCTCCTATAAGCGAATGGATTGAAAACTGGGATACTTTGGAGCCGCCGAAATAAATTATTTTTCAAAAGGATTTACTGCTTTTATGCCTGCTATATTAAAATCTTTTATATTTTCTGTATAAACATTATAAATTCCATTTTCTTTCATGGTTGCAATTATTAAAGAATCCCAAAAAGGAATTTTAAATTCCTCTTTAATAGCTAATGCTCTAAGGATTGTCCTTTCGTTATATGTTAATTTTATGAACTCTACACAATTTAATATATCATTAATAATTAATTTAAGAAGATTAATATCTCCTTTCCCCTTTTGCAGAAAAATTGAACTAAATTCTGCAAGAATCTGATTCGTCAAAACAAGCCTTTTTTCTTTTTTAAAGCAAGAAGATAACAAATTAGAAGCTATTTTTCTTTTTTTATCCTCATTTTTATCATAGGCGTAAATAAGCACATTACTATCTAATAAAAAAATCTTTTCATCTTTCATGTATCTCGTCCCTATCGAATTTCCATCCTTTAAGGGAGATTATTCCTTCCTTCATTAATTTTATTTGTCTTTCTGCAATTTGTTTCTGCTCTTCTTCCTCAATCCATTTTTTAATAGCTTCCATAATTGCTTTTTTAAGTATGCCTTTTCCCTTTCCTAATTTCTTCTCTACAAATTTTCTAAATTCGTCATTTATATTATCGTCAATACTGATTGTTATTATTGCCATTATTTATTTAGATATCTAATATATTTAAATGTTTCCTTTATTTAAATATATATCCATTTGTTATTAGAGTTAAACCAAAATTGAGAAAATCGAGCCATATGCTGGAAACTCTCGTTGAAAGTTTGTAGTAAATTATTGTTGTGAGACGATAATTATCTTAAAATAAAACTGGAGAGACAATCAGCAGGAAAGGCGAGAATTAATGTTACTTTAAAAAGGTAACAAATAGAAAGATTTAAATAGCCATAGATTATGGTAGGTCCTATGGAAGATCCAATTAAATTGGCAAGAAGGATATATGAAAGATCTCAAGAAAAGCTTTTAGATGCTTATCTCTTTAAACTACAAGAAAAATATAAGGGTTTAAATGACGAAGAACGATTGATTCTTTTAAAAAATCTCGAGACTCTTCTTAAAACTCCTTTTCCTTTAGAAATAAAGGAAAGTAAAGAAATTTTTAATGAAACATTAAGTAAAATAAGACTCGATTTAGGATTAACACAGGGAGAACTTGCTAAAAAACTTGGAATTAATCGAGTTAATTTAACTAAATATGAAAGAGGATATACTAAAATTTATTCTAGAAGAGTAAAAAGCAAGGATGCTAAAAAGTATATTGAATGGCTAAAAGAACAAGGTTATAACCCAAGAGCCATTTAATCCTCGAATCCTCAGAGACTGAACACTCGACACAAACGAATTTCTCAAAAATCCCAACGAAACCTTTATAAATCCCCTGCTCTCTCAATCATTCGTCAAAATGGTAACTGTAATGAGTGCCTTAATGATTGTCGTCGCTAATTATAAAGTGGCGCTTGCATATTAAGGTATGATGTATGCAAGCATGAACATAATTTGTAGTACTCAATAATATTCTTTGGAGGAGAGTGTAAACAGTCGTCAGGATAACTGAATTTTTTAAATCCAGTTGATCCTGCTGGCGGCTGCGGCTATCTGGTTTGCACTAAGACATGCAAGTTGTTTTCTTTGA
>CAZJPE010000010.1:0-14319 GCA_964547875.1 Candidatus Woesearchaeota archaeon
AATTGTAAATCTGCTTATTGGGATAAACCAGCCAGAAAGAAGAAATAATTTTTTTGAGTCAAATAACTCCCGCTTACGTTACAATGCAGCTTTCTGTACGCTGGTGTAAAGAGAAAATGCAGATTGCATTCTCCAACCGTGTGTTTGTGTTTTATCAATTCGATTTGCATTTTTGTACGTCCGAAACATTTTATTGGAACCAGACAGTTAACACTACAGGTTCTATGCAGTGAGCTGACATCCAGCTCACTTTTTTATAATAATTCTAGAATAAATAATTTACCCAGCAATTCACCCTCAGGCTAAAGCGAGAGGCGGCTTGCTGGATTATTTTGTCGGACAACAGATATTAGACTAATTCTCAAGATTGCGAAGCAACGCCAATACCCGTTATTATATTAATAGTCGTATTAGTTTGGCTTCCCGAAGTTCCATTGCTCCCAGAGCCATTTGTCTCATTTCCTGTAGCCCTCTTACATCCGCCAAGATAATCTCCATGAGCAAGATGCGCTTTAACAGCAGCCTTCCCAACTCTAATTGTTATCGCTGTTTCATTCCCAGAAGGAACATGACATAATACAACTTTCTTTATCTCGTCATCTTCATCCTCTTTGAACTCTGTTTTATGCGCTATTTTTATCCTTAATTTAATGTCTTCTCCTACTGCTTTTTCAACTAATTCCTTTAATTGCGCTTCTAATTTCTCTAAAATTGTTTTTTGATTATCTGTTATAGTGCCATTTTTGTCTATTTGTATTATTGTTATATTTCCATCTTTTTCCACTTTTATATCTATCTTAACTTTTCCCTCTGCATTCTCAAGAGAAGCAACTAATTCTTTAATTGTATTCTGAATCTCTTCTGATAATTCTATATTACCTTTAATTTCAACTTTCGTTTCTTTTTCTAATATTTCATCTTCATTTACTTCTTCATCTTTTTCTTTAATTAATATTCTCCACCAGGGTTTTATAACTTTAATGACTTCTCCTGTTTCTGGGTCAATTTCTGCCCGAACTTTCATTTTCATTTTAAATATAAATAATAATCTCCCATCTTTTTCTGTCTCTAATTCGTAAATAAGCTTCTTTTTCTCGCCACCTACTTCTTTTAATTCAACCTTGCAAATATTCTCCTTGCACTTCGCTTTTAGTCTTTCTAAAGCCGCGAGGGTCGCTATATCTGGCATAATTCTAATGTTTGCAAATCTTCCGTTGGAGAGGATGGCCTTTAGTATTTCTCCTAGTGTTTCGTTCCGTTCAATTGTAAGATTTACGTCTGTTCTCGCTTTTATCTTTCCCTTTATAATTTCTTTCTTGCCAGATTCATTTATATTGATTATTATATTCTTTCCCTCAATTTCCAGCTCGCCATTCTTCTCTCTAATTTTTTCTTTAAATTCTTTTATTAACTCCTTCCTTTCTTCCTCGTTTTCTATTTTCTCTTTAATTCTAACTTCAATCTCTCCCCCTTTCTCCTCAATTCTTTTCTCTACTTCTTGCTTTATCTCTCCTATGCCGGTTTTGATTCTCTCTCTTATTACATTTCTCTCCTCTTCCTCTTCAGATTCTGCAAAGATAAATGGGCTTGAAATACTAAATAAGAGAATTATCAATGAGAACAACAATACAATCTTTTTCATATCTTACCTCCAATTAGTAAATATTTAAATCTTTATATATTTATTTTGACTTTAATTATTTCTTTTCCTTGGCTTTCATGCCTTTTCCTTTTAGTAATTTCAATAATTTTCTCTTCCTTCTTGATTTTCTAACTGATTTTCTCATTTTTGAACTATTCATTCATGAATCCCAGCTTTGCTAAAAGATTTTCTAAATCTTTTTTACAAGTTAAGAAACTAAGTCTTCTTGTGAAACTTGCAGCGAATTAAAATCATCCACTCCGATGTCAGGATTATCTCCAACATCCAGAGCAGTTATATCGTCGCTTGTTTCTTCCTCAAGGCTTTTATCTCCCCTGAAAGCAAAAAATAAGATCAAAAGCGCAACTATTATTACAATAACCCATATCCAGGTATTTTTCTTCTTCGCAACGCTTTTTGTTTCCTTCATTTTTTATTATTTTTCCTTCAGTTTTTTATTTAGTTCCTTTAGCATTTGAGCAGCTTCTCTTATCGCTCTCCACACGCTATCAAATTCTCCCGGGCCATATCTCTTCCCCGGAACTGTTAAATTGCTGACTGCTGTAAGCTTAGATTTTATAGCGTTAACTTCAGATTCATAGCCATTTGAAACAGCCTTTTCTTCTATAGACTTCAAATAACTGGATATTCTTGCAATCTCGAATCTTGCCCATAAATGCAGATGCAAGTTTCTTGCATCCTGCATAGCGGCCCTTCTTTTATCCTTATTATCAGCATTCTTTATTTCCTCTAAAGCAGGAACTAATTTTATCTGCGCATCTGCAACAACACTTTCCATCTCTGAAGTGTCATAGCCCCTTGCCTTCATTTTTGAGATTATTTTATTCCATTTGTTAATCCAGGCGTTTAAATGTCCAATTCTTTTTTCAGTCAATTCATTGTCGGCATTATTCACACAATCTGCATACTCTGCAATAGCTGTTTTATGATTCTCTCTTAAGCCGGTCTTTTCCTCTTTGCTTAAATTGCTCTTTCTAAAATCTATTAATTTCGCCTCTCTAATTGCCTTGGCAGAATCTCTAAGATTATCTTTAAATGTGGTTGTAAAATAATTGCTGAACTCTTTATTATTATACGCGGTCGCAAATTCCCGTAATTTTGCAACATCAACATCTAAAAGCGCTTTATAAGAAGTTAAATTTCCATTCACTCTAGATAGCGTATCTATTTGTTTTTTCGTTAATTCAACTCTGCAGATAACATGCGAGAGTCTGGCATTAAAATCATTCCTTTTTGTGTTGCTTATTTCATCAGATTGCGCAAAAATGCTCACAGATAACAATATAATAATTGCAAAGCCTGTCAATATTACAAAACGCATAATAAATTTAGAAATTTATATTATTTAAATTTATCTAGGTTGTTAGCTTTGTAGAAAGTTTCAATAATAAAGGTCACCTCTAATGATTATCCAAACAAGAGGTGACCAATATGAGAAGTATAGACTTCTATAAAAAACTAATTGATAGAATTAAACGTACTGTTAAGGGAGCTAGAATACCTAGCAGTTTTAGCAAAAAGAAAAACAATGTGTTCAGCAATGAACAGCACATTGTTATCCAAGTGCTTATGCAGTTGGAAGATAAGGCGCTCAGAGACATGCCTTCATTCCTTGTTCTATTGCAAGATGAGTTGGACTTAGCTAGAGCTATCCATTTTACTACGATAAATAAGTTTGCTAAAAGAATAAAGCAATCTCATCTAGAGAACATAATTGCGAAGATGGTAGTTTCTATGCAATCATCTTTGGTTGCTATTGATGGAACAGGTTTTAGTTTACAATGTAGAAGCCCTTATTTCTGCACCATTGCAGGAGAGAGAAATAGGTTTATGCAGACAAATGTTGCTACAGAAGTAAAGCAGAGATTGATTGTTGCTGTTAAACTAAGGAGAAAAAAGAGGAATGAAAATATAGATGTTCCTTATTTAATGAAACAAGCTGATAAGCAATTGAATTTATCTGCATTTCTGGCAGATAAAGGATTTGATTCACAAAAGAATCATGATAGGGCAGAGATTTATGGGGCTAAATTCATCGCTCCTCTAAGGAAGAAAACAAAACAAATTTATCGAATAAAGGGGAAAGACAGAAAGAAACTAGCTAGGAACTTTCCTTCTGAATTATATCATCAGAGAGTTATTATCGAAAGCATATTTTCAGCTATGAAAAGGAGATTTGGGCATGTTATCTATGCTAGAAAATTTCATATGCAGAAGAATGAATTAATGTTTAGAATTATAGCCTATAATGCAGAGAGGATAGTAAATTATTCTATTGTAGAGGTTTACTTTCTACAAAGCTTAGGTTGTTAAGTCTACTCCTATGAGAATTCTTAAACCATAAAGCTTATCTATTATTTAAGCTTTTTTTTGTAAAGCATTACGACGTACTCCTATTCGTGGTCTAAGCCACACTATGATGGGTCGTGGTAATGTTTTATTTTTGAGAAGAGGCTCTAATCTTTACGACGGTCTTAATGGCCAAGTAAACCTCCAGAGTCCTCCTTTTAGTTATTGATAACTGATAGTTACTTAATTATCGTGTGGTTCTTGAGCACTGCCAGAATTCCACGAGAGATTAGTTCCACTCGTCAAAGACGAGTGGAATTCTGGAGTTTAAACAATCTTTAAGTCCATTCCCCAAATATCAAAAATTATGCTTTTTAATTCCTCAAGCCTTCTTTTATCCCTACCAATTAGTATTGCTTTATTCTGATTGCTTCCTGCCGTTAAAATAAAACAATTATCTTTTATTTCCAAAGACTTGAATTTATTTGGATTTACTAAATCTTTGACAAATCGCATAGCATCCCATACATTCTCGGGCTCTGCTATGATCCTAACCCTTCTCCCTAAATTTTCCTGAATCTTTTTGACATTCAATGCAGAAGGCCCGATTGCTCTTGAAACAAGATTTTTTGGAACGGCAAAGAAAATTGTGTTATTATAGACAAAGCATTTTTTTGTCCTAACGTTTGAAGCCCTGTCTAAAAGGTTGATATACCTCATTGTCTGCATGTTTATAGTCGTCATCTGCGTTAATTTTTTTAGAACATGCCTCTTTTATAAATCTTCTCTTATGTTTTAGTTTATAAATCTATGTTTTTAAGACAATCTCTTCCTTAACCATTTTACCAATAATTCTGCCATTGATTGTCTCTTGCTATTTGTTCCATTTGCCACTCTCTTTCATATACACTTAGATAGCTCAGTAATTCAGAAGTAGGATAGTAATTATGATGAACCAAAGTTCCTTCTGTCCTTAAATTTCTTTTACATAATTTCTTAATTCCTTTAACATCCTTTTTTCTTAATAAAGTGACATCCTCTGGGGCTTGAAAGCCCCAGCTTCCTTGCGTCTTAATCAATGACCCAAACAGTTCCGTGAAAAATAAAAAATTAGATAATGGTATAATCAGCTAATCTTCCCTAATTTTTCTCTCCAATTCCTCAAAAACTTTATTGTACAATTCGTCATTTCTCTTCAAATAATCATAAATTCCCACTCTCTGAAATGACTTTTTCCTTAAATAAATTATAAAATCAGGCTTACTTTCCAAAATAGAATCTCTTACATTTAAAAATTCATAAAGAACTTCGCAATCTCGTCCTCTTTTCCTATTTTCTAATATAAGCTTCCCCCATCTTTTTATATATTTCTCATTTTCTGGTATAAGATTTTCTTCTTCCATTTTAAAATTAATAATAAGTCAGGCTTAAAAATATATCCGATATTACCATTACTGATTCTCGCTCAAGCCTTTTCTTTCTCTAATTTTTATTATAACATTTTCCTGCAATTCTCTAGGAAGCCTCTGGAATTCCTGATCCGCCAAGCTGGAAACACCGCGCCCTTCAGTAGAGCTTCTCAAGTCATTACTCCAGCCAATCATCTCTGCAACAGGAATCTTTGCAGTAATAATAATGTCTCCTCCCTCCTGCTGCACGTCAAGGAGAACCCCTCTCTTGCTTCCAACAAGCTGCGTTACAGCGCCCATGAAGGAAATTGGCGCTTCTATTCTATGAGTTTGAATAGGCTCTAAAATTGCAGCCCCTGCTTTGCTCATAGACTCAAAGGCTCCTTTTCTTACAGCAGGATAAACCTGCGCAGGCCCTCTATGCATGTGGTCAACATGAATCTTCGCGTCATGCAAGATTAATTTAGTTTTCATCAATGGCTCTCTTGCCAAAGGACCTGAATCAACTAATAATCTCCAGCCATCCATTATAGAATCTATTATTTCCCCAAGCAAAACAATTCCCCTTGTCCTGTCTTCAAATATATTCCCTTTATAGATTTCTTTTACCTGTCTCGCCTCTTCATTGCTCATTCCTAAATCCGAAAGCTTCTTCCAAGTCTGCTCTGCTCTTTTCTTTAATCTTTCTTCAGGAATATCTCCTCTTTCGATAGCGTTATAAATCTCATTTTCTAGCGGCTCAATACTGAAGAAGAATATGTTATGTCCATTAGGCGTCCTAACCTCTACTTTATTGCTAGCTTTAGAAACACTCTCTCTGTAAACAACAATAGGATTTCCTGTCTTCACTTCAAGCCCTTTCTCATTTTTTATCCTTCCCTCAATTATCTCCAAATGCAATTCGCCCATTCCAGACATTAAATTCTCTCCTGTTTCTTCATTAATCTCAACCTTTATGCTCGGATCTTCTTTAGCTACTTTTCTTAAAATCTCAATTAACTTTGGCAAGTCAGCAGATTTTGTAACCTCGATAGATTTAGTAATTACGGGCTGGAAAATATGCCGGATTTCTTCAAATGGTGTTTGTTCATTAGCTGTAATTGTTTCTCCAACATCAACATTCAAGCCACTAATTGCTAAAACATTTCCAGCAGGAACTCTTTCTAATTGCTCTGGCTTTATTCCGTTATAAACCAATACTTGCTGTATTCTCGCTTTTTTCTTGGCATTATTTGCATAAACCTCCATTCCATTGACAATCATGCCGGAAAACAATCTCCCAGCAGCAATCTCCTTCCCAGAGCGCGGGTCAATTACAATCTTTGTAATAATAAAAGCAACTTCTCCCTCTTTATTGCAATGAATCAAATCCTCTCCAAACTTGCTTTCGATATCTCCCCTCCATATTTTTGGAATTCTGTATTTCTGCGCTTCTAACGGGTTTGGTAGATGTTTTACAGCCATGTCTAAAACCACTTCGTATAAAGGAGCATTTTCCCACGCCCATTTTTTTCTGTCAGCTTCTTCCATTTCGTAGAGCTTTATAATATCTTTAAAACTGATTCCTCTTTTCTTCATGAAAGGGAATGATAAAGCCCAATTATCGCGAGCAGAGCCGAATGCAACGCTTCCATCTTGAACATTAACCTTCCATTTCTCCTTATATTCTGGCTCTGCAATTTGCATTATCAAATGATTAAACTCTTCAATTATTCTCATTAATCTCTGTTGCATTTGTTCAGAAGTTAGTTTTAATTCTTTAATCATTCTATCAACCTTGTTAATGAAAAGAACGGGTTTAACTCTTTCTCTTAATGCTTGCTTCAGAACAGTTTCTGTCTGTGGCATTATTCCCTCAACTCCACAGACTAAAACAAAAGTTCCGTCAATAGCGCGCATTGCTCTTGTAACATTGCCTCCAAAGTCAACATGTCCTGGAGTGTCAATTAGATTAATTAAGTATTCATCACCATGAAAATTATGAACCATTGAAACATTTGCCGAGTCTACTGTCATCAGTCTTTCTTGCTCGTCAGCATGCTGCCAGGTCATCATTCCTTCTTTCAAATCACCTGCGTACTTTGATGCCATCATGCCTGCTGCTGCTAATAAAACATCTGTAAAAGCTGTCTTGCCATGATGTATGTGCGCGCTTGTCGCAACATTACGAATATCTTTTTGATTTGTTATCAGTCTTTGAATCTTCTCTAAGCTCGATTCTTTCTCTACCATTTTTCCTCCAGGAAAAATCCTTGCTTTGTTAAACTTTTGTAAAGTTTATTCTCTACCATTTTCGAAGAAAAGAAAAAAGCTTTTTAAACCTTTAGCTTTTTTAAAGCTAAATGGGATAAAGATTTTTGAAAAAATCTTTAAACCTTCTGATATATCAATACAATGCCAAACAACAAAGAAAAATTCAAGCAAGAAATTTATAACGATTTATTTAGGATAGAGACAAGAAACGAGGTTATAAGCAGCGAAAGAGATAAAATTTCTGGGGAGCTTACGGATGAAGGTATAAGATTGTCAATGTTATCATACGCCGATTCAAAAACAATAAGAGATAAATTAAGGCGGTACAATCAGTTAAATAATAATTATTTCAAGAAAGCGGAAGATGAGTTAAACAATAAAATAAAAGCTCTTGAAAAAGAATTAGAAGAATCAGAATATTAATTACCTCGCGCCATCAGCCTGCTTTTCAGCCTCGTTTCTCTTGCTTACAGAATAACTTTCCATGTTGCCTTGAGAGGCTTTTATAATTTCTTCTGCTAAAGATTCTGCCATCTTTTTCTTTTTTCCAAAGCATCTTTGATATGCCCCTTGAACAATCCACCTCAAGGCAAGGTCAACTCTTCTCAATGGAGAGGTGTCAACTGCCTGCGGATATCTTGCTCCAGCATGCTCAATAACAGTAATCTCATCTCTCGGCGAGCCGTTTTCAATAGCATCAATCAATACTTGGATAGGATTTTTCTTTGTTCTTTTTTCTATAATGCCAAGAGCTTCAAGAAGAATTCCTACATTTTTATTATACTTTCCAGAAGCCCATGAAGTTATAATCTTATGCTTCTTCCCAACATGCCCAGGAACAGAAATCCTATTTGCCATTCTCTCAACAATATTAACCTTTACCTTAGCAAATTTCTCGCGATTTCTCCCATAAGACTTCAACAATAATTTAGAATCAAGATTGATGTAAGGCTTTAAAGCAGGATCTTTTATCGCAATATCTGAAATGTCGTAAATGTCAAATAATTTTAGCGAGCTTTCTTTATTTTTTTCTTGAATTTTCTCTGTCATCTTCTATGCTACTATTCTCCACATTGGATCTTTAATAAGCTCTCTATACCTGTTTTCTAATCTGTCATGCAATCTATTTCTTGTCTCTATACAAGATGATCCCATATAAAACTCGCAATCAACTCTTTCATTTTCTATGTCTGCTTTTTTCAATTGATTAACTCTTATGCAGTAAGGCTCTTCTTTATATCCTGCCTCTACAACAAAGTGAGTTCTAGTCAATGCTCTTCCTCCGTCTAAATCTATATTATCATAGAAAGATTCTTTAATAATGCTTCTTTCCAATAATAAAATTTCCATATTGTCTATTTCATTTTCATTTAATTTTAATAATCTTATATTGTCTTGAAACCACATTTTATCTTCTTCCCTTCTCTATTTCGCCTTTCCACAATCTCCTTAGCGGTTGGTCATTTACTTTAATAACTTGAAATCTAATTCCTGGAATATCGCCCTTTGACCTTCCCATTTTACCCCCTATTCTCTCTATAATGACTTCGTCATGCTCGTCAATAAACTTCTGAGCAAGATTCCCGGGAATAAATGCCCCTACTTGTATTCCGCTTTTTATCAGTTGCACTTTGCAGCATTTTCTCATGGCAGAATTTGGCTGCTTTGCTTCTTTCTGAAATTTTCCTATGACTATCCCTTTAGCCTGATATGCTCTTCCCAACGGATCAGACTTCTCTTTGAGATGAAGAGCTCTGACTTTATATTTTCTATCGTTCCATCTGAATTTTTTTCTGTCTTTCTTAAACTTTCTGGCGCTAAATAAACCCATCTAATCCTTGAGAAATATAGGTTTTTAAAACTTATCTAATTTGTCCACTTTATAACGTAACATAAATCCTAACATTGTCCACTATTAATAATTAAACGAATAACTAATAAATATAGGTTGAGAAGATGTTACATTAAAAGATTTACTTAACATTTTATATTCAATTTTTCAACTGCATTTCTTATCTCTCTAATGACATAGTCAATATCTCTCTTAGATATCTTTTCATTTAAACTTATTCTTATGCTTCCAGATCTTTCCTTCTCGTTCAGTCCCAATTCTCTTAATACCTTGCTTTCTTTTCTTTTTTTAGTTTCGCACGCGCTTCCAGCAGAAACATAAATCTTTTTATGTGATAAAAAAGCAGCTAAATTTTCTCCATCCATATTAGAAAATGAAACATTTATGTTATTATAAATCCTTTTTTCTTTTGAGCCATTGATTCTGCCCCTTATTTTTTCTAATTCAAAAATAAAATAATTTCTAAGCTCTTTAATTTTCTCCTTATCAGTTTTTTTAATAATATCCAACGCCTTAGCAAATCCGGCAATTCCAGGAACGTTTTCAGTTCCCCCTCTTAATCCTCTCTCCTGTCCCCCACCTTGTATTAAAGGATAAATATCAATTCCTTCCCTAGCATATAATAACCCAATGCCCCTAGGGCCTCCTATTTTATGTGCAGAAGCCGTTAGCAAATCAATATTCATTTTCTTGACATGTATATCTAATTTCCCAAAACTCTGCGCGCAATCGCTATGAAAAAATACATTATTCTTGCGGCAAATTCTTCCGATATTCTCAATATCCTGAATAACGCCAATCTCATTATTAACATGCATAACAGAAACTAATAAAGTATTATTATCAATCTCATTCTTTAATCTGTCAATATTAATAAATCCCCTATTATCAACAGGAATTTCAATAATAGTATATCCTTCTTTCTTCAAAGCTTTACAAATCTCAAAAACAGAAGAATGCTCAATAGAGCTTATTATTATTTTTTTCTTGTTTTTATAAGCTCTGACCAGTCCAAAAAAAGCAAAGTTATTGGATTCCGTGCTTCCTGAAGTAAAAACAATTTCATGTGCTTTAGCTCTAATTTCTTCAGCTAATTTTTTTCTTGCATTATTCATTGCTTCTTTCGCCTCGTCTCCTAATGAATGAGCAGATGATGGATTGCCATAGCTCTCAAAATAAAATTTATCCATTTCTTTTGCAACTTCTTTGTACATAGGCGTTGTTGCTGCGCTATCTAGATAAATTATCTTTGTCATCTTCGTATTTTTCCATGTTCAACTGCCACATTAAATTGTACCATTTTGATAATTAATTGCTAAATTAGAGGCATAGTAAGTTTTATAAACGCTCCTTTATTAATCTCAAAAGGTCTATAAGGAATCTGAAAAGCTTCTTTTATAGAAATATGGAGGAAATAAAATGAAAAGTTTCGGCGGCAACAGAAGCGGCGGCGGTTTCAGAAGAGACTTCGGCCCACGAGAAATGCATAAGGCAACTTGTTCCGAATGTGGCAAAGAATGCGAAGTTCCATTCAAGCCAACAGAAGGAAAGCCAGTTTACTGCAAAGAATGCTATATGAAGAAGAAGAAATACTAATTTCTTATTTTTAAGCATAAATAGCTAAATAATTATTATCTTGTTATTTTAATTGTATTTTCGTAGATGTAATTGTGGATAATTTTAAGCTTTAATTAGTGAAATCTAGAATTTTTTGTTGTTTATTTTTGTTGATTTAGCAAGTGACATTAATTCCTTTCTAATTGCGTTAAGATGAATTTGCTCTTTAATCCGGATCATATATTAAAATCAATATTTATATTCACAAAAATTTACAATAATATCTTAATAATAACTAAATCTTATATAACGATTCTAGCATTTAGAAACTTATTTACTTCCTCTACTATTTATAGAGAGTATTATTGCGAAGTGATAATAAAAACAATCTAATTCAACATAACAATATTTATATAGAGACCGAGTTAATAGTTTTAACATGGATAAAAAAGGCAAGATAAAAATAGCGATTTTTTCTTTTATCTTTGTTGCTATTGTTTCAGTCGTTGCTTATGCTGTTTTTGTTCTTGCTTTGCACAATGCTAATGTTTCTATAACTCCAAATAAAGTTTTGCCTAACGTCCTCATTACATTTAGTGTTGATGTAACTCATTCAAGTGGAGATGAAATAAGTGAAGTTAGAATTTGGCATGATAGTCAAGGGAGTAATCCAAATCCATTTATCGGCATAAATTGCAAGCCAAAAACCGGCTGGAGCGGCCCTATTTTGGGCACAGGTTCTGAAGGACAATTCTGCCTCTATATTGCAAATACTGCATCAGATAGAATTGCTGCTTCTGAAACAGAGCAATTTCAGTTTGAAGCTACATCTCCCTTAACAGGAAGTTGCAGAACATTCCACTTTGAAACAAGAGATACAACTCAAAATCCAAATAGCAATGTAGTTCATCATTTCAAAGAAGTTTGTGTAGACAGCGAGCCACCTTCTACAACAAAAGAATTTTTAGGACCTAAAAAAATTGATCCTCAAACAAGTGTAGAATGGATAGATGGCATTACGAAAGTCGTTCTGAAAGCAGAAGATGATGAAGAGCACAATTCCGGAGTAGATAAAACATGGTATGTAAATGTTTTAGCAGAAAATGTCAGTGATACTTCAGAACAATCTTGCTGGAATCCTAAAGAAGTTTGCGGACAATATGGCTTAGAATCTCCTTATAATGGAGAAAATGCAGAATGTATCAACAAAGCACAAGGCTGGTGTGATGCAAATTGGGATGAAAAATACGATAGCTGGGAAGATTGCGTAGAAGATATTACGCACTTAGAATGCGATGTTGATTCGAGATGGAGGCTATACAAAGGAAACCCAATACCAAAAGATGAAGAATCCTGCCATATTTTGCAGTTCTTTAGTGTCGATAAACTAGGAAATGTTGAGGATATTAATACAAACTGCTTTTTCGTTGATAAGACTCCCCCTTTAATTGAAAAAGAAGTTGGCGAGCCAAAAATTCCATGCAAAGAAGTTGGAGATCAAAGCTGTGATTATTATATCACTCAACAAACACCGATTACACTAACATGTGAGGATCAAGGACAGCATCCATCAGATGATGTGACAATTCATTGGATAATTAAAGTTGATGACGAAGGCGATGGTTTTCTTGATGATGGCGCAGAAGGATTTCAGCATAGCGGTGAGCAAGTAACATTTTATTTTAAAGAAAATTCACTCCACGAGCTTGAATATTGGTGCACAGATGCTGTAAACAAGTCATCACGACATTTCTTTGAGAAAGATAAAGTAGATAGTGAGCCACCTGTAATAAAGAAGATGATGTTAGGAGCCGAAGGGAAAGATTGGATTGGCCAATGTCCTCCAAGGCCAAATACCGATGATAAATGTTTTGTTGCTGATAATAGAGTAGGAGGAGTAAGTGTCTGGGTTGAAGATCCTAATCCTGTTCATGCTGTTAATGACGTTTCTTGCAGATATGAAGTTTGGTTAGATGACGAGCGTATAGATAGAGGAGAGTTTAGCAATCATACTGATATAATATTCAAGAGAGATTCAGAACACACGTTGATAATAACATGTAGAGATGCATTAGGCAATCCAGTAAGAGATGTAGAAAGATTTTTAGTTGATTCAGAGCCTCCAGTAACAAGAAAGAAATTAGGCGACCCTCATATTATTAAAGAGTTTTGTGAAGAAGAATATCAACAATGCTTCTTAAATGAATATATTAATTCAAGTACACCAGTAGAATTATGGGCCATGGATGTAAAAATAGGAGTTGACAAAATTTTCTGGAGAAATCAAATAGTTCCAGATGAGTATTGTTTAGAGCCAGAAGAGTGGTGCAGACCTTGTGGAGAATCGTTATCATGTAATCCAAGTCTTGTATGGAATGAAGTTGATGTAGATGGCAATGAAGCTCATACAACATTCTTCAAGCAAAAAGAATCCTGCCATTTAATTGAATTCTACTCAGTTGACGAGTTTGGCAATACAGAACAACCAAAAACAAATTGCGTCTTCGTGGATAACACAGGCCCTGAAGTTATAAAAGAAGTGGGAGATCCTAAATTATTAGTAAATCCTCAGTGCAATCCTGAATTTGAGCAATGCGACTGGTTTATCACACGACAAACTCCTATATCATTAAAGTGCAACGATCCTACACCTCATCCAGTTGACGAATCAGTATTATACTGGAGGGATTATTTAGAGGGAACTCCGGTAGAACAAATACCTGAATTTAAGCAAGAGACATCCGGGCAAGCCATAGTATACAAGGAAGAAGATTCAAGACATATATTAGAAGCATACTGCACCGATGCTCTTGGCAATAAAGGTCAATTAGATAGCGAAGTATTTATTGTTGAATCACAGAAACCCGTAATTACAAAGACAATAGTAGGCCCAAGCTATGGACAATGCCCACCAAGACCAAATAGCGAGGATACATGTTTTATAGATGGAGTGACTGAAATTCATGTAAATGTAACAGACCCAGAGCCACACCCTGTTGGAGGAGTTGCATGCAGATGGGCTTATACTGTTGATGATAGCGCGCCAATATTTAGAGGCCAGGGACTTGGTCCTAACTTTATTGTAAAATTCCCGGAAGAGTCTAAACACAATTTAATAATAGAATGCAAGGATGGGCTTGGAAACAGAGTTCATGATGAAGAGATGTTTATTGTTGACAAGACGCCTCCAAATGTTGAAAAGAGATTTGAAGGTCCTTACTTCAAACAAGAAACACAAGATGGATTAATAGAATGGATATCATCCCAAACTAAAGTAATTCCAATAATAACTGATG
>CAZJPE010000011.1:0-12780 GCA_964547875.1 Candidatus Woesearchaeota archaeon
AAAATTATTTCTTCTTTCTGGCTGGTTTATCCCAATAAGCAGATTTACAATTTGGGCATAAGGTGGGATATTCTTTTTTTCTTGGTATCCATTCATGACCACATCTCTCACATTTATAGCCCTTAACTTCTATTTTTATTTCTTCCATCTCTCTTTCTTCTTTCTTAGCTAAAAGCATCTCTTTAATCTGGGTTACATTTCTATTATCTCGTCATCCTCTCGTAACTTTCATTAACCTTCTTCCAATTGATAATATTAAAGAAAGCCTCAACATATTGATCTTTTCTATTCATATATTGCAAATAAAAGGCATGTTCCCACACGTCAATACCTAATAAAGGTTTCTTTCCTTCAGTCAATGGAGAATCTTGATTTGCTGTCGACATAATCTCAAGTTTCCCTTTATTCAAAACCAACCAAGCCCAACCGCTCCCGAAACGATTCATCGCGGCCTCGGTAAATTTTTTCTTAAATTCATCAAAGCTTCCAAATTCTTTAATAATCGCATCTGCTACTTTGCCTTCAAATTTAACATTTTTCTTTAATATTTGCCAAAAGAGAGAGTGATTTGCATGTCCGCCCCCATGGTTTCTTACAGCTGTTCTTATTTCTTCTTGAATTTTATTTAAATCATTTAATAATTCTTCAACTTTCTTATTTTGCAATTCAGGATGTTTTTCTATGGCAGCGTTTAATTTGTCAACATATGCTTGATGATGCTTTGTGTGATGAATTTCCATTGTTTTTGAATCTATGTAAGGCTCTAAGGTATCGTATGCATAATTTAATTTAGGAAGCATGTGGGGCATGTTATTCAATAAAATTAAGATGTTATAAACTTTTGCTATTAGTAGTATTATAAATTTAAATAATGTTAAATAATAAATGCCCAAAGATAGTTACCTTTTTGGCATATAACCTGCTCTAAATACATTTCCCTTATAATAACAAGTTTTCAGCACATTGTTCTCTACAATAACAAAAACACAATCTTTAGTAGCTCTATAGTCTGCTCTTTCAAAATCATACTTCATGATCTGTAATGCCGCATTTCTTCTGTCAACTGGAATTGATTCCTTAAATTTATTAAAGAGCGACATGAGGCATCCTCTCTTAGTGTCTAATTTCCATTTTTTTACCTTCTCATCAGGGATGCTTTCTTTTACTCTATTAATATATTGAGAGAAAGCATGGTTATCCACATAAAAAATTCCATCTTTAATAGAGAAAGAGGCAATTTGATTAGGATTAGGAAATAGTTTAATTGAACTACTATTCCTAAACCAATAATCTAAAGTGTGCAATTCTTTTCTACAAGAAATTAATTCTCCCTCGCTTCTTACAAAATTGCTATTATTCCAAGATTCTCCTTCATCATTAAAGATATAACCGACTAAACAATTATTATCTGCTTCAGCAAGATAATGTTCCTCATTGCTACTTAAGCTAACCAATCTTTCTAAAGCAAGTTTCCTTGCAGTTTTGTAAAGAGCCTTTATGCCTAAATTATATACTAATTTATTGGCAAGACTGCAAAAGAGTCTTTCATCTAAGAATAAGCCTTCTTCTATCGCTCTTGCATATTTACGCTTATTCTTATCCTTGATTTCAACAACGGAATTTATTACATTCCTTATCATAATCCTGCAGGATTAAAGTTATTTTTAAAGATTTCTACTTCGGTTAAAATTACGATATTGGATAGATTATATTGCGTATAATTGTTTCTTTACAAATTTTTGTTGGGCGCCCCAATTTATGAAATTCTTTAAAGGAGAGGCGCACTGTTGGACTTAAGAACTCATCAATTGCTTTATAATAAATATGAGAAATTTTACTTTGCATATTAGAAGCATTATACTCTCCATTATTTTTACAATTTGCTAAAATCTCACTAATTTCATCAAGAGAATTTATAGTTCTAGAATTTATTCTATCTGTAACGACTATACTAGATAAATCATAAAAGCATTTTATTTTTGGTTCTTCTCTTTTTATTTGTTTATCTTTTTCCATACTGATTTTTACTCCCAAAATTTTTATTAAATTCTTTTACTTGTTCTATATTAAGTAAAATACCATTAATCTTTTTGTCTCGAAAATAAGTTTCCAAAGTTTCGGCACCTTGAGTATCGCTAGGAAATATATGCCCTCTTCCAATAATCAATGCACCTATAGTATAATGTCTTAAATTTCTATCAATATATTGAGCAAAATATTGATTTCTCACTTGATAAATTGATTTAGCTAATTCTTTTTTTATTTCCCCTCTCAATTTTTTTATTTCAGCTCTGTCGTCTCTGTTCGGATAACTTCTTTGGGCAAAATTAGCTTTCTTGAGTTTTGATGCAAGAGAATTCATTTGAACTTCTCCTGCTGGACTTTTCCCGTTGCTAAATTCTCCTGTCAGAGGATAAAGTCCTGTAAAACTCATTTCGAGCATTGTCCATAATATTTGATGGTCTAGATTATCGTCTTCTATTCCCTGAACTTTATATTTCTCAGATAAACGAAAATATCCTGTTTTATCATCAGTTCTTACATTATCAATAGACAACTCTCTTCCGCTTATCTTGGTCTTATCCATTTCCATTGCGATATAAGGGTTAGGTTTCCTATTCTTATCAGAATAAACATTTTCCATAAAAATTACATCAAAATCTATTCTTCCTTCGAGATTCTTAAAAAATTTAACATATTCATCGCCATATCCTTCATGTGTCTCACCTATTTGAATTAAGGTTCTAGTTCCTTCATTATCCCAGATGATTGGATTTATCCCATTTTTCTGAAATTTTTGAGTTAAATTGTATGTATACCTAGGATCTTTTTCTTTTGAGCCGGCGCATCCCATTAATAGGCTCATAGTTCCAATTAAGGCCTTCTGTACAAATCCTCTTCGCGATATTTCTTCTAGCATATTTTTATTCGAAAAGCCTTATTTTTAAACTTAATGATTTTAAATAGAATTTTTCTCTTATATATTTGAAAGCTCGGCTTCTATAATTTGTTCGAAGACAGAATAAGGTTGGGCGCCGCTTGCTAATTTACCATTAATAAAGAACGCAGGTGTTCCCTGAACTCCTAATTGCTGACCATATTCCAGATCGTCATTTACTGCTGAAAAATATTTGCCTTTATCTAAACACTCGTCAAACTTTGCTCCAACAACGCCTAATGTTCTTGCCCATTTTTTATAGTTCTCCAGGCTTAGAGATTGCTGATTTTTAAATAGCAAATCATGCATTTTGAAATAAGCTTCGTCTCCTTTTTGCTCTCCGACACAACGGGCAGCTTCAGCTGCTTTTTGCGCTTCCGGATGTATGCTGCTTAATGGAAAATCTTTGTAAACAAGCCTAACTTTTCCTGTATCAATATAATTCTTTTCTATTAGAGGAAGAGTTTCTGCAAAGAATCTCGCACAAAATGGGCATTGATAATCTGAAAATTCTACGATTGTTACAGGAGCGCTTACCTCTCCTTTACTTGGGCTGTCTGCTACATCTATTGTCAAAGGCTGAATATTCTGCCGGGCATCTTGCTGCGAATCAGATGGCAATAAGCTTGGATTAAGGGGAATTACGTTTGTAATCAAATAATTTCCGTCTAAGCTTACATATACGGGAATTTCCTGCCCTTGGTAATCTAAAGTGATTTTATATAAGCTTCCCTCTTTTTCTGTTAAGATAACCTTTACGCTACCTGCTCCCTGACTTTGGCTTTTTATGAACGAGACTAAATTCTCTGCAGCAATTGTTTCTGATACGGCGTTTCCAGTTACGCCCTTAGTTGTTACAAAGAAGATGAACCCTACAAGAACAACTGCCAGAACAAGAGTTGAAATCATCCAGGGATTTTCCCTGAAATTAATGAAATAGTTTTTTGTTTCTTTTTTTTCCTGAGGAGATTCTTTTGTATTTGAAGAGATTTTGTTAATTGGAGTCTTTTCTTTTTCCATATTGATTTTAGATAAAATGCCTTTAAAAATCTTTGTGGCATAAAGTTATTAAACATTATAATATATGCTAGTAAAAGATGGCATACGATATAATTGTAGGAAGAGATGCTTCTGATAAGGAGAGGTTTGGGGACAAGGGCTTGATTTATATTGGCAAGGGATATGTAAAAATGGGAAATTATACTTCCCTATCTAATAAAATTTACATGGACGTGGCAAGAAGCCATGTTGTTTTAGTTGCGGGCAAACGCGGAAGTGGAAAAAGCCATAGCCTCGGAGTAATAGCAGAAGAATTATCTCTTTTATCTTCGGAAGCGTCGCGAAATATTGCATCCCTTATATTTGATACTATGGGTATCTTCTGGACAATGAAATACAAAAACGAGAAGGACAAGGATTTGTTAAGAGAATGGCAATTAGAAAATAAATCCCTGCCTGTGAGGATTTTTGTTCCTTTTGGGAAGATAGAAGAGTACAGAGAAAAAAACATTCCTGTAGATAATACATTTGCGATAAAGATATCAGAGCTAGAGGCAGAGGATTGGATTGTGCTTTTTAATCTTCCATTGACTTCACTTCCTGCTGTTTTGATACAGAGAATAATTACAGAATTGAAAGATAAGCTTGTTAATTTTACTTTAGAAGACATTCAGATGGCAATTGAGCATGACAGAAGAGCCAATGCCAATACAAAGGAGATAGCTTCAACACTTTTCAGCGCGGCAGATAATTGGGGAATATTTTCAAGAGAGAAGGAAGGCACGGAGATTTCTGATTTAGTCAAGGCAGGGGTTACAAGTGTTTTAGACGTGTCTGTTTACAGCTCTATCGGGGCTTATAATATCAGAGCATTGGTAATATCTCTTATTACTAGAAAATTGTTTAAAGTTAGGATGGACGCCCGCAAAGAGGAAGAATTGGACGCAATCCGACATGGGCAGGATTATTTGTCTTATGGCAGTGAGAGAGCAGAGCCATTGGTTTGGATATTCGTGGACGAATGCTTAACTGGAGATACAGAAATAATAACCAGCATAGCACATACACCGATGCAAGAAATAATAAATAAATTTGAGAAAGGAGAAAATATTGAAGTGCTGGGATTTGACATTGAAAAAAATAAATTTGCACATTATCCAGTAACACAAATATATAAAAAAGGAAAAAGAAAAATAATAAAAATTACTACAGAAACCGGGAAGGAAATAAAATGCACGCCAGAACATCGAGTTCTTACAAGAGGAGGTTTTGCTTCAGCATTCAGTGTGAAAGAAATTGCAACGCCAATAATTCAACATTATTCAGAAGATAAAAAATGTATTAAAGCACGCATCTTAGGCCATCTTTTTGGAGACGGCTGGGCGAGCAAAAAGACGCAATCTTTAGGGTTCAGCGGCAAAATAAATCCGGAGGATTTAAATACTATTAAAAAAGACCTACAAATTTTGGGATTAAAATCATCGAATATTTATTCACGAAAAACTGTTTCTAAAATAAAAAATAATAAAGGAGAAATAATTAATGTAATAGGAACAAGCCATTCTATACAAGCAAGCCGCAAGGCATTTAAGTATTTTGAAGATTTAGGCATAATAAAAGGAGATAAAATAATTCAAGCTACAAAGGTACCTGAATGGATTAAAAATGGTAATGAAAAAATTAAATCAGAATTTTTCGCTGCATTAATGGGAAGTGATGGGCAAACTATAACTTCATCTAGAAATGTCAGTGGAGACTTTAATGCTATAAGATTTAGTTTTAACAAATTAGAAAAACTGGAAAAAGAAGCTTTTGAATATGCAAATGAGCTGAAAGAATTACTTGAATCTTTAGGTATTGGAATAAGCAAAATATCAAAAAGAGAATGGAACATTAGAAAAAATGGCGATAAGACAATCAAAATTGTAATAACACTACGAGGAAATATAAAAAATACAATTAATTTCTTAGAAAAAGTAGGATATAGATACAGTACTAAAAAAGAGAGGGAGGGCAATAAATGGTTGCACTATCTTAAAGCGCGACAATTTATAAAAAATGCGAGAGAAAAGATTTATGAGAAGGCAAAAGAGCTCCATAAAAAAGGCTTAGGCAAAACAAAAATTTCAAAAGAACTTCGTTTCCCGGAAGCACAGATAAGAGATTGGCTATATCTAGACATGAAGCCGGGACTGCCAAAAAACTTCCCAGATTTTGATGAATGGATAGAGAATAGGCTTAACGAAAACATTTTGTATGAAAAAGTAGTGGGAGTGAATGAATGTGGGGAGGAAGAAGTCTATGATTTATCAGTAAGTAATGTTCATAATTTTGTTTCAAATGGATTAATTACTCATAATTGTCACGAGTTTCTTCCGAGGGATTCTACAACGCCTGCAACAGACGCACTCAAGCAGCTTCTTAGAGAGGGCAGGCAGCCTGGCATTTCATTAGTTTTAGCGACACAGCAGCCGGGGCAGATTCATAGAGATGCCATGACGCAGTCAGACATAATCATAGCGCATAGAGTTACGTCAAAGCCAGATGTAGAGGCATTGAATAATATAATGCAGACTTATTTGTTAGAAGATATTAAGCAACAAATGGATGATTTGCCTTCGTTAAAGGGTTCTGCGATAATTTTAGATGATAACTCAGAGAGATTGTATCCTATCAGAATAAGGCCGAGATTTACATGGCATGGGGGAGAAGCGCCTAGTGCTATAAGAGCAGAGGTCAGGATTTGATTTTATTATAAAAACATGAAAGTTACTTTCACAAAACATGCAAGATGGAAAAAAGTAACAATAATCTAATAAGAAAATTAAAGAGAGAAAACTTTTCTTATTTGCTCAAGCATTCTGAAAAGGTCGCGAAGAAACTTTGGGATAATAAAGAAGACGAGGTTTGGAATAATGTATAAATGAGGAGAGATTGTTATAGTGCCCTTTACTTTTTCTGATTTAACTAACATAAAACAAAGACCAGTATTAGTTATCTCAAAAAATAAAGATAATACAGAGTCAGATGATATCATAACTTGCAGTATAACTTCTAATTTAAAGAAGGCCAAATATTCTGTTTTAATAAATAATAGAAATCTGGAAAATGGCGATATTCCTAAAGAGAGTAGAATCAAAATTGATAAATTATTCACATTGGATAAAGATATAATAAAGAAAAGAATTGCAAAAATTAATCAAGAAACCTTTAATAAAGTGAAATCAGAATTTATAAAGTTAATTTAGAACTTTTATGTCAGCCCTATACCTAAACTTGTAGGGGGCTATTTCGCCTGCCTTTTTTATCTTTTCTATTTTTATTTTTCTTTTTGCCTTTTTAGCTTCTTTTAAGATTAGCTCTTTTAATTTGCTTAAGCCTTTTTCATGCTCAAAGCCGTAATAGTGGATTATTCCGTTCTTTTTTACCTTGGGGAATACCACATCTAGAAAGCTATCTTTTAAATTAGGGCGGGGCATTAGTATTCTGTCAAATTTTTCATTTAAATTAGGTAGGACTTTTCTTACATCGCCTTGAATCAATTCTACTTTTGCATTGTTTCTTTTTATATTCTCTTTTGCGTATTTATTGCATTCTTTGCTTATTTCAATGCTTGTTATTTTTTTGGCTTTTTTTTGCTTGGCTATTATTATTACGTATGGGGCTACTCCTCCGAAAAGCACTAGGACATTTTCTCCTTTTTTTATTTTTTCTGCTATTTCTTTTCTTTCTGAAGAGAGCCTTGGGGAAAAATAGCAGGTATCTATGTTGAGCCTAAAAATGCAGTCATTTTCCTTGTATAGGGCTTCTTTTGTTTTTTCGCCTGCTAGATAATTAGTTTTTTGCTTTCTTAATCTTCCTGAAAACTTACCTGTTTTTTCCAATATTGTTGAGACGCTTTTATGCTCTTTTAGGAATTTATCCGCCATTTTTCTCTTTTTTTCCCGCTTTGTTTTTTTATTGAATTTTAATATCGCAATGTTGCCTAATATATCGTAGTTTGCCATTTTATGTTATGATTTAGTGATTTTTCTTATTCTATATCTGCCTAATTTAATTATAGTTATTGACCTTTCTAATTCTTTAATGTTCATAGAAATTAAGGTATCTTTTAATACTTTTTTAACTTGGTTAGCTTTAAAGAAGAATGGCAATCTTAAAATTATAATTCCTTGAGTAGAATTTATAGGAAACCTTTTTCTATTTGCAAATTCCAGATCTTTAGTTATGAGGACGTATTTGTTTTTTATTGCATATTTTACAATCTCTTCGTCATCTGCTCTTGCTAATCCCAAATCTCTTGAGCGTATTGCTTCTAAATTAAGCTCTTTAAACAAGTCTAAAATAGAGTAAGGCATATTAGAATCTAGAAAGAATCTCATTTTTAGTTTTCAACTATACCCACATTTTCTTCTGATATTATCTCAGTGGCATATTTCAATGCAATTAAAATATCCTCTTTTTTTATGCCATATTCATATTCTATTTCTTCAAATGTCATGCCTCCAGCTAATGCGCCGAGAACTTCGTCTACTGTTATTCTCGTGCCCTCAATTACAGGTTTGCCAAATCTTATTTTTTCGTCAATTATTATTTTTGCCATATATTCTTTTGGGAGAATAGGTTATTAAATTTTTCTAATAAAGACTATCAAGGAGTATAAGAATATTTAAATATCCTTCTTAATAGATAGAATAATGGAGAAAGACATTGACAGGATTCCGAAGAATTCTGATACTGACATAGTAATCAGAGTTGATGATTTTGGCGGAAAGAGAGGCGTTACAATCAGAGAATTTGTCAGGGGAGAAAGATATACTGGATTTACAAAATCTGGAACTAGAATACCTTTGGAGCATTTTAAAGCATTTAAGGAAGCTATTAATTCTATTAAAGAAGAGGAATTGACGGAAGGTTTAAGCGAATCAACTAAAGAGAATGATGTAAATCCTGAAGTTTCTAAGAGGAGCGTAAAGGATGATAAAATCTCTAAGGGGAAAAGCAAGATGAATGTGCGTGAAAATTTAGACGAGATAGGGGAAGAGGAGATTTAGTTTTTAGAGAAATTTTTGTGCTAAGATTATAGTTTAGGCTAACACTAGTCGTCTCATTCTTCAGCTTTGAGAAATTGAAAATTCTCTTTCATAAAGATAATAAAGAAAAGCTTTGCACTTCATCGTGAGAAACTCACCAATAGGGAGATTTATAAGAATGAAAGATTCAAAAAAATAAAATGTTGTTAAGGAAATGATTGAAAATAATTTTATATTATAATAAACCTGCATTGTTGCGTCTACGGGACTTTTTCATATCAAAATTTCTATAAATTTATATAGTCAAAAATCTAATTTTCTTTATAGATAAAGAGGATAAAGAAATGGGAATAATATCTCAATTAAAAGATTTTTTTATTGAACCATTTTATCTTTTATGGACTGGTGGTAGCTTTCTAGGACTCTCAATAATATTCTTCATATTCTATAAAATTAAATCTAAACCCTTATACATCGGCTTAATAATATTATCGATAATACTTGGAATTATCTTTTTAATATGGGCATTAATAAAACAGATGAGGGAGAAATGAGAAGATCGTATCAAATAATAAAAATATTTTTATTAACGCTGATAATAATCTATGGATTAACTTTTATTCCTAAAATTATCAATACAAATGAACCAATTATTTGGGTAACTAGTGGAATTTTATATCTTTTTATATTTATTTTTTATGTAAATGCTATAGTTAGAATAATAAAAAATAAATTAGGATAGTTTTATAAACTAATTATCATTATTAAATAAATGATAAAGGGAAAACCAGAATATATTCCTAAATATAATATCTATTCTATACTTGCAATTATATTTGCGTTTATAATATACCCTGTTGGTCTAATCTTGGCTATCATCGCATTAGTTCAGATTAGTAAAACACAAGAAAAAGGAAAGGGTCTCGCAATATCGGCTATTGTTATTCCTTTAGTAATTCTTATTTTTATTAGTTTATTAGTAATTTTTCTTTGGTTTCGTTCCAGATTTCCATAAGGATTAAGAAACGCTCAATTTTATCAAATCCAACCACTTATTTTTCCCTAACTCTAAATTAGGAATAGCCAACTCATAAGGACAGCAGTTTATTCCTTGATGTTTTCTTATGAAGTTGTAATAAGTTTCATATCCTTTCATTATTGCAGATGCAGATTCAATACAACCATGAAAGCCACGCATAACTTTTGTTCTTTCCCTTATTGAATTATGCAACCTCTCAATAGGATGATTAAAACCTCTTTCTGAAGCAATAACAATATTATGAATAATTGGACTTTTATGATTCCAATAGGTTTTCAATCCGAAAGATTTCTTTAATATCTTAGGATAACCTCTTAATCCATCCGTTGTTATAATTTTGACTTGTTCTCCTGTTGCAAACTTTCCCCTTTTCAAAACTTTAACCATGCTATCTATTGTTCTGCTTCTTATGTAACCAGAGCTAACCATGAAACGAGTTGTTGTATCCATTACATCAACAAACCAATTCTGTTCTCCACCTTTTTGATATTTGCTTATTCTTCTGTGATATTCCATCTCATCACTCTGTAATTCAATTCCAGATTTAATTTGTAAATTATCTGTTAATTGACTAATTATCATTGAATACTTTACAATCCAACGATAGACAGTAGAGAAGTGACAATTCTTAGGGTAAAATGCTTTAAGATGTTCTTGTATCTTCCTAAAAGACATTCCATTATAATACAAATCCATACAAAGAGTTATTTTCTTTTCATGATTTTTCATCTTCCAAAAACCATCATCAGCAGAAAATCTTTTACCACAATTTTTACAACCAAATCTTTGAACTTTTCCTCTATTGCCTGTTTTCCTAATTCCTCTCCCGATAACATTGTTAGAACTACAAAAGATACAAGAAACTTTTTTATACTTCTGTTCTATTATTTCTTTGGATTTCATTTGTTTAGCGACGTTTGGAATCTGGGGGTTCTTCGGAACTCCCTTACCTTTATTAGTATAACTATATGAAGTAATACTTCTATATAAACCTTTCGGTAGCAAAGTAACTACTAACAAAGTATAACTATATTTAGTAAGATTTATATAGTTTGATTATTAATTTATTTTATGCCTGAGATAGAAATTAAAGTTAAAGGATACAAATGTAACAATTGTGGATATGAGTGGTTGCCCCGTTCAAAAAAAGAGAAGCCACTAATCTGCCCTAAATGTAAGTCTGCGAGATGGGATAAACCTCCAAGAAAGAAAACTTAAATTTTTTTACTTACTTTAAGTCCCATAGACGCAACAATGCATAATAAACCAAAATCTTTTAAAGCTGTTTCTTTTTTAGTTAATAAGCTCCTGTAGTCTAGAAGCCAAGGACGACGCCCTCTCGATTGCCGAGATTTAAATCGTTGAGATAATAATCTCTGTCCTTCTTTGGACAGGCGTTTTATACCAATGCCTTAATTTTTCTTAAGGCAGAGGAGAACGGCGTAAACCCGGGTGCGAATCCCGGCAGGAGCATTTCAGAAAAGTTTGGTGCTCTTTTTCTTAATGCTGGTTTAATATCAAGAACTGCTTAAAAAGAGGGATCGAAAATGAAGAAATTGTTCATTGTCCTGTTTAGGCTTATAATTTTAGCAACTTTGGGCTGGTTTTTGTATCGAACATATTTATTTCTTAGCCCTCTTCAGAAATCAGGGTTCGACTGGACATATGGAGTTTTACTTGGACTTTTTCTTGTTGCTTTTATGCATTACAATTACAAATTTCATAAATCACTCTTTGCATGGCAAAAGAGGCGTAGAGATTATAAGGAAAAAGTGCAATCTCAAAAGAGATTTTGCGAGAGATTTCTCAAAGAGATGTTTCAAAAATATTCTTCAGAAGAACTTAAGACGAGGATAAAAGAGATAGAAGAATACCCTTTTGTTAAGGAAGTAAGCGATTATAGAAATGAATTGGACGAAAAGCTTACCGAAGCTAAGAGAGTTCTTGAAGAAAAACAGCACAAAGAAGAGATTTCTAAAATGAAAGAAGAGAAGGACCAACTTCAGGAAGAAATTCAGGAGTTGAGACATGAGAAAATCATTGAATCTAATGATGAGGAAGCAAGGAAGAAAGAGATAAAGGGATTGCTTGATTTCCGCAATAAAGTTTTCCTCAAAGAAGAATTAGATGATGAGGAAATTGAGATTATTTTAGAAGAAGGTTATGAACAAGCTAACGAGTATGATGTAGTTGAAAAAAGAATGATGCCTGTCTTAGTCAAAAAGATCATGAATCATTCTAAAACTCATACCTTTTTAGTTTGGTCAGTTATGCAACTACTAAACGAGATGAAAGAAGTAGACGATGTTGAAGAACACGAGACTAAAGATGCGGATATCACGTTCAAATACAAAGGAAAAACTTATGCATTGGAAATTGAAACAGGAACCTTGTTAGAAAAGAAAAAACAAACGAAAGCGAAAATAAGTTATCTCAATTATAAATATCCAGAGAGATGGATGTTCATTGTTTCGAATAAGAATTTACTTCCAGTTTATCGTACACTCGGACTAGCCACCTCAAGAAATGAGGTTGAGAAAAAGCTGGAAAAAATGCTGAAAAACTCCACTCGAAATTAGTGGATGGGAATTTTGAGTGTTCGACGCTAATTCTATAAACAGTGGGGGGTGCAGGAGGTCACTGTATATGGGGCATACTTTCTTATTCTTAGCATAAAAAAAGATTTTTGTATAAACCTTATTCTCAGTTTGCTTCGCCCCCCCCAACGCAGAGAAATTTTGAGGCGTGAAAAATAATCTATTGAAAGTTAC
>CAZJPE010000012.1:0-3596 GCA_964547875.1 Candidatus Woesearchaeota archaeon
TTCAAAAAAAGAGTTTGGATATTGAATAAAATTCTTTCTAGGTTTAATAGAAAACTGCCCGGAGAAATTGATATTTCTAAATAATAATCTTTATCTCGTTATTGTACAGCGTGATGTGGACTTGCTGAGTATGTGGATGGCGAGGACGGTTTGATTTGGAGTTATTTCAAAAATTAATAATGAAAAGTTTATATATTTGTTATTAATATATATAATTAAACATGAAAGAAAAAATAGAAATTGATGTTGTAATTTACCCTGAAGGAAAGGGCGTAAATAAAATATATAGCATTAGCTCTATGCAAATCCCTAATGTTGTAACACAGGGTTCTACAATAGAAGAAACTAAAAAGCGCTTAAGAGAAGCATTGGAGCTTTATTTTGAGTCTGCTCCCTGGGAGCGTGAACGATTAATAAAAATGCGTGACATCAGAGGAATCTATAACGCTAGCTTTTGTAGTTCAATTTGCTCGGTTTATGTTATCGAATAACCGGACGCCAGACGTATCGAGAGAGAAACACAATTATCTTCAGTAGGCCTCGAAATCGTCGAGCGAAAGAATCCTCAGGCCGACCCACTTTGACCGATCAATCACTTCCTTTACATCTTCGTTTATCAAAATAAAAGAAGGATTCTCTGCGAGCCGGAACATCTTTACGCCTTCAATCTTCTTCTCATCAAGTATTAGTTTCTCGAACTCGATCATAGGATATTCTGAATCTTGATCATACTCAGACTTGTTCAAATTAGCGCACTCAATCTTTCCAACGATATTGACCGCTTTGTAATCTTTCCATACTTTCTTCGTCTCTGGGGCTACAAGTATGGCTTCGTAGATGTCAATGTTATCAACACCCGCTTTGTGGAGTGCTTCCACTAGCCGATTTGAGAAAATAGGGATCTCGCCGAACAGGAAGACGTCCGGCATATCTGGACCGCTGCTTGGGTCAAGTAAACATCTGATTGGCTCATCAACTTTTCTTTTAAAATGTTTCCCGGTTAGCCAGGTAACGCCAGTATCGGGCTGCTCACTTATGATGGCCAACTTTAGTCCTTTTAGTCCTGCTTCAGCATCCCAATGAAAGCGATAGTACATGATTAATTCTCCCAAGTATCTTCTTTCAGAGTTTTTGAAAAAACCACTTTGGTCATCTGATTTAATTCATTGGCTAGAATCCGGGCTTCCTTGGAAGCGCTTGGATCCGTCGCTACATGTGGCCAATAGCTTTCAAACATCTGATAGGTCACCCTGCCAAATAATTTTCTCATAGTTTTATCCCTTACTTAAATTAATTCTTTAATATTTATAAATTTATCTCGAGTTTGACGTTTACTTTACAGCTCACCTCTACCCAATCTTTATAAATCTTTAAACTTTATATTGATATGGGAAACTCACAAGAGACGGACAATGAAAAGCTCATTAGAGAATTTGGCGCAGAGCCGATAGAAAAACTTAGCCAGAGCCCTGACTTTTACAGCTTTCAGACAGGAGTTATGGCGTCTCACAGGGATTTTGACAAGTTTTTCTCTGCTTTGAAAAAGGGCGAGAAATGCGCAATATTATCTGGATTGAATGCTTCAGGAACATTGCATCTTGGGCATAAAGCTGTTTTTGACACTAATTTATTTTTTCAGCGAAAGTATGGAATTCCTGTTTTTATCCCGATTTCAGACGATGAGAGCTATGTTACTGGAAAAGTAAAAGAGCAGAAAGAAGCTTTGGCTAATTCTCTTAAATTGGCAAAGCAGCTTTTGGCTTATGGCTTTAATCCTAAAAACACGCACTTTATCATTGATCAGATATACACTAATATTTACAATTTGGCTATTAAATTATCCAAGAAGATTAATCTTTCTGAAATAAAGGCGACTTATGGGTATAAGAACGAGGAGAATATAGGGCTGCATTTTTATCCTGCTATTCAGGCAGCCCATATTTTATTTCCTCAAGAGAAATATGAAATAAAGAATGTTTTAGTTCCTATAGGGCCTGACGAGGATGCACATATTAGAATAGCTCGCGATATTGCATCAAGATTTAATTATAATAAACCCTCTATATTGCATTCGCGCTTTCTGCCTGGAATTGACGGAGAGAAAATGTCAAAATCAAAAGATAATGCTATATTCCTTTCTGATTCTGAAAATGAGATAAGGAAAAAGATAAAGAAAGCATTTTCAGGAGGGCAGAAAACTATTGATGAACAAAGAGCAATGGGCGGAAATCCTGACATTGACGTTGCCTGCTTGTATTTGAAATATCTTTTCTTAAAGCCTTCGGAAACTGAAAAATTATTTGACGATTATCGCAGAGGGAAAATTCTTACAAGTGAAGTAAAGGAGCTATTTACAGAGAAAGCATTAGAATTTGTCAAAGAGTTTCAGTCTAATTTAAAGAAGATTAAGGATAGCGATGTTGAGAAGGCTATTTTGAAGAATTAGATTTAATTATTGTTTTCTTTTTAATGCTTTTAGTATAGCTTCCATGTTTTCTTTTCCAGGATCTTTTCGTCTTGCAGGATCAAGCTCGCTATGAGCTTTAATGCAGGCATCTGTCAGCCTATAATTTGCTTCTGCTCTTTTTATTAAATAAGCAACTGACTTTACCTGATCGTTATTAATTTTTTTATTATAATATCCTGCAATTTCTATTCCAATAGATTTTTTATTATGGCCTCTACAATGCCACGCAATATCTTCTTCGTCAACCATTTTTACTATCTCTCCATCTTCCATAATAATATAATGGGCGCTTACTTTGCTATTTGGATTTAAAAAACTATTCTCTGCATTTTTGCCAGCACTCTCTGTTGTATGGAGAATTATTTTATCTATGCTCCTATCTCCATTATGATCTGTGTAATTAGGTGATAAGCTCGTTCTTTCTTTTGGTACATAGTCATCTGCGTTTAAAGCATTATATCCAACTAGTGTAACTAATCCTCCCACTGCTTTGATTAAAAATTCCCTTCTTGATTGCTTGTTTGTCATTTGACTACTGAATAAGGACTATTTTTAAAGCTTTCTATTAAAATGCATTATTGCATCTACGAGACCTAAACCAAGTAAAAAATTATTTCTTCTTTTTAGGTTCTTTATCCAATCTTGCAGATTTAAATTTAGGACAAATATTACATCTACATCTTTAACTTTTATTTATTTTCTGCTTAATTTATCTCTAGTATAATTATTTGTAATTTGGAGGCCTTTATTAATTTTACTATATAGTAGTTACAATATAGAAAGGTTTATAAATAGTTCTTTTCCTTCATTCTATATAAGTAAAATACTAAAGAAACATATCATTGAATAATATGAGCAAAACTCAAACACTAGATGCCCTCCTTGAAGGCCATGAAATCTCCGATTTCTCAAGAAAATGGGTAGAAAACAGCGATACAACTGAAGAAAAGATTAGGCGTGCCTATAAAACTCTGAAGAGAATAGGATTGAAAGATGATAAGATTGCATCACGAGCTCATTTGCTAGGAAGAGATCCAGAAACTATTGAGAGGAATTACAAGAGATTATCTGATTTAGGATTGAAAGATGATAAGATTGCATCACGAGCTCATTTGCTAGGAAGAGATCC
>CAZJPE010000012.1:3696-9741 GCA_964547875.1 Candidatus Woesearchaeota archaeon
AAGAGATTATCTGATTTAGGATTGAAAGATGATAAGATTGCATCACGAGCTCATTTGCTAGGAATGGCTCCAGAAACTATTGAGAGGAATTATCAACATCATGTTGGATTATTAAGACAGAATTATGAAGATAGAAATTCAGGCAGAGATATATTGACTTCACAAGCACAGCTTTTAGGAATTTCTCCGGAAACCATGAATGCAAATGTTCAGTATCTTCATAATTGCGGGATTGATTATAACAATGCTTTCTTACTCGGAACAACTCCGCAATTAAAGAGAAAGAAAATGGCCTGGCTACTAAGAGAAATATTTGATTATAGAGATACTCCAGAAAGCGAAAGACAAGAGGCAATACAAAAGATGTATGAGTTTGTAAGAGAAAATCCACAATATTTAGTAAAATCAGTTTCAGCTTTAGAAAGAGCAAAGGATAAGATTAAACAAAAGATAGTTTAGTTGAGTGGAAAGTCCCGACAGTGCAACAAAGCCCTATTAAAAAAGTTAATTAGGACTTTTTTGTGTTATTTGCATTTTCTACTTTAATTTCTGATTGAGCTGAACTTGGAGTTCTTTCTTTTCTTGCTGCATAAAGGATTAACATTGCCGCAATTATTGCGATAATGAATGATATTACTAGAGGAATGCTGATGGGAGCGTTGCCGATGCCTATAACTGCTCCAAGCCATCTTACTAAAAAATTGCCATTTGTTTCTTCGACCTTTACTTGTGTTTCGCATGCTCTTTCTAATTCCGGCTTGATAAACTCTGTACTGCAATTATTTTTATCTGTGCAGATTCTTACCTGTTCTCCTTCCAAGCAACCTTCCCATTCTGTACATTCCCAGTTTTCTATACAACTTGAGGATTGCTGAATAACAGGTGCTTGGACTGATGAGCTTCCGCCACCGCCTCCTCCGCCGCCACCGCCTCCGCCGTTATTATTTCCCCCACTCGTTGTTGAGGTACATTGGCTAGTGTCATAGACGCAATTTGGCTTGCATGATAATGTGCCTATGAAATTATTGCCTAGCAACGAGGAGCAGGTTGCTCCGTTAAGATTAGAGCTGTCGCATTGCTCGCCCTTGCTTGAATCTAAAAAGCCATCTCCGCAGAAAGATTGGCCTTGCTGAGTTTCGTTCTCAATTGATATCACGCCGCCAGTATCGACATTAAAACTTGAGCGATACTCTGCGATAGGTTCTGCGGCATAAGCAGAAAAAATGCTGACAACTAATAAAATTAATACTAAACTTGCAAATAGCGACTTATTCATTTTTATTTCTTGAAAGATTTAATATGGAAATTGAGCGGATGAACCCCTTTTCCAATTACAGAAGCCAAATTAATTGGAATGTTGAGACTTACATCAAACGACGTTCTACCATTAATTGTTTCTTCGCTTAAGCTAAGCATTCCTGATTCTATTCTATCGTCTAACAATCCGATAAATGTTTTATCTTGGCCTTTTGAAATCTCTGCATTCATCATAGCGGGAGTGATTATTCCTCCAAGCTTATCTAATGAAAAGCTTACAGCGTTTGCGTCTCTCATGCATACATTAAATGTAAATTTACAACTTCCGCCCTTCTCTGGATTTATTGTGCATTGTCCTGGAAAAATTGACTCTACAAATACGCTATCAACAAGCGTTTCTTCTATTTCTATACTTTCTGGATTTCCCACATTGTCTTCTGCCATTACTTTTAACATATAACTGCCTGAAGGCAATTGCTTGTCCATTAAAGCTTCATAAGTGCCGTAGATTGTTCTTGACATATTTACTTCTCTAACTTTCTCTTCTTCATTCCATAATTCAGCCCATACTCTTTTTATACCAGAGTCCTCGTCATTTACTAGAGCGACTATTGATTGAGAGCATTTTTCTATTCTTTCTGATTCTTCTAACGTTGGATTTAGAATGTCTATTGTTGGAGCAGTATTATCAACAAAGAAAACTTGGCACATTTGCATTTCTTCATTGTCTACATTATCAATTGATTGGAAGCAAATTTTATGAGTGCCTTCTTCTCTTATCATTATTGGCTCTTTATAAACCATTGGCTCTTCATTCTCCCATCCTGCTACTTCCACACAATCGCTTTCTTCGTCGTGATTATTTTCTCCATTTGTGGGGGTTGGGTTCGGTTCTGGTGAACTATTATCTCCATTTTCTTCTTCGCACATTTCCATATTATCATACCATCTCCTAGTTTTCGTGCCATACCATTCTGAATGTGTTTCTTTATCTGTTTCTTCGTATTTGTTCATTATATTAAACAGTATCTCTTTGACGTTAGAAGGATGTGGTGCTGGGTCTTGTGCAGTTAATGTTATTTCTGTTTTTGAGCTTATCCAGTCCATTAAGAAATCTTCAATGCCTGCAAATTCCCCTAATTGCTGGAATAACAAAGAATATGCTTTTGTTGTTATAGGTGGAGTGTTGTCAACAAAATGAGTTTGCGTCATCTCCTTCCTATTCCCTACCTCGTCAATTGCCCAGAAGATTAAAGTATGCTCTGATTCTTCTTCAAAATTGAACTGCGAGGTGCTTAACTCACGAGTTTCTTCCACATCAGCATTTATGCAGACTGAAGCTTCTGCATTAATCTGATAACATAATTCCTTGACCCCGCTTGCTAAATCAAGAGCTATTATTTCAATAGGAGTTTCTGTGCTAACAAATTTTCCTTCCAGATATTGCGGGGCGCTAATGATTTTTTCTAATTCTGGAGGATTGTTATCGATATCAAATAATTTACTTGTTATCTCTTCATTGCATGCTTTGTCTTGTACTTTTTTAGATATTCTGCATATATTTTTACCATCTACTGGACAGATGATTTTTGTATCTATTGTAAATACGCTATTGCAAGATATTTCTGTCCAGTCAATAGTTGTATCTCCATTCACAACATTAACCTTGTAAAAGCATTTAAACAAATTTGTATCTGTATCAATTTCTGTGATCTCCAGATTTCCAGTTATCCACTCATCTGCATTCGTATTTGTTATCTCAACTTTAGGCTCAGTATTATCAACATTCACCCATTCGCTCAAATCGCTCTCTTGTCCGAGATTTCCAGCCCTATCATGAGCAACGACCTTTATTCTTACCATATCATTATCAATTAATTCTAAATTTATTCCTCTCAAATCAATGCTATTTCCTTCTACAGTAACATTGGTTGTAGAAGTTTCATCGCCCCTCTTCAACTCAATAAAAACGTCAAAGAAACTTATACCTGCGCATCCATTGTCGGTAGCGCTCCAAGAAAATACAATATCTTCATCCTGATTATTAATATAATTCTTATCGCAAAATTCTTCTCTTGTTAATGTTGGTTTTGATGGGGCATTTGGTTTTTGTTTATCTATGCAGAACATACATAGATTATTTTTATTGAAGGTTTCTTCGTGACCTAACGAGTCTTTGGCTTTTCCAGATAGCTCATGCCAACCTTCACTTAAATCAAAATAAGTTCTTGTATGCCAATTTTCTATTTTATCTCTATCGTTACAAGATATATCGTCGCATATCGCAAGTTCTTGGGCAATATTATCTAATTTCGTATTAATTTCTATTATTGAAGAAATAGCGTCGTTTGACATTCCGTGACCAACCACATCATTGTAGTTAAGATAGGCCTTTTTAAAATCTCCCTCAAGAGTGCATTGTCTTTTGTTAGACAATTCATCTTCTTCAGTAAAATAATCAACAGTTGAAACAGGAGGAGCAGAATCACTTACCATGGCAGAAACGGTTCCGATATAAAGAAAGGCGATTAAAATTAGAACGAATAAAATCCTTATCTCTTTTATCATGCCAGAAATTATAAGTTTAGATATATAAACATTATTATCAATTAAGATATATTTATTTTAATTACTAAAAAATAATAAACTTCTAAGAAGATTTATTTCTTGTCTTTCTTTTGTAGACAATAAGGAGGCTTGTAGCTAAGATTAGGATAATAAATGCGATAGGAATTAATGGCTTGATTCTCCCATCTGCTCCAATTACTGCTCCTAAGATTCTTGAGAAGAATGGTTTTGTTTCTCGCAATTCTTCACTCTCACAACTTCTTTCTTCTTCCGGCTTGTTTTCATTTGCTCCACAGAAGTTAACATCAGTGCAAACTCTTTTTTGAATTGTTCCAACGCAATCAAGCCATTCAGAGCATTTCCACGATGGAGCGCAAGTTGTTTCTGGGGCGGATTTTGTAATTATACCTCCACTAGAGCCACTGCCTCCACCGCCTCCTCCACCCCCGCTGCCAGAGCTGCCTGAAGAACCGGTATTTCCTCCTGTATTAGAAGGAGGAGAAACTCCAAAACTTTCACTAGTAATAAGATTAAGCTCTTCTGTGGCGCCATTTCTAAATGAAGATTCTGCTACTTTGACGCTATTAACAAAGAATTCTATTTTCTTTCCATCCCTGTTTTTATTTGGATCTTGAATGTAAAATATCGGCTCATAGCCATAATTTCCAGATTTAGTCGTTGTAGCAGCCACATCTTGATTATTTATTTTTATTATAATAAGGGTTCCGTCTGGAGCTTGATTTCCATTATTGTCTGTTACAGTTCCCCAGAATTGGTGAGGTATTCCATATTGAGCTGAGACTATAGCAGTGACTAAGATTATTACTAAGACAAGATCACCTCTTAAAAATCTATTTTTCATTGATTATATTAATTAAATTTAAAAAATTATGGGAAAAAATCCCCGCAAGTTGTGGACGGAGCGTAAATTCCATCTTCTTGTGCAAATAGCCAGTATCCAGCTCCAGGATCTAAGTTGTCAAACTTTCCTAACGGTTTCCATTGGTTTGGATTGTGAGGCTCCCAGTAAGTCCATAGAGATGTAAACGCCTTATCAAATATTTCTATTCCCAAAGTATTCAATCCACATTGTGCTTCATGACCATTTCCTATTGGGCCATGATACACTGTGCATATTCCATCATCACATCCAGGTCCTTCTACGCCATAATATCCAATAAGATTCCATCCGGCTACGATATCTTTTGATGGAGGAGTCATTGCCGGGCTTATTAAATTGCCTCCAATTACCAGCTCTGCATCTTCCAAAGCCAGTATCCAGTAGCCGTCACCAGGCAGCATGGTTGTTATGTCATCATTGAAAGGATTGCTATCAGGAGTGTAAACATGCCAATTAACTCCATCAAAGCTCCATAGAGATTGGACCTCTTCATTCAGATCCTTGAATACTTCATCCATTGAATCATCTAACAATTTGAATGGAGTTGAGATTAAGTTCCATTTCTTGTTCAACCATATTCTAAATGCTTTTCCTTCCACCTTGAATTTCTCTTCATCGATAGGACCTATATTACCTAATGCGTCCTTACAATAAAATTTTAGATTATGCTCTGATTCTTCTGTAAAGAAAAATTCAATTGGAGCTTCTTCTTCATTTAATAAGCAGAACAATCCTTTATCAGTCTCCATAAGTTCTCCGTCTACTTTCACGCAGTATGCTGATGTTACATCGTCTCCATCTAATCCGACATTAAAGTATACTTTTTCATGATCAACTGGATGAGGAGCTTGGTCCTCACAATCTAGTGTTATTGGAGTCATTGTAGTTACTTTCCAGCATTCTATCTCATTCCCTGTTCCATCCCAGCAATGTTTAGTTTCATCCTGATACCAAACGCTATCTTTTCCATCCCAAATTGTTTTTGGTTCATTAACTGTCTTTATAGGAGTTGGAGCTGAATCATCTACGAAAACGCATTGCTTATGAATATTTGTCTTATTTACATTATCAGTTGCCATTATTTCAATTAAATGGCAGGATTCCTTATTTATCGAGAATGAACCTCCTATTAAAGGTAAAGACGTGAATTCCTTTGACTTATCCCCTTCTGTTTCTTTACATACTTCTACATTTCTGCATGCTTCATCATGCACTAATGTTGTTCTGTATGAAGCTTCTTTTATTCCTGATTTGTGAGGGCCTGCATCAGTTATTATTGGAATTACTTTAGTTTGGGATGATATCCATTCTATTAATCC
>CAZJPE010000013.1:0-4812 GCA_964547875.1 Candidatus Woesearchaeota archaeon
TCATCTAACGCCTCGTCAAATGACTCTTCTTTAACCACCTCTTTTGATTTCATCTTTAATTTCTAATTATTTTAGATATATATAAATTTTATCATTGTGGAGAGAAAAATAAAAAAGAAACAAAAGTTTTAAAAAGCTTCATTTCATAGCAGAGATGATTATAGAGAGAAGTAATAATAAAGGTTAGATTATATTTAATCATGTTCACGTCCGTGTTGGACATCTGCACTTCTTTCTATTTGAGAAATTAAACGAGTGAGCTTTAGCTCTTAAAATAAGAAATGGCGAAAATAAGCCCTATATCAATAAAATATATGATATATGTATCTTTCAAGGCAGAGGGGCCTTTAGAGAAGCCTGATGTAATCGGAGCTATCTTTGGCCAGACAGAGGGGCTTTTGGGATCAGAATTAGAGATGAGGGAGCTGCAGAAAGAGGGCAAGATAGGAAGAATAGAGGTTGAGCTTGAGATTGTTGACGGGAAGAGCGTAGGTGAAATAAAAATTCCTACTGCGCTTGATAAGTCTGAAACAACATTAATTGCTGCAGCCGTAGAAACAATTGATAGAATAGGGCCAACTGAAGCAGAGCTTAAAGTAACAAAAGTCGAGGATGTTCGCGGGAGCAAAAGAGACTTTATAATTGGAAGAGCCAAGCAGCTTCTTGAGGGATTGGATAAAAAAGAAGATTTTGATGGATTGTCCAGAACATTAAAAGAAGAATCTAGAATAGCAAAGATTCAAGAATATGGCGAGGAAAAATTGCCTGCTGGTGATCTTTCAGGAGAAGATATTATAGTTGTAGAGGGAAGAGCTGATGTTGTGAATTTATTAAAAAACAGAGTGAATAATGTCATTGGAATGAATGGCACTAAACTGCCTGCCGGAATTGCCCTGCTTGGAAAAGAAAAAAAACTGACTTTATTTATAGATGGAGATAGGGGTGGTAAATTAATAGCTAAAAATGTTATAAACAACGCTAGGATTGCTTTTGTCGCTGTTGCTCCTGATGGAAAGGAAGTTGAAGAGCTTGCTGGAAAAGAGATTCTCATTGCTTTGCGAAAGAAAATTCCTGCAGAAGAATTTTTAGAAAGAATCAATGGATTGATTGGCGAGATGAATAGAAGAGATGAGATTGAAGAGAAGCCTTTAGCAGATAAAGAGTTTATTAAGAAAAAAATCAGGATGCTTTATGAGAGCATAGAAGGGACAAAATCTGCCTTATTATTAAATTCTGAGTTTGACATTATCAGAAAAGTTGGCTCAAGGGAGATAATAGGTAATGTTGAAAATTTACGCAGAAAAGTATTTGCCGTTGTTCTAGACGGAACAGCAAGCGGTGGTTTAATTAACATGTGCGAGGAGCATGGAGTTAAATATTTGGCAGCTACTAATTTTGGCGCTGTTAAAGATACTAAGGTTGAATTGATTGGGCTGTAGAAAAATTTCTTATAAAAAATAAGTTCTGATATAGATTATTTTTGTTTCTTCATTATTTGTATTTTGGTTGTAGAAATGCCGCATGTGTGGTGTGCCATATTAGAATGATATACCTTGAATTTTTTCATAAAAGAGAATAGAAGATTATTTATTTAAAGTCTGTTATTTGACAAACTATTGGAGATTTTTCTTTTTTAGCTCCTTTAATGCTGTAATGCATTTTCTTAGAAAATTATTTAAATTTGATTATTCTTTATTTAACATGAAAATAGGCGTTTTAGGCTCTGGAATTGTTGGACAGACGCTAGCTAACGGATTATTAAAATTAGGACATGATGTCTGCGTAGGCACTCGAAATGCAGAAAAATTAAAAGAATGGCTTGAAAAGGCTGGGAGGGGAGCTTCTACCGGGAGTTTTGCAGAAGCAGCGAGTTTTGGAGATATTGATGTTATTGCTACTTTATGGCTTGGCACAGAGAATGCTATTAAGATGGCTGGGAAAAAGAACCTTTCAGGAAAGATTGTCATAGATGTTACAAATCCCTTGAAATTTGAGAAAGAAGGAAGTCCGCCAAGTTTTGCTGTCGCATATCCTAATTCTGCAGGAAGCTTGATACAACGATGGCTTCCAGATGCTAAAGTCGTTAAAGCATTTAACATGATACCTGCGCATTACATGACAAATCCAAAATTGCAGGAGGGAGAGCCTGATTTATTCATTGCAGGAAATGATATGAATGCTAAAAATAAAGTCAAAGATATTGCAATGGGCTTTGGATGGAAAGATATTCATGATTTGGGAGATATTGAGCAGGCTTATTTGATAGAATCTCTTGCCATGATAATGATTAGATATGGTGTTATAAATAATCACTGGATGCATGCGTGGAAATTGTTTAAGAAGTAATTTGCAAGGGTATTGATTTTAAAGATAAATAAAAAATTTAATTCTTAAATATTCACACAATATTTTAACATCTGAAATATTAAATATAAAAACTCTAATTAATGATTTATATTTATGGGCATAAGATTTGGACCTGCAGGGCTAGGAAGTATTAAAGACGCAGAGCAAGTTTTAGAAGACTATTCTAAGACGGGCTTGAAGGCGTGCGAGATTGCTTTTACTTATGGAGTTTATATTAAAAATAAGAATGATGCTATTAGAATAGGAAAAAAAGCTAAAGAGCTGAATATTTCATTGAGCATACATGCGCCTTATTATGTTAATCTGAATTCTAGTGAAAAAGCCAAAATAGAGGCTTCAAAAAAGAGGATTTTAGATTGCTGTGAAATTGGGGAACTATTGGGAGCAAGCGTTGTTGTTTTTCATCCTGGTTATTATAGTAAGGACAAAGGAGAAAGTTATAATAACATAAAAATTGGAATCTTAGAGTTAATGAAAGAGATAAAGAAAAACCAGTGGAAAATCAAAATTGCCCCTGAAACAATGGGAAAGGTTAATGTGTTTGGAAGTGTTGACGAGATTTATAGGCTTGTTAAAGAAACTAAATGCTCATTTTGCATAGACTTCGCACATATTCTTGCCAGAGATAAGAAAGTTAATTATAAGAAAATTATTGAATTATTTCCTGGAGAGAGTTGGCATGTGCATTTTTCAGGGATTGTTTATGGAGAAAAGGGAGAAAAGCACCATCGCGAGACAAGGAGAGAAGAATGGATAACTTTGCTTGAGAACCTGCCTAAAGACAAAGAGATTGTAATTATCAATGAATCTCCTTCAATGGTAGAAGATAGCTTAGAGGGACTGAAATTAGCTAGAAAAATTATTAAATGAAACAGAAAGAACTTATTAAATGGATTAATGAGATTTTATGCTATTTTCTTTACTAATTAAGCTGTTCATCTTGTCAATTTCCATTAATTTGGCTTTTGCTCTTAATGGATTTAAACGGCAGAGATTTAGGATTTCTAGGATTCTTTGCGTTATATCTTCATAGCTATCTCTTTTATGTGTTTTTAACTTATCAAGTCTATTTTTTGTGTTTTTTCTTAGTTTTATCGTCGTAATATCCATCATTGGTATACCTCTTTATACTATATAAATTTTATCTTAAAATTGTTACTACTAATAGTCGTAACTAAGAGATAGTATAATTTATGTTATTACCGCAAAGTTTATAAAAGGTGTTTTTGTCTTATCTTTAACTAAATTTAAAATGACAAACATGACATCCAAAAGATTTTTGGTTTTCCTTGCAACAGCATTTGTATTAGCAGTTTCTTTAATTGCTAATGTAAGCGCTTTTGGAAGTATTGTAGACCTTGAAGTAAATGGTGTTGAGGCGCTTGACGCTGCCAAAGTACCTATTACTGTCTTTTCTGGACAAAGCATTCCAGTAAGACTAGAATTCAAGGCCCTAGAAAACGCTGAGGATGTCAGAGTGAAAGCCTGGATTTCAGGGGAAAGAGAGCTAGCAAGCATCTCAGAGCGATTTGACGTCATTGAAAACAGAACATACAGCAGAGTTCTATTGCTTAATGTTCCAAGTGACTTGGACGAGCTTGATGAGACTCTCGAGCTGAATGTCGTTGTTGAAAACAGAAATGACGGAACCGCTGACGAGAAGGAAATCTTATTGACCCTGCAGAGAGAATCCTATGTTATAGAGATTCTTGATGTAGACATGGCCAATAAGGTAAGTGCCGGAGAAGTCTTGACTCTTGACGTTGTTATAAAGAACATCGGCAGACAATTTGCTGATGACACATTCGTTAGGGCAAGCATTCCTGCATTAGAAATAGAAGACAGAGCCTTTTTGGGAGATCTTGCATTTCTTGATCAGCCTTTTGGCGACGACCCTTTTGAAATAGAGAACGAATTTGACAGACTTGATAAAGAAGACAGCATAGAAAGAAGGTTATTCTTGAGGATTCCTTCAAATGCAAAGCCTGGCTTGTATGAAGTTGAGGTAAATGCATTTAATGACGACTCTGAAACTGTCTTGATAAGAAAAGTTGTTATAGCAGGAGCAGAAGCAAGCACAAATGTTATTGCGCCTATACATAGCAAGTCTTTCAATGTCGGAGAAATAGGAGAATACTCAATAGTCTTAGTTAATTCTGGGACCCAATTGAAAGTATTTGAATTCGTTATAGAAAGTCCAACTGGTTTGAATATAGACATTTCAGAGCCAATCGTGGCTATACCAGCAGGCACAAGTAAGACTGTAAAATTGAGCGTTAATGCCGATAAAGCAGAAAGCTATGATTTTGCAGTAAACGTTCACTCTGATAGCGAGCTTATCAAGAGAGAAAGCTTCACAGCGAATGTACAAGGCAGACAAGCTGTAACTACAAGCCCTACTGTTTTATTGACAGTTGTTCTTGCAGTTATTTTTGTTGTGCTTTT